>DATBFX010000112.1:0-40610 GCA_036558305.1 Thermomicrobiales bacterium | reverse complement strand
GACGCCGCCCGGGCCGGTCAAAGTCACCAGGCGGACGGCCGGGTCGCCGATCAGCGCGGCGGTGGAGGCGACCTCGCGCTCGCGCCCGACGAGCGGCGTCAGGGGAACCGGCAGCCGGGCCGCCATTTCGCGATCCGCGAGGGGGATGAGCGGCACGGGCGGGGCGGAACGGGGCGTGTTCGGCTCGATCGACATGGCTGGTCACCTAGCCACGTGCCGGAACTCATGCGCCGTCTTGTCGGGTCGGCGCGTGATGCTCTCCTCGATCGAGCCATGAAGCTGAACGGGCCGGAGCATGTTGGCACGTTACACCAATGGTCTCCCCCAGGATCGTAGCACGACATCGGTTGCTGCGCGGCGCAACGCCCCGTCGCCCCGTCGCTCCCAGGATCATTTCTTCAGGTTATTGATGGGGGAGAATCGGTGCCGGTTCTGGTTGGGTGTTGACGGTTGCCCCGCCGGGGCCGCCCGGCTCCCTGGCCGACGCGCTCGCGGCGGTGCCAGACCCCCGCCGCTACCGCTGGTCGGGGTGCTCCAGGTGGCGGTGGCGGCGATGCCGTGCGGCTGCCGCAGCCTCTACGCGGTCGTCCGGTGGGGGCGGGAGTCGGTCGAGGGGGACCCCGCCGCGCGGGCCGTGCTCAGCCTGCCGCCCGACCCTGCGCCGCCCGGTTGCCGCCCTGGACGCGGCCGCCTTCGGACGGGCCTTGGGGCGGTGGCCGGCGGCGGCAACGGTAGGTGGACCGAAAGCGCGGCACGGGCGGCGGGAGGTGCGGATGCTCTGGGCCCCGGCCGATTCCGCCCTTACCGCCCGCGCCGGGGAGGCCGGGACCCATCGGGCCCCGTCGCCGCATCCGGCCCAGGTCTGCCGCGTCCGCCGTCGCCGGGTCGACGTCCGCACGGGCGAGGTCGAGAACAGGATCGCGTACGTCGTCGCCAGCCTGCCGCCGGACCGGGCCGACGCGGCGCGGTTGCCGGCGCTGCCGTGGGGGCACTGGGGGATCGGGAACCGCCTGCAGCACGGCCGCGACGTCACCGTCGAGGAGGACCGCGGCACCGTCCGCACAGCGGTGCCCCCGCGGGTCTGCGCCGCCTGTCGCAAGCTGATCGTCGCCCGGCGGCGGCTGGTCGCCACCAACATCGCCGCCGCCGGCCGCCAGGCGATGAAATGACCCTGTGCCCCACCCGGATCTTGCGAACGCAAGCGGGGCTGAGGCCGGCGCCGAAGGGACGTGCTAGGATTCCCGCGTGTGGTGGCCGCGCCGGGCAGGGTGTCAGTTCCACCTGCCGCGGACGGCGATCGAGCCGCGCCGCGACCGCGTGTTCGTTGTCTGCTCAGCCAGCCGCTCGCGATGCCGTGTGTGCCGCGATGGGACACCGGGTTGGCGGTGGCGTGCGTCCGAGCGGTGTGGCGTAACCGAAAAAGGAGCGCAGAGGATGAGTTTGTCGACCGCGACCGTCGCCGAGACTCCGATGCCGAAGCCGGAGGGTCTGGAGGGGGTCGTCGCGGCCTCGACGGCGCTCAGCCACGTCTTCGGCGAAGAGGGCCGGCTGGTCTACCGTGGCTACGACATCCACGAACTGGCCGGGAAGGCATCGTTCGAAGAGGTGGCGCATCTGCTCTGGTTGGGGCACCTGCCGACCAGGAGCGAACTGGCGGCGCTTTCGGCGAAGCTGGAGGCGAACCGGTCGTTGCCCGACGCGGTGGTCGCGACGCTGCGACTGCTGCCGCGCAACGCCCAGCCGTTGGACGCGCTGCGAACGGGGTTGTCGGTGTTCGGGACGGTGCGGACGGACCTGTTCGACGTCGACGAGAAACCGACGCTGGACGAGGCGATCGCGGTCTCGGCCCGGTTCCCGTCGATCCTGGCGGCGTTTTTCCGGTTGCGGCAAGGGAAAGAACCGGTGGCCCCGAAACCGGGGCAGAACACGGCGCAGAGCTACCTTCAGCAACTCTTCGACAAGGAACCGGAGGAGCGGCACTGGCGGCCGTTGGAGACGTACCTGGTGTTGCTGGCCGACCACGGGATGAACGCCTCGACGTTCACGGCGCGGGTGATCGCCTCGACGACGTCGGACATGTGCTCGGCGCTGGTGGGAGCGATCGGGGCCTTGAAGGGACCGCTGCACGGCGGAGCGCCGTCGAAGGTGCTGGACATGCTGGAGGCGATCGGGTCGGCGGACAACGTCGACGCCTGGTTGACCGCGGCGATGGACCGGGGCGACCGGATCATGGGTTTCGGGCACCGGGTCTACAAAGCGGAAGACCCGCGGGCGGAGATCCTGCGGGGGATGGCGGAGCACGCCAGCGATCCCGAGTTCTTCGCGCTGTCGAAGACGACGGAGGAGAAGGCGCTGGCGCTGTTGAACGAGCGGAAACCGGGGCGACGGTTGTACACGAACGTCGAGTTCTACTCGGCGGCGGTGCTGGCGGCGGTGGGATTGCCGGGCGACATGTTCACGCCGACGTTCGCGGTGGCGCGCTCGGTCGGGTACAGCGCGCACGTCTTGGAGCAGGTGAGCAACAACCGGCTCATTCGGCCGCAGTCGGAATTCGTGGGGCCGACGGACAAGAAGTTCCTGCCGATCGAGGAACGGTAGGCGGCGGGAGGACGAGCACGCGACGCCGAATTCGATGAGCCGCTGCTCGTTCCCGTGCTGTCGCCCGGCGAATGCGTCGCTCGATGGTGTCGACGGGCGACCACCGGCGCGTCCTTCCCAACGTGGCCGCCGCTGTGCGGACGGGACGGCAGGGTCGTGCCTTCCGGGCGTTTCCTCATCCCGAGCGAACCGACGACGGAAGACGCCATTCTGGGGGATAATGGCGGTCATCCGCGGGACGGTTGCGGGGTAGTCGGCCGGAAATGGAGCGGGTCTGCGGAGACGGGTGCCCATCAGGGTATTCGCCCCCCAGCGGGCTCCTCGACCGGAGACCTTGAGGCGCACCCTCCCGAGACGTGTCGTTGGTGCCCTATCGGGCGACGACTCCGCCGGGAGGTAACCGCGGTGCACGGTTCGCGGCGAAGCGGCTCATTGCGCGTCCCCGCGGTGATCCTGGTCGTGTTTTGTCTGATCTTGATCGTGGTGCTCCTCCATCCGCGACTTGACGACCTTCCCGGCGTTTGGCCTCGTGGGACCAGGCAGCGCGAAGAATTCGCGGTTCAGTTTTGGGCCGCGCTCTATTCGGGGATCATCGTCAGCCTGATCGTGGGCCTGCTCGTCGGCGGCGCCATTCTCCTGGTCGAGCAGCGCGCCGACGAACGGCACCTCCGGCAAGACTATCGACGGGAAGCGGCGCGGTTTCAGGAGCGTCTGTACCGCTTGCTGCGTCGGCGGGAGCGAGAGCGGTGGGACACCGCCGTGGGCTCACTGCCACAGAACGTCGAGGAGGTGTTGGACCTGGTCGAAATCCAGCCCCTCGCGGCGTGGAGAGAATATCTGCCGAGTCTATCGCCGCTGTTCGAAGCCCTCGATCGGTATCAGTGGGACTACGAGCGGTTCATCCATTTTGCGTCGAGTCTGGACGATTGGTTGCCGACGGCGGTGGCGGACGAGCTTGTGGGGGCAGGGGCATCGGTTGTGCAAGCCGGTCCTTGCGCATCCTACTTCCTCGTCCGAGCGACGGGGCAGACGGTGCACGAGGCGGCGGCCGAGTTGAACATCGGGGCGCCGGCAGTCCAAGCGCTTTGCGAGCAGGTGTACTCAACGTTGCACGAGGGGCACGGTTCGCGGCTTGCGGGGCAATACGCGCGCTATCGCAATCAGCTCGACGTGGACCGGTGGAAGTTGGTGGAGATCTGCGGGCAGATCCCCGGGGAGGAGGTGAGGTAAGCCGATCGCCGGTCCGCGCGATCGAGGCGGTTGCGCGTACGGTGGCTGGGCGTCGAGGTTAGGACGTTTTCCGATCCGAACCGTACGTCTGCATCAGGTCGTGCAGATACGAGGCGACCGCCAACCCGCAGGTTCCCAATACGTGCTCTTTGAGGTCTTCGAGGCAACCGAGTCCGTTGTCGGACGTGGCGATGTCGCAGACGACGGAGCGAAGCGCGTCGCGGCAGCGTTCCAGCAGTTCGTTGTCGAGCGACATGCGTCTCGCCATGAACCCGGTGGCGTGGAGGCGAACCCGAAAGGCATGGTAGCCGAGAATGTCTTCCAGGCTGAAGCCTTCGACGATGAAGACGTCGATGTCGTCGATGGCGACGGTCCACATCTCTGCGAGACATTCGTCAACCAGTTTTTCGGCGAGCGCCGTGACCGCGGGCAGCCTCGTGTCTCCGTACGAGCGGCGGCACGATTCGCGCGCTTGGGGACACCATTCCTGTGCGAACGTCTGCAGGCTCATTCCCTCGGTCTCCGTTGGTGGATTCGGGTGTCGATGGGGCTGACCGGCGCGCCTAAAGAACGGAGGAATCCCTGTCGTCACCCGGTTGGTGTGGCGTTATTTCGCGTCCTGATTGGACAGCCCGATTATACTCTCAGCAAGATCGGCGCAAGTGGGCGGGTCCGTGAGCAGGCCGCGGCCTGGTGTTGCCCCACAAAACAGGGCGGACCGGCACGCCAGTCCGCCCTGTTGACCTCAGGAAACGCCGGTTGGGGATGCGTGCGCTTGGCCTAGCCCTTCATGGCGATCGCGGTATCGGGGCCGGTTTGAACGGCAAAGGCGGCAGAAGCGGTCTCCTCCCGCTTTCGCGCTGCTTGGAGGAGACTCCGCGTGTATTCCAGTTGGCTCGGATCCGGTGCTTCTGCTCCCTCGTACATCCGCGCCACGTCGGCGACCGTGGCGCGCTCAAGCCACTCCCCGAGCGCCTCGATCGAGGCGAAGCGGGTCTGCGTCCGTGGCTCAACCTGTGACAATCGCATGCGTCCTTCCCTCTCAATCCGGCAAACGAGCCCACTCGGCGGTCCGCTTGCCTCAGTGTTCGTCCTCGCGGCTGGCGAACGGCGGCGGCGCCCGCCCGCGGCGATGCGGCAGACCGGTCCGCACCTTCGGAACCCACTATAACCGGTGATTTCCCGAAACGGGGGAAATGTCAAGGGGCCGTTTCGTGGGACTGGGGCCTAGGCTGTGAGACCGTCTCTCGACTTCGAACTCGTCTCGTGGCAAGGCAGGGTCCGCCTCGCCTGTGCCGGGGCCGAAGGGGGCGACGGCGGGGACCAACTCCTCCGCGATCTGGCCTACGAATTGGGGGAAGCCTTCGCGGACGAGGTGACCATTGCTATCACGAAGTACCTCCGGGATCTGATGCGTTCGTGGCGGGCGGACGAAGGGGAAATCCTGGCCATTGCCCAGCAGAAGGGGATCCTTGGCACCCAGGATGCGACCTGGGAACGCTTCCTGGTCGAGCTCATCGACTATTGGATTTCGGACCTGCGCGGGGAGCTTTGCCGCCTGCACGAGCTCGGTGACGAAGCGGTTCGCGATCACGTCCGCGGGAGCCTCTACCGGGCGATCTTCGTCTTCCTCGTTTTCGTCCTCAAGGGGACACGGAGCAGCCCCGAAGACGACACGACCGCTTGATTCACCCTCCCGTCTCGTCTACGCTGAAGACTTGACCGCGGCCGGATTGGTTCGCAACCGGCGTGGCCGACCGCGCCTCGCGTCGGTGGGGCACGAATGGAGGTCGGGGTGGCCGAACCCGCGGCGATCGAGACCTGCTGGTCAACCTACCTGCGGTCTCTTCCGGCGGGAACGCCGGTGCCGTCTGGGTACTTCGAGGCGTCCGCCTTCGGCGCCGAGGGCGAGTCGGAGTTGGCGGACGAGTTGGCCGGCCTGGTCGAGCGCGGGATCAAGACCGCCACGTCGTCCTTGCTCAGGTATTACCAGGAGGGCAACCATCCGATCGAGCGGGTCGGTGACCGCTGCATCGTCCTGGCTTCGACGGGTCAGCCGCGCTGCATCATCGAGATGACGGAGGTGCGGATCGTGCCGTTCGGCGAGGTGGACGCCGCGTTCGCCGTGGATTACGGGGAGGGGGAGCGGACGCTGGCATGGTGGCGGGAGCACCTTGGGGACTACTACGCCAAACACTCCGCCGCGGCGGGGTGGCCGTTCGGTGAGGAGACGCCGTTGGTGTGCAAGCGGTTTCGGGTCGTCTTCCGGTGCCCGGAGGCGTGACGGAGCATCGCCGATCGATGGTGGAGGTGAAGGAGCATCGAGCATGGCTGAGGCAGGTACCGTGGAGAACGAACCACACACCTGGCACTACGGACTGATCGCCCGGTGGTGGGCGGAGTTCAACGAGCCCGAACCCACCGAGCTTGCGTTTTACCGGGCGTTCGTCGAGCGGGATGGTCAACCGGCGCTCGACCTGGGCTGCGGCACGGGGCGGCTGCTGCTGCCGCTGCTGCGGGCCGAGCTGGACGTCGACGGGAGCGATCTGTCCGCGGACATGCTCGCTCATTGCCAAAAGCGGGCGGCACGGGAGGGGCTCTCGCCTCGGTTGTACCGGCAGGCGGTGCACGCCCTCGAAATCCCGCGCAGCTACCGGACGATCTTCATGTGCGGTGTCTTCGGCATCGGCGGGCAGCGCGCGCACGATGCCGAGGCGCTGCGGCGCTGCTACGACCACCTCGCCCCCGGCGGCACGCTCGTCTTTAGCCACGAAGTTCCGTACTCCGGTGCCGGGATGTGGTCCACCTGGCTCCCGGAGGAGCGAAGAAAACTGCCGCAGGAGTGGCCGACGGAGGGGTCGCGGCGGCGGGCGGCCGACGGGGACGAGTTGGAGTTGCGGTTCAGGCAAGTGGGCCTCGATCCCCTGGAGCAGCGACTCACGATCCAGTTGAAGGCGCTGCTCTGGCGGTCCGAACGGGTCGTCGCGGAGGAGGTGCACACCTTGCAGACGACCCTCTATTTCCGGAACGAACTGCTGATGCTCCTGGCGCAGGCGGGGTTCGGGGAGATCGACGTGTTCGGGGGCTACACCGACGCGGCGGCGACGGCGGACGACACGACGCTGGTCTTCGTCGCCAAGAAGGGCGGGTAGGCCGAGGACGGGGCGACCGCCGTCGAAGGGCGGGCGGCTATTCGACGTATCCGAAGTCCGGCGGTGGCGGCGGCAGGACCGGCTCGGTGCCGGTCTCGCGGCGGAGCCAGGCCCGGATGTCCGGCTCGTGGTCCGTGTGCAGGTGCGTGAACGAGAACCCCAGCAGGGCGGGTCCGATCGGCAGGTCGGCGAGCCAGTCGGCGATCGACGCAAAGCGGCCGGGTGTCAGGAGGTCGGCGGCCGGGATCGCCGCGACCGCCGCGGCGAGGGTGTCGAATTGCGCCGCCGTTTCCGCGAGCACATCGACAACCGAACGATCCCTGGCGCGGGCGGCGAACCAGGCGTTGATCGCGTCGGTGCCGGCCGGCGTGTCGTCGTCCAAACCGGAGGGCCAGGGATGACCGGGCGGTCCGGACCCGTGGGAAGCGGCCTCCAAGCGGGCAAGGGTCAACTCGCGCCAATCGTTGAGGTGCGCCGCGACGTCCTTGAACGTCGCGGCGGCATCGCCGATACCGGGTCGCTCCATGAGGTTCCCGCGCGTGACGGTCGCGACGAGGGCGTCCCAGAACCGACGCTCGGCGGCGAGGGCGGCCAGCAGATCGTCTTTGGTGGGTGTCGTGTCCGGCATGGCTTGTTGCCGTTCCACCGGGGATCGTTCCTCGGGTTGGGTGAGTTCTGCGGATCGATCGAGGCGTTCGAGGATCACGACGGGGATTTGGCGGGCAGTGGTGCGTTCGTACTCGGCGAAGAAGGGCATCAGGGCGGCTTGTTGGTCGAACAGGCGGCGGCGTTCGGCGCCGTCGGCGACGGTGGCAGCGGCCCGGAAGGTTTCGCCGGGGAGTTCGACGGTGACGGTGGGGTTGGCGAGAAGGTTGTGGTACCAGTCGGGATTGGTGGGCTCGCCGCCCTTGGAGGCGATGACGACGAGGCGGTCGCCGTCACGCGAGTAGACGAGGGGAACGGTGCGGGGACGACCGGTTTTGGCGCCGGTCGTGGTGAGTAAGAGGAGGGAGCGGCCGGTGAAGCGACCGGCGGTCTTGCCTCCGGTGCCGCGGAACTCTTCGATCACGCCACGGTTGAACTGGTCCCAATCGCGCATGGCTCCTCCTTGACGTCCGCCAGGTGACTCCGACCCGGCGCCCGGTGCAATTCTCGGGCAAGTGACCGTGTGGAGGAAGGGTGCGCTCGCCGACACGTGAACGCCTTAAGGTTACGGTTTTCCCGTTGCAGCAACGTCCCAAGTCTTGGAAAAACGTAGGAATAGCGTGTTGTGGACCGGCCAGATCGCGTCGGGCGGACCGACGCGTGGACGGACCACGAGACCGACGGCGGCGTGGTCGCCTCGACCCGGTGCGGCCGCCGGTCCGATGAGAGGAGGGGTCATGCACATCCCGGTGGTCGTGGGGAGTGGGCGGGGGCGGACGGCGCTCTCGGCGTTCGATGCGGCGCTCAACGACTGCGGTGTCTTCAACTACAACCTGATCCGGTTGAGTTCGGTGATCCCGCCGGGGACGACGGTGTTCGAGTCGGATCGTGCCTGTTCGCCGCCGCGGGAGCACGGGGATCGGCTCTACGTGGTGATGGCGGAACAACGATCGGCGACGCCGGGACGGGCGATCGCCGCGGGGATCGGGTGGTACCAGTGGCAGTGCGGCAAGGGGGTCTTCGTCGAGCACGAGTCCGAGGGACCGTCGCCGGTCGAGGCCGAGGCGGCGGTCCTGGACCAGATCTACGCCTCGTTGCACGACCTCTGCGAGCGACGGCGGGTCGGATTCGATCCGCTGGGGGTGGGTTGGCGGGTGGCGTCGACGGAAGTCGACGAGGAGCCCGCGGCGGTGGTGGCACTGGCGGTCTACGGAGCCGAGCGTTGGTAGGCGGCCGTGGCGGCACGCAGCGAAGGGAGGACGACGTGGGGGCAGGAACTCGGGAGTTCAGGCGGTTCGGACCGGAAGACATCGGGTTGATCCGGCGGGCGACGGAGCGGTTCGCGCCCTATTCGGACGTTCATCCGCTGGGAGTGCTGGCCTGGAACGCGGGCGAGGGCGGCGAACTGGCGATGGTCAACGGCAACCTCGCGTTCAAGCTGCGGCAGTACGACGGCGATGGGTTTTTCTTGACCTTCGTCGGGACGCACGAGGTCGCAAAGACGATGCGCCGGTTGCTGCGTTCCGCCCGCGATCTCCTCGACGTCGACCCCCACCTGCGGCGGGTCCCGGAGGTGGCGGTGCGGCACACGGCGGGGGTGCGGGCACGGTTTGCGGTGACGCCGGCGCCGGAGGACTACGACTACGTCTTCGGGGTCGAAGATCTGGCGGCGTTGCGGGGACCGGAATTCGGCGAGAAGCGAACGGCGATCCGGCGGTTGCAGGCGGAGACGGCGGCGGAGTTGCGGCCGATCGATGTGCGCGAACCGTACGCGCGGGCGCTGATGCTCGACCTGTTCGATCGGTGGGCGAGCGCCAAGGGCGTGGTGAATTTGCCGGAGACGGGGGTGGAGCGGCGGGCGCTGCAACGGTTGTGCGCATTGGCCGGTGTCGTGGGCGAGGACGTGATCGGTCTGGCGCTGTTCGACGCGGGCGGATCACCGCTCGGGTTCTGCACGGCGGAGGTGCTGGCGCGCGGGTACGCGATGGGGCACTTCGAGAAAACGGATCCGGCCTGGCCGGGGGTGAGCGCGTTGATGCGGCAGCGGATCGCGCAGTACCTGTGGGCGCGGGGCTGCCGGTACCTGAACGGTGAGCAGGATCTCGGCGATCCGGGGTTGCGCGCGTCGAAGGCATCGTGGGCGCCGCGGTTCTACCTGCGGAAGTACACGATCGCGGAAGCGTGAGGCAGGAGGCGTGAGGAGCGAAGCGGCCCGTCGTTTTCCGGCTCCTCACGACATCGGCCCGGTGCGGGGGCGACCGACCGACGAGGCGGTGCCCCCGGCCGAGACCGGGGGCACCGCGGTGCAGTCCTTGAGAGGGGATCGCGACGGTTGGGAAGGTCAGGCCCAACGGTAGCGGTCGAGACCGGCCGGTTTCGTGGTCCAGCCCTGGTTCTTGATCTGGTCCTTCGCGAAGCTGACGGTGACCCGATCCTGGGTCACGTTCTCGATCGCCGATTCCGGCAGGTAGACCTTGTCGAAGCCGCCGAACCAATCCTTGAGGAGACCGGGGTCGAGCAGGAAGAAGTGGCGCCCGCGGGTGGTCGGGAAATCGCCCGCCGGGTGGTACACCCCTTTGACCGTGCCGACCTTCTCGCCGTCGGCGCTGTAGACGTCTTTGCCGGTGAGCAGATCGTAGTCGTTGGCGGTCGTTGCCGCCCATCTGGTCATCGTCGTCGACATGCTCGTACACCTCCTTCATTTGGGGCGTAATCCCCTCTGTTAGGCGGTGCAGTCTGCGTGCCAGGATTCATTTTCGTTGACGAGGGTGAAGTGAAACCGATGCAACATGAGGTCAGCTTGGCGGCATCGCGATGCGCCGAACCGAGCGCATGACCCCATGCGAACATCGCATTGATTGTCGCTTGACGGCAGATCATGGCGCACGCGTCCGGTTTGAGTGAAGCCAAGCGCCGCGCCGAGCAGATCGACGTCCGCGATTCGCCGTTGGCACCGATTCCACCCACCACAGCCCTCGCCGGATGGTCGGCGCCGGCGGTCGCCGTCGCGATATCAGGAGAGGCGGGCGGCGATGATCCGCCACCGGCGTTCGGAGGAGCCCCGTGCAAACGCGCAACGCCCAAGCGGAACCGGCCCGGATGCCCGACCGGCCACCGGACTTCGACCCGGGTGCCTGGACGGCCCAGGACACGGCGGGTTGGTTGGCGGCTCACCCAGGCGGCTTGACAGGGTTCGAGGAGCGTTGGGTGGCGATGGTCGGGCCGTGGACCGTCGCGCACGCGCCGCGGTTCGGGGATGCGGCCGATCTCGCCCAAGTGATGGGAATCGAGCGGCCGCTGCTGGTGCCGGTTCCGCCTGCGGGCGATCTCGACTGCTGATTCAGGCCAGCGTTCTTCGCCAGAGATCACGCCGGCGAGACGGCACCGGTCATCGCGAGGCAACGGCGTGATTTGCTCGGGCCAATGCCGCCCAAGCGCGGGACGCGCCACGGGGGAGGTTGGCTGTGGATCGGACCGAGTCGCCCAATGACTTGAGCGCCTAGGCCGGGCGCTGGGATCACCAGGCAACCGTCGAACTGGCTGGCGACGCAACCGGGCAGGTGGTGTTGGCCGGTTCGGCTCTATCGGCACCCGTACTTGCCCTCGTCGATTCCGGCGCCGATGTGTCGATGTTCCACCTTGACATCGCGGTCCGTCTCGGGATTGACTTGTCGTCGTGCCGGACGAGCGCGGCTGTTGGCGTCGGTGGCCGAACGACAACGGACGTCTGCGACGTCGAACTGGAGATCGAGGGACAGCGCTTTCCGGCAGAGGAAAGGTTCGCGACGGGATCGCCCGCGACGACGGCACTGCTCGGCCGTCACGACGTGTTCGAGCGGTTTCGGTTTTGCTTCGATCAGCGGGCGCGTCAACTCGTGATCCTGCCGTATCTCTGACCCGATGCGGGGGTAGCGGGTCGGTTTCGCGTTCAGGATGCGTCGGCCGGTCGCGCGACGGTCCGGGCCCGTCGCGCTCGGTCGCCGGGGGCGTTGCTGGACTTCGCCGTTCCGGCGTGGCTTCGTACAACGACAAGGAGGGGCATCGTGCGGTTTCTGCTCACGTCCGCCGGCATCAAGAACGCGAGCATCCACGAGGCACTGGTCGGCCTCCTGGGCAAACCGATCGCCGAGGCCGGCGCCCTGTGCATCCCCACCGCGTCGTACGGGCACCCCATGGCCGGTCCTGGCAGCGCATGGAATTTCGTCAGCGGGCAAGAACCACGATGCCCCATGGTCGAACTCGGGTGGAAATCGATGGGCGTGCTGGAGCTCACCGCGCTGCCCAGCCTCAAGAAAGAGCTGTGGGTCCCCTGGGTCCGGGAGACGGACGTGCTGCTGGTGAACGGCGGCGACCCCTTGTACCTGTGCTACTGGATGCGGCAGTCCGGACTGGCGGACCTCCTGCCGTCGCTGTCCGCGGTCTGGGTGGGACTGAGCGCCGGAAGCATGGTGATGACCCCCAGCATCGGGCGGGACTTCGTCGGCTGGACGCCGCCCACCGGCGGCGACGAAACGCTCGGCGTGGTCGATTTCGCGATCTTTCCGCACCTGGATCACCCGGAGCTGCCGCAGAACACCATGGCGGACGCGGAACGGTGGGCCGCCGGCATGCGGGTGCCGGCGTACGCGATCGACGATGAGACCGCCATCCGCGTCGTTGACGGTGCTGTCGACGTCGTCTCCGAGGGGCACTGGAGGCTGTTTGCCCGCTAATTCCCAGCGGCTCAGCGGATGCGCGCGCGATTGCCGGCACCGGTGGCCGACATCGGGTGGGTTCGAAAATTAACCAAAAGTCCGGATTCAGGTCGACCTACGACCCACGCGGGAGCCGATCGCCTTTCAGTCGATCGCCGGCATCACCGCCGTCCCCAGCAGCTCGATCGTCTCGTCGTCGCCGTCCAGCACGTTGGCGACGAAGTACTGGAACCCGGCGTCGGCCAGGGAGCGGGAGAAGGGGACCGCGTCCTCGGGGTGCCGGCGAAGCGGGCGTAACCGCACCAGGTCAGCGCGACCGTGGCGGGCTGGGGATCGGGACACGTTGACGACCCATCGTACACTGCCGCGTGTGGGGAATTCCCACGCCCCCGGTCCGAGGAGGAATCATGTCTGCGGTACGCTCGGTCAAAGTCGACGCCAAAGGGCGGTTGTCCATTCCGGGAACATTGCGGGATGAGCTCGGCATTCATCCGGGTGACACGCTGTTCGTCCGGATCGAAGAGGGGACGCTGCGTTACGCCAAAGCCGAGAACCCGTTCGACGCACTCGCAGAGCACGCACTCGCAGAGCGGAGCGCTGGACGTACCAAGCGACTTCGTGATTTCGCGGCAGAGAACGAGATCTCGCTCGATGCCGAGTAGCCGGTACGAAGTCGAACTGACGCCACAGGCCGAAAAGGATCTGAAACGACTGAGGCCCTGGGTCGATCAGGCGACGCGTGCGATTCTGGAGTTGGAGGCGGATCCCTTTCGTGGGCACACGCTCGCGGGAAGCCTCAAAGGCACGCGTTCGCTCGAGTTCTCTCTAAGGGCCGGCGGCGCATACCGGGCCGTGTACTTGATCCTGGAAGAGGAGCGTACCTGCCTCGTGTTCCTGATCGGACCCCACGAGAACATCTACGAGCGGGCGGAACGCCGCGTCGCCGCATTGAGACGGTCAGGTCGGCTCGCGTAGCTGGTGATCCCTCCTTACCGAAACGCCGGCATCACCGCCGTCCCCAGCAGCTCGATCGTCTCGTCGTCGCCGTCCAGCACATTGGCGACGAAGTACTGGAACCCGGCGTCGGCCAGGGAGCGGTAGAACTGGATCGCCTCCTCGGGGGTGCCGGCGAAGAGTGCCGGACCGCACCAGGCGAGGGTGTCTTGGGGCATACCGGCCAGTTTTCGGTCGAGGGCTTCGCGGGTGGCGCCGAGGACGAGGGGCATCGTGAATTGGCTGCGGAGGATCGAATCGTAGGGGCGGCCGATCTCCTCGCAATAGTCGCGGAGTTTGGCGAATTTGCGGGCGACGTCGGTCAGGGTGACGGCGCGGCCGATCGTTTCGTGGGCGCCCATGTTGCTGGCGTCGGCGTAGCGGGCGACCTGGCGCAGGGTGACCTTTTCGCCGCCGCCGGCGAGCAGGATCGGGACGTAGGGTTCCTGGACGGGACCGAGGAAGCTGCCGTCGGTCTTGACCGACCACTGCTCGCCGCTGAACTCGAAAGGTTCTCCCGACCAGAGTCCGCGGACGATCCGGATCGTCTCTTCCATGCCCTGCAGGCGGACGGGCGCCGGCGGATAGGGAATCCCCATCTGGGCGAATTCGTCGGGGGCGTCGCCGATGCCGATGCCGAGGACGAGGCGGCCGTTGCTGAGGCGGTCGACGTCGGCGGCCTGCCGGGCAAGCAGATAGGGCGGCCGGTAGTAGATGCAATCGACGATGGTGCCGAGGCGGATGCGCTCGGTGGCGAGGGCGAGGGCAGCCAGCGCCGTCCAGCAGTCGACGCGGGCGGCGGGGTGATCGTAGGCGAGGTAGGAGTCGTAGCCGAGTTCTTCCATCCGCTGGACGAGGGCGATGAAGTGGCGCCAGTCCTTGGGTTGCGGGTAGATGCTGACGCTCCAACCGATGCGGTGTTTCGCTTCGGCAACCCAGGGGTGTGTTTCGCGCGGTGTCAGCGCTGCGTCGTCGGTCATCGGCGGACGGCTCCTGGAGATGATCGGCGCCGGCGAAGTCGGCAGGGCGATCATAGCAGGAGCGGGACGATGCGACGCGGCGCTTCGCCGACAGGCAGGTCTGGACGCAGGTATCCCCCTGGCAACAGTCGTCGTCGAGGGAGTCGGCAGGGCGCCGGGGCCGATCCTACGCGGTGCAGCAAGCCCATCCGGGAATGGACGGCTCAGACCACCTTGAAGCGGATCCGGTAGTGGCCGCCGTCGCCGGAGAACTCCTCCAGGACGTTCTGACCGGGGGCGATCCTGATCCGCTTCGGGACGTCGATGACGTCGTCGTTGCCCTTGGGAAAGTTCAGGTAGATGGAGGCGAGACCGAGCATCGCGTTGACGATGTTCTGGGCCGCGACCGCCCGCTGCGATTCGGTGGCGGGCCCCGGGCTCAGGCCGAGGAGCGACAACATCGACGCGACCCAGACCGCGTGCGTCTGCGCCCGCCACGCGCCGAGGACTTCGTCGCCGTCGATGTCCCGGTCGTCGTCGCGTTCGACGAGCATAACGACGTAGACGGCATCGGGGCGGTACGTGGCGATCGTGACGTCGGACAGTTCGACGTTGCCGCTGTCGAAGTCGGTCCAGAGGGTGCCGGGACCGCGCACGCCGAGGTTGCTGTCGAACGGCTTGGTCGTGTTGCCGCGGAAAGTAACGGTGTAAACGTCGTCGGAACCGGCTTCGTCCGTTTCCGTGACGCACCGAAGCGCGTCGACCACCAGCGATGCCATGACAGCCTCCCTTCTGCGATGCCGCGCTCGGCTGCCGGGGTTTCGGCCGGCGCGGCGGCCGGCCTACTGCACGGTGAAGACGACGGCCATGCCGAGCGCCGCGTGTTCCGCGCCGCTTTCCATGTCGGGAAAGAAGCAGGCCACGCCGTAGGTGCCCGGCGCCAGGTCGACCACCGTCCACATCGTCTGTCCCGGCGAGAGCGTCGACGTACCGCCGCCGACATCGGTGATCTCGTCTTCCTTGAGCCCACCGGCGACCGGCGTGCCCGTAAAGAACGAGGTGAGGAACTCGTTCAGTTGCTGCTGGGTGGCGCCGTCCGGCAGTTTCGCAAAACCCAAGAAGTGCGGTTGCCGGCCGGTGTTCGTGATCTTCCAGACGTGCTCCCCGGCCGGCACGGGGTTTTCCAGACCGAGGAAGGTGTACTCCTGGGCGGAGATGGAGACGTCGGCGGTCGGGTTCGGCGCGGTCACCGTGCCGGTGGCGGCCGTCACCGTGAGGGCGGCCGGTGCCGGCGTCGGCTCTCCGACGGT
This sequence comes from Thermomicrobiales bacterium, assembly GCA_036558305.1. Taxonomy (GTDB): domain Bacteria; phylum Chloroflexota; class Chloroflexia; order Thermomicrobiales; family UBA6265; genus DATBFX01. Next base: position 25,029 of record DATBFX010000112.1, on the reverse strand, counting down.
CCAGATCATCCAGTTCCCCTCGGTCAATTGGATCACCGCCTGAGCCGACTGGCCTGCGCCGGCCTGCGGACCGCCGGCCCAGGTCGTTTGGTAGACCCACGCCGGCGGCGGGCCGGCCTGGGGCGTGGCGGCGAGGGCAAGCACGGTGTCGACGCTGTCGCCGGTGGGGAGGAGCAAAACGTCGCAGGTCAAATCTTCCTTCGTCTGGTTGTCGAACGTGACCAGGTACCAGCCCGCGGCGACCTCGGCGGGGGCATCGAAGCCCTGATCCGTGACGGTGATGGTCAATTCCGGTAGACCGAGGTTCGCGAGCAGGGACGCCGCCGGCGTCGCCTGCCGCGCCGCGGCGCCGGTTGCCCCGCCGGTCACCAACGCACAACCTACAACGAGCAGCGCGACCAATCGGAATAGACGTGTCATCGCGATCGCTCCTCTCCTACGCCGGCTGGCAGCCATCGGCGGTACAGACTTCGCTCACGGGATTGCAGAACTCGACGTGCGCGGGCGGATGCTCGACGAAGCACGGGTCGAGACAGAGCCCGTCCACGCAGATCGGGATGCGGTCGCACGGCAGATGGTGGAGATTGCAGGGGGTGCCGTTGGCGTCGTCGCAGGGGACCGGTGCCGCGACGCATTGGCCACCCACGCACGTGCCGATCGTGCAAAACTGGTGGACGTCGCAGTCAATCGGTTCGTGGATGCACTGGCCGTCCATGCAGGTGTCGGTGGTGCAGGGGTCGCCGTCGTCGCAGTCGATCAGGCAACCGCCGCAGTTCGCCGGATCGATCGCAAAATCGGGATCGATCGCGTCGCCGTGCGCCGCGTGCGCCTCGACGGCATTGGCGCTGACCTCGATGAAGACGACCGGTTTCGCGGCCGATCCGGTCCGGTGGCAGACGCCGACCTTGCCGGCCGGTTTGGCCGCGACGAGACGTGCCTTGCGAGCGGCGGCCCCGCCGAGCAGGACCCCGAACAATCCTCTGATCAGGAGTCGACGTGAAGTGCCTACAGCCAACTGACGAATGAACCAGTCGAATCCGACCTCGTCCATCGTCCGGCCTCCATGCATTCGCGACGGCGCCCGTGAGCTGCGCGTCGGATTGGCTATTCGTCGATCAGTACCAACCGCCGACGATGAGATCGGTGATCCGGAGACCCTGTGCGAAGGAGGACGCGTCGTTCTGGTGGAATTGGTCGTAACTCTGCTGGAAATGGACCCGCTGTGCGCCGCTCCCCGGCCGCCAGACGACCGAATATTCGAATGCCATGCGGAGTCGCTCCTCACCGTACCGCGCGCGGTCGTATCGGGGGTGACGATGCGCATCGGCCGCACCGGAGCGGGTGGCGCCGGCGGCGAACTGGTGGTCCGCTCCGGTCCTCATCGCTCGCGCCGCATGGTCGCCATCTTACGTTCGCCTGCGGCTGCTGCCATCGTCGAAACGGACTATCCCGTCAACCGATCGCCCGTTCCTCGCGATGGACCAAATGGACCACGGGCGGGCATCGGCAGTCGGTTCGCTCAAGCGAGACCGTGGCGGAGGGCAAAGGCGGTGGCCGCAGTGCGGTTGGGACTGTCGGTTTTGATGAGGATGTGGGCGAGGTGGTTGTGGACCGTGCGGTGACTCACGCGGAGCGCGGCCGCGATCTCGCGGTTGGTGTGGCCGGCGGCGACCAGCCGCAGGACTTCGATCTCGCGCGCCGACAGCCCGGCCGGGGAGCGAGCCGCTCCGCCATCACGGCCCGCGGGCGGTGGCGCCTCGGCGGCGGCCAGCACCCGCTCGATCTCCGCCTTCACCTCCCCCGGCCGCAGCCGGTATCCCGCCTCCCAGGCCGCCTCGTAGGCGCCGTCGCCGAGTTGCCGGCGGGCGGTTGCCGCCGCCCGGTCGTGGAAGGTCCGCTCGGGCAGACCAACCGCCCAGTCGGGATGGCTCGCGGTCGCCGCCCCGAACAGCCTGGCCGCCGCCTCGGCCGCGCCGACGGCGCTCGCCAGCACCGCCGCGGTGGCCTGGAAGGGCAAGTGGTGGTCCTGCCATCCGTGCTCCGAGGTCCGCCTCGGCAGCCGGCGCAGCAGCCCGGCGGCGCGCCGGGGGTCACCCTCCTCACACGCCAGGAGCGCCAGGTAGCCGAGGCTCCAGGTGGGGACGAGCTCGTCGCCGATCGCTTCGGCGGCTGCCCGCGCCGCCTCCAGCAGGGCAACGGCGCGTGCCCGGTCCCCCCGGCCGAGGGCGACCACCCCCAGGTGGTGGTCGATCAAGCTGAGCGCCCATCCCAGATCCTTCTTGGACTCGTACAGGCGCCGGGAGGCGCCGAATGCCTCCTCGGCGGCCGCCCAGTCGCCCCGATCCTCGGCCAAGAGACCGAGGACACTGAGGGCGCGCGCCTCGTCGAACGTGCTTTCGCGGGCGCGCGCGATTACCAACGCCTGCTCCGCGTGATACGCCGCCCGCGGCTCGCCGATCTCGTTGGCCATCATCCCGGCGTAGAACAGCGCCTCGGAGCGCGTGGGCGTCGGGGTGGTCGGAGAGGTCGCCAGCGCCCGCTCCAGCCAACCGAGCCCCTCCCGTTCGTGTCCGCCGAGGTACCAGAACCCGCCGAGGGTGGCGGCCAGCCGGAGGAGGTCGTCGCTTCTGTCCGACCCGGCCTCGGCCAGCCAGGTCAAGGCAGCCCGCAGGTTCGGGTGCTCGGCCTCGAGCCGGGCCACGGGCTCGGCGGGGTCCACCGGGCGGAGGGCCTCATTGCGCGCCGCGAGGGCCAGGCACCACGCCGCGTGGCGCTCCCGGAGCGTCGCCTCCTCGCCGTTCGCCGCCAGCCGCTCCTGTCCGAACTCGCGGACCGTCTCCAGCATCCGGTAGCGCGGCTCCCCGACCGGGCCACCCTCCCGATACAGCAGACTCTTGGCCAGCAGGGAGGCCACGCCGTCAAGAACGGAGGGGGACAGGGGGGCAGGGGGGCAGGGGGATATGCGCTCGTTCGTCTGTCCCCCTGCCCCCCTGCCCCCCTGTCCCCCTGCAATCGCTTCGGCCGCCTCCACGGTGAAGCCGCCGGCGAAGACGGACAGGTGCCGGAACAACACCTGTTCGTCGGGAGTGAGGAGGTCGTGGCTCCAGGCGATGGCGTCCCGCATCGTCCGGAGACGAGCGGGGGCGTCGCGGGGGCCGCCGGTCAGGAGCGGCAGCCGGCGGTCGAGCCGCGCCAGCAAGGCGGGCGGCGGCAGCATGGCGGTGCGGGCGGCGGCCAATTCGATCGCCAGCGGCAGCCCGTCCAGCCGGTGGCAGAGCCGGGCGACCGCCGCCGCGTTCTCTTCGGTCAGGGCGAAGTCCGCCCGCGCCGCCCGCGCCCGCTCGACGAAGAGGCGCACCGCCGGCGCCGCACCCAGTTCCCCGAGCGGCGATGGGAGGTCGGTGAGGTCCGGCAGCGGCAGTGGCGGGACGAGGAAGGCGTGCTCGCCGGAGAGGCGCAGGACCGCCCGGCTGGTGGCCAGGACAGCGAGGCGAGGGCAGGCCGCCAGGAGCTCGGTCACCAGCGGGGCGGCATCCAGCACGTGCTCGCAGTTGTCGAAGAGCAACAGCGCCTGCTTGCCCCGCAGGAACGCCCGCAGCCCCGCGACGAGGGTCCGGCTCGCCGTTTCACGCACCCCGAGCACCCCGGCGACCACCGAGGCGACGAGGGCCGGGTCGCGGACCGGGGCGAGGTCGACGAACCAGAGACCGTCGGGAAAAGCCTGCCCCTTCGCGTTGCTCAGAGCCTGCCCTGAGCCCGTCGAAGGGTCGCCGGCGAGCTCCTCGGCGACACGCAATGCCAGCCGGGTCTTGCCGACCCCGCCCGGCCCGGTCAGGGTCAGCAGACGTAGGTCGCATTGCCGCAGCAGTGCGGTGACCGCGGCAATTTCGCGCTCACGGCCGACGAGTGAGGTGAGGGGCGCGGGCAGGCCGGTGCCACCGGCGTTTGGGACTGCAAGAACCATCGGCTGCCTCGCTTCCCCGAGGCGGGGGCATCAACAGTCGCAATTGTGCGGACCACACAAGCAGGTGTCAAAGGGGTCATCGACCGTGGCGTACACTTCGGAGATGCATGCGTTCGTGAGGGGAGGGTGAAGGGTGGTCCCGGAGCGGGTCACACGGCTCGGCGGCTCAGTCCGGCGTGACACCAGATGCTGCTGCGGGAGCGCCCCGATTCTGCCAAGGTGAAGATTGCAGTGAACGACTGGATCGGATTGGTCACCGTCGTGACCACCGCCGCCGCGTCGGCTCTTGCCCTCTGGTACTCGCACAAAGCGTTGAAACGAGGCGAGCAATTCGCCGATGCGGATCTCATTCTCCGTTTGGAAGAGGAGATGCGGGCACATCAACAAGTTCATATCGATTTGCGACCCGGAGGACGGTGGGCAAACGGCAACAGTGGCCCGACCAGCAACCAAGATTGGGCAAGCGTGGAAGATTACATGGGGTTGTTCGAGGTCATCAATGTGCTGGTAGACAAGCAATTGCTCGGGATGGAATATGTCGAACACCTGCATGGATATCGATACGATAATCTCGTCAAGAATCCGGTGATCCGCCAGGCCAAGCTGGTCAGGGAGAGGGACGGATGGAAAGACTTCATTGCGCTTGGCGACAAGCTCGCGACGTATAGAGCGAGGCGCTAGACCGACCGAGTCGGACGGCTGGTGTGGAGAAGGGGACATGACCCGAATAACCGTTCTGGGCGGTGGCAACACCGCGTTCAGTCTGGCGGCGAACCTGGCCCTGGCCGGGCACGAGGTGCTGCTGTGGGAGCACCCTGGTTTCGCCCAGACGATCGCGCCGATCCAGGAGACGCGGACGATCCACCTGGAGGGGACGGCCCGGACCGGCGCGGCGCACCTGGCGGGGGTGACGGTCGATCCGGCGGAGGCGCTGGCGTGGTCGGAGACGCTAGTCTGCTCGGTGCCGGCGTATGCTCATCGGCCGTTCGTCGAGCAACTGGCGCCGCATCTGCGACCGGGGCACGTGCTGGCGCTGCTGCCGGGAAATCTCGGGACGTTGGCGTTCGCGCGGGCTTTGCGGGAAGCGGGAGCGAGCGGGGTGATGCTGGCGGAGGCGGATACGGCGCCGTACGTCTGCCGGAAGCTCGGGCCGGATCGCGCCGTGATCTGGGGAACGGTGGGGGCACTCGGCGTCGGCGTCTACCCGGCGAGCCAGACGGCGGAGGCGATGCCGGTGTTGGAACGGCTGTTTCCGGGGGCGACGGCGTACGCGAACGTCTTGGAGGCGGGCTTGTCGGCGATGAACCCCGTCGTCCATCCGCCGGGAGTGTTGCTGAACGCGGGACGGATCGAGCGGAGCCGGGGCGAGTTCTGGTTTTACGAGGAGGGCGTGACACCGGCGGTCGTGCGGGCGATCGAGGCGCTCGATGGGGAGCGGCGGGCGGTCGGGCGGGCCTATGGATACGAGTTGACACCGGTCGCGGAAGCCTTCCACAAGGCGGGGTTCGGTCCGGCGGGGGATCTCTGGAGCGTCATCAACGGGTCGGCGATGCTGACGGCGTTGCGGGCGCCGGGAAGTGTCGGCACGCGTTGGTTGACCGAGGACGTCCCGTACGGGCTGGTGACGTGGGCCGGTTTGGGTGCCGCGGTTGGCGTGGCGACGCCGGTGATGGAGGCGCTGATCACCCTGGCGTCGGCGGTCCTGGGCGTGGACTGCCGGGCGACGGGGCGGTCGGCAGATGCACTAAACTTGACCGGGGGTTCGCCGGCTAAGGTGAGGGAACTGCTGGAGCACGGCGGCGCGCCATAAAGTGGGTGTGGCAAGCGACGTGCATATGCGCCGCTCGGATCGTGCTCTCGGTCTGGATCGGATCGATGCGGACCCTGTCGATGCGCCGCCGCTACGAGCGGACGCTGCCCGTCCTGATGGCGATCGTCGTCGCCTCGGCGGTGACGGTGGGCGTCGCCTTGTTGGTGCTGCCCAACGGCGACGGGGAAGGCCACGGCGGGTCGATCGATCCAGCCCTCCCGGCCGCGGCCGCAATCGTCGCCACGCCGATCGCGACCGACCAAGCCGTACCCGCAACATCTACGCCGTCCCCCACCGAGCCGTCCCAGGCTGCCGGGCCGACCGTACCGGTGGCGACACCGACCGCCCGGGGAATCCGGCGTCCGTCGCCGACTTCCAGCCCGTCGCCGACACATCCTCCTGAGGTGGGCGAGAATCTCGTGGTCAACGGGGGATTCAACGACGAGCTCAACCATTGGTACAGCGAAAACGAGACGGCTGTCGTCGCGGGAGCGGGGCGCCGCGGAGGACCGGCGGTCAGGCTCGGCACCGGTGGCGGGTATGCCGACCAACAACTCGCGGTCGTCGCCGGTCGGACCTACCGGCTCCAGGCCTGGGGTCGGGTTTCCACCCCGGGCGACTCGGGTGTGGTCGGGATCAGCTACTTCGACGCCGCCGGTAATCGCCTGGCGAGCGAGGAACCGCCGCCGCTCCAGGTCGACCAGACAGCCCTGACGAGGGAGTCGCTCAACTTCAGTCCGCCCGCGAACGCCGCGGCGGTGCGCGTCTACTTTTGGAAGCGAGCCGGCACCGCCGAGCTGTTCGTCGACGACGTCTCGGTGCGCGAATATCTGATCGATGTCAACCTGACGCCCACATCCTAATTGGGTCGCCGACCGGATTTGGAGACCGGTGACACCGGCTCTCGCAGTGGCGACGCTGGCCGGTGCGTCGGCGAGAGCCGAAACCACGTTCCAAGATCCAACGGCAACCGACCTGGCCATGAGACAATCGACCCGGAACCCGCGACCGCAAAGCGACGCGGCCGATGCCTTCGCACCGGAGGGGGGTGGGGCGATGGGCGAAGCGATTGCCGTCGGCGGCACGGCCGCACCGGTGCCAAGCGAGAAGCCGTCCTACCGCGAGGTTCTCAAGGATCGGGACATCGCGATCCTGTCGCTGTCGCGGGCCGCGGGCAAGCTCGCGGGGGCGGTCGTGTCCTACGGCTCGATGGTCTACCTCGCGCGCCAGGACGCCTCCCAATTCGCGATTTCCCTCGTCTCCGCCGCGGGCTACGTCGCTCCCCTGTTCTTCGGCCTGCAAGGCGGAACGCTCGCCGACTCGTTGTCGAAACGGCTCGCCTTGATCGGTGGGTTCGTCGCCCAGGCGGCCACCGTCTTTCTGATCCCCATCCTCTTCGGCACCGATGTTTGGGAACTCGTGGTGATCATGTTTTTGGCGAGTTTGTTGAACCAGGTGATCACGCCGTCGTTGAAGTCGGCCGTGGCGCTCGTCGCCTCACCCGCGCAACTGGCGACCACGTCCGCCCTCGTCGGCGTGATCGGCTCAATCGCCTCCGCGATCGGCTCGGCATTCGTCGCGCCGACGTTGATCAAATGGGGCGGCATCAAGCTGGCGCTGGGGGTGGCGGGTTTGGTCTACCTGCTGGGGGCGCTCCGCGCCTACCGGCTGCCGGAAAAGGAGCGGCTGGGTCCGGCGCGCGAGGCGTTCCGCAGCGTCGACTGGAAACCGAAGGCGCTGTCGCTGAAGTCGACCGCGGCCTGGATCCTGGCGCACCGCCCGGTGGCGACGATGATCCTGGCCGGCGCGGTCGTCGTCGCCCTGTTCGAAGCGAGCAACACCCTGATGCCGGTCTACGTCCGCGACGTGCTCGAGGCCGACCCTGCCAACAGCATCTACATCTTCGCCCCGGCCGCCATCGGGTTCTTGATCGGCACGTTCGCCGCCCCCTCGCTCATGCACAAGTACGGCGAACGCCGCCTGCTTTTCGTGGCGCTCGGCGCGTCGAGCGTCAGCATGATCCTGTTGGGACTCATCGATCGGGTCGATGCGTTCTTTGCCGTTTTCAGCCCGCTACGCCTGCTGGAACTCTTCGGGATCGAACTCAGCGACAAGGTCCTGGCCGCCGGGGTCATCTCGATCCCGTTCAATTTCGGCTCCTGCGCCGCCGGGGCGGCGTTGCAGACCTTCATCAACCGGACCGTTCCCCTCGTCCAGCAAGGGGCGACGTTCGGGCTCGAAGAGGTCCAAGAAAACGCCCTCACCCTGGCGGCGGTCCTGTCGCTCGGAGCGATCTCGACCGCAACCGGACCACGATTCGTCTTCGTGATCGCGCCGCCGGTCGTGATCGCCTTCGTCGTCTGGCTCCTGCGCTTCAGCTACCGCGTCGAACGCCTCGACGAGCCGACCCGGCGCGAGGCGTGGCAAATGCTTCTGGACACATCAGACGATGCCACACCCACGGAGACAACCCCGGAAGACGGGGGTCTGCAACCGTAGCAGGCGCCATTCCAGGTTCCAGATCGGCCGATGAGGCGTGGCGCGACGGGCGACGCAGGCAGTCACTGGTCGATTTGCATCCGAGGCGGCTGACGTGGCGTAAGCGGCGCGGACACGTCGTTGACGACCGACGCCGCTCGACCCGGCGTTCCAAGTACGAATGGCCACCTACTCGTAGAACGAGCAAACACGAATGTCGTGGCCCGTGCAAGTCGGGCGTGGAGCAGGCCGAACGGAAAAGACCCGGCGCGCGGTACCGCCCCCTGCCGGCGTCCAAATCCAAGGCATCGCCCGGTAAACGCCCGAGCTTACGTCGCCGGCGCGGGCTCGCTCGAGCCGTAGGGTGGGAACGGCTCCACGGCGACGTCGATCTCGTCGAGGCAACTCTGGGGATTGAAGACGTTCGCGGCCGAATGCCAGGGGCCGGGTTGCAACGAGACGTCTTCCAATTCCTCCAGATTCAGGCAGCGCCATTCGCCGCCTTCGGGGAGACCGCTCCGGCTTTCGCCCGCGAATTGGTAGGCGAGGACGTGGGGCGTGCCGCGTTTGGTTCCCAGGGCGTGGGGAGCAAGCACGCGCGCGGCGCCCTGGTAGCGGGCCCGAACGTGCTGTTTCGTCCTGATGGCTTCGGCGATCAGTTCGTAGCGGTCCATCGTCTGGTCTCCAGTCTGCCCCCAGGATGGAGCGGGCGCGTCGCCGGCAATTGACGATGCGCCCGCCATGAATTGGGCCCCGCGGTCCCTTATTGGACGTGGAGCGTGCCGACCATGCCGGCCTCTTTGTGACCGGGGACCGCACAGTAGTACTGGTAGTCACCGGCGGGGGCATTGATCGTGACGGACCCGGTTTGCCCCGGTTGGATATCGCCCGAGTGGACGTTGAGTTGGTCGATGTTGAAGTTGTGGATGCTGGCGCCCTTGTTGACGAGGTTGACCGTCACGGCGGTGTTGGCCGGGATGGTCAACTCGTTCGGATCGAATTTGATGTCCTCCAGGTTGACGGTGGGGGAGGTGGCCGCCTGACCGCCGCCGGTCGTGGCCGCCGGCGAGCCCGCGGCTGCCGGGGTAGCCGCTCCGCCTGCCTGCGCTCCGCCGGACTGGATGAGGTAGACGTCGACCCGGGTTTTGTCACCGTCCCGTTGCAGGATCGCGACGCCCGAGAATCCGGAGTTGTTTTGTGGGAAGAGACCGATGACGAGGGTATCGCTGATCACGTAGCCGCCGAGGTCGCCGCAGGCGATGTAGTGGGGGATGTTTTGCGCGCTCTCGTGGACGTTGAGCGCGTGGGGCGAGGACAGCAGGTCGTCGAGTTTGACGTCGATCTCGGTCGACGAGGTCTCAACCGGGATGGCGGACTGCGCGCCCACGAAATCCGAGGGACTGGGCGTCGAGTCGCCGTTCATGCGCTGGGTGACGTTGTTGAGCGGATACTGCGGATTGGGGTCGAGTTGGGCGCAACTGCCCTGATGGATGTGGTCGGGGTGGGGCGTAGTGTCCGCCTGTTGCGCCGCGCCGGGGGAAGCCCCGAAGGCGACGAAACCGGTCAGGGCGACCACCGCAACGGGGACGAGCCAGCGGGTCGGGAGGGATGGTTTCATCGGGAACCTCTTTCGCGGTCCGTGCCGCGGCTGGGGACGAGGTGAGTCGTCGGGTGCGATGGGTCGGCAGCGAGTGTGGGGCGGGGGTGGCGGTCCTCGCTCTGTCGTTTTCGGCTCCCTTCGTTTGGCGATCGTGGCACCCGCGGGATGCGCCGCTACGGACGGCGGCGCACGGGTTGTGCCACCCGGCGTCGCCACCGGTCGCCTGGGCGACCCGGGCCGCTGATGGGGCATGAGACGCTCCTACGCCGCCGTGGTACCGGTTGCCGGACGACCCGTGCGGTATCGACGAGACGCGTTGGTGGACGAGGGCAGGCACGGCGACCTGCCCCGGATCGTGAAGGGGGATCCGAAGGTGACTATTGGACGTCTTTTTCCGCTTCGGCAGACAAGAGGACGGTCCGACCGGTCGCGGCCGACGCCACGACGGCCGCGACCAACGCGAGGGTCTTGAGGTTGTCCCGGCCCGACGTTTCCGGTTCCTGGTCCGAGCCAACCGCGGCGGCGAAGGCGGTCAGGGTACCCGCGCGACCCTGCGCGCGAACGGGTTTCAGCGTGAGTGCGCGGGCCGGAGCATCCAACGAGCGGACTTCGACGCAATCGGCACTCGGACCGCCCAACTCGCCGCGGCTGGTCCAGCGGATCTCGCCGCCGGCGCATTCGACGCGCCACTCGCCGGCCCAGGCGGTCTGTTCGCCGGGGCTGACCCAACTGCCGCGCCAGGACGCGACGGCGCCTCCGTCGAAGGCGATCGTGGCCGCCCCGGCCGCGTCGCCGGCAAAGGGGCTCCAGGGCGGGTTCCAGGTCTGGCAAGAGGCGGATTTGGCCTCGCGGCCGAGGATCAGCCGCATCAGGTCGAAGTGGTGGATCGCCATGTCGACGAGGAGGGGGTGGGCGAGGGCGAAGTGGCGCTCGCGTCCGGGCAAGGAGGTGACGTTGCGCCGGAAATCGACGGCGATGGCGCCGACCGCGCCGAGTTCTCCGCCGGCGATCAGGTCGGCAACGGTGCGCGGCGCTGGAAAGAAGCGGTAGTTCTGGCTGACCATCAGCACCAACCCGCGCGCCTCGGCGGTCTCGACCGCTTTGCGCGCTTCGTCGACACTCGGGGCGAACGGTTTTTCGACGAGCACGTGCTTGCCGGCTGCCAGCGCTTCGAGCGCGACGGGGACGTGGGCGCCGATCGGCGTCGTGATCAACACGGCATCGGCGGGGACCGCCTCGATTGCCGCCGCGAGGGTCGGGTAACAACGATCGACCGGGAGCGTGAGGGTCTTTCGCGCGGCCGCCAGTGTGGTCGTGTCGGCATCGACCCAGGCGACCGGTTCCACCGCTTTGACGTTGGGCACGACGTTCGTTGCCCAGTCTCGACCCCAGCCACCGAGACCGACGTGTACGATACGCAGCGGCATGCAACGTTCCTCCTCTGGATCGAACGGACCGGTCCGGACGCCGGCGGCGTGCAAGCTTACCGCGACGCATCATTCCGATCGCCAGACAGGTCTCCGAACGGCGTTCGGAATACCTATTGACAGACGGCCAAGCCGGCGCTAACCTATCGATGGTTGATCAACCGAACGGCGTTCGGTAGTTGTGGAGGCGATGGTGACGGCAACGGGGGCGGCGGCGAGGCGGGAGCGGGCGCGCCAGGAGATGCGGGAGGCGATCCTCGAGTCGACCCGCCGGCTGATCGCCACCGAAGGGATCGCGCACCTCTCGATGCGCGCCATCGCCCGCGACCTCGGATACTCGCCGGCTGCCCTCTACGAATACTTTCCCGCTCGGGAGGATGTCTGCCGGGCGCTCTACTTCGAAGGGGCGGACGGGCTCGCCGGCCGGATGGCACGGGCGCTGGCCGCTCTACCCGCCGACGTCTCGCCCGCGGAGGCGATGGGCGAGCTCGGCCGCGCCTACCGCGCCTACGCCCTGGAAAACTCCGAGCTGTTCCGCCTCGTCTTCAGCTCGACGGTCGCCGGCTTTACGCCCAACGAGATCGAGCTTGGGCGGAGTAAGGGGGGCTTCGACCTGCTCATTGCGACCGCCCGCCGCGGCATCGAGGCGGGTCAGTTCGTGTCGATGCCGCCCGAGGTGGTTGCGGCCGCCTGCTGGGCGTCCGTCCACGGGTTCGTCATGCTCGAGTTGAGCGGCCTCCTGGCGGCCAGGGCCGGGACAAATGCCTCGGAAGGGGCGGGCTCCGCCGAGCTCGACGCGCTCTTCGAGACGAAACTTCGGCTCCTCGCCACCGGGGTGCTGCGACGCGAGACACCAGTCGATAGCCGATAGCCGATAGCCGTTAGCCGGTCGACCGACCGGCACCGCTACACGCAATCGAAATTGTCGATCGCGCCGCCGGGGAGCCGGCGGTCGTAGGGAGGCATTGCCATGTTCGCGCGCTGGGGATTTTCGCTCTATCGCAACCGAAAGCTCGCGCTCGCGCTCTCCGGTCTCGGGTTGGTCGCATCGATCGTGCTCATGGTCGCGGTCGGCGGGTCGCTCTCGTCGAGCGGTTTCGCCAACGACCACGCGGAGTCGGCCCGCGTCGACCGGCAGCTCGCCGACGAGTTCGGTCGCGGCCGCACCTCGATCGTCTTCATCTTCGACGCCGGCCGCCCGGTGAGCGATCCGGCCGTCCGGGCGGGGGTCGAGGCCGCGCTCGCGCCCCTGGCCCATGACCAGCGCGTCGTCCAGGTGCTGACGACCTGGTCCACCGGCAACCCGCGCTTCGTCTCCAACGACGGGCAGAGCACCTATGCGGTCGCCCTCCTGAACGCCAGCGACGACGAGGCGCAAAAGGGGCTCGACGGTTGGCGCGACGATGTCGCGGCGGCCGCCAAGCCGGCCGGGCTGACGGTCACGGTCGCCGGCGATCCGGCGATCGGCGAGGAGATCACCACCCAGGTGGAGAAGGGGATCGCCCGCGCCGAGACGGCCACGGTCCCGCTGACGCTTCTGGTTCAGGTCGTCATCTTCGGCAGCCTGGTTGCGGCCGGTTTGCCGCTGCTGGTCGGCGCGCTGGCCATCGTCGGCTCGGTCGCGGCCGTCCTCCTCCTGGCGAACTTCGGCCAGCAGTCGGTCGTCGCGATCAACGTCGTCACGGGGCTCGGGCTGGCGCTCGGCGTCGACTACTCCCTCTTCATGGTTGCCCGCTTCCGCGAGGAGTTGCGGCGGCGACCGGTCGACGAAGCGCTCTCCGTCACGATGGCGACGGTCGGCAAATCGATCTTCTTCTCCGGCATCACCGTCATCTTCGGGCTCTCCGCGACCCACTTCTTCCCGCTGCCGGCCCTCCACTCGATGGGCGACGCGGGGATGATCGTCGTCGCGCTCGCGCTGGTCTACGGGCTGACCTTCCTGCCGGCGATGCTCGGCGTCCTGGGCGACCGGATCAACGCGGTCCCGATAGGGAGGCGGGTAGGCGGGCAGGCGGGCAGGCGGGCAGAGGAGAGTCGACAGACGACAGACGACGGTCGACAGGGAACTCAGTCCTCAGTCCTCAGTCCTGGGTACCCTTTAGGGTCCTCGTCCGGGTTCTGGCATGGGGTCGCCACCGCGGTGATGCGGCGGCCGGTCGCGGTGCTGGTGCCGCTGCTGGTCGTGCTCCTGCTGGCGGGCGTGCCGTTCCTGCGGCTCGACCTGACGCCGGGTGGACCGGATGTCCTGCCGACCGGCAACCCGGCACGGGACGCCACCGAACGGCTGCGGACCGATTTTCCGGCCGGTGAATCGGATCCCGTGCCGGTGATCGTGACCGCGAAGGATGGGAACGCTCTCTCGGCGGCGAGCATCCAGGCGCTACGCGGCTTCGTGGCGCGGGCGGCAACGGTGCCGCACGTCACGCGGATCGAGAGCGTCGTCACCGACGCCGCGGCGGCCGGCGTGAACTGGGACGCCTACGACGGCGATCCGGCAACACTGCCGACGGGGCTGCAACCGGTGATCGGCGAGCGCGTGCGCGGCGATGCCACCCTCGTCGAGATCGTCGCCGACGCCGAGAGCGCCAAGCTGCAGCAGGTCGTGCGCGACCTGCGGACGATCGACCCGACCGAGCTGCGAGTCGAGGTCGGCGGGCCCGCGGCGACCGATGTCGATACGGTCGACGGGATCAACGCGGGGATCGTCCCGGCGCTCGTTTTCGTCATCGCCGGCTCCTACCTGATCCTCCTCCTCACCTTCGGCTCGGTCTTCCTGCCGCTCAAGGCGATCGCGATGACGCTGCTGTCGATCACCGCCTCGCTCGGGACCCTCGTCCTCGTTTTCCAGGACGGGCGGCTGGAGGGGCTGCTCGGGTTCCAGGCGACCGGCCAGATCATCTCGACGACGCCGATCCTGATGTTCTGCATCCTCTTCGGGCTGAGCATGGACTACGAGGTCCTGATGCTGACCCGCGTCCAGGAGGAGTACGAGCGGACGGGCGACAACACCGCCGCCGTCGCCGTCGGGCTGGAGCGGACGGCAAAGACGATCACCGGCGCCGCCGCGATCATGATCATCGCCTTCGGCGGCTTCCTGCTGGCCGACATCGTGGTCATCAAGAGCCTGGGCTTCGGTCTGGCTCTGGCCGTCCTGATCGACGCGACGATCGTTCGCGCCCTCCTGGTCCCGGCAACGATGCGCCTGATGGGGCGCTGGAACTGGTGGGCGCCGTCGTCGGTGCGCGCGCTCGTCGATCGACTCGGCCTTGCGCGCAGCGAGGTGGCGCGCGCCGGCATCGGGGCCGCGGACTGAAGGTCGCCGCGGGTGTCTCCTTCTGACAAGCCTCAACCGTTCACAGATAGGAGTCGTGCCATGACCATCATCGATAGCCTGACCAGGCGCAACGAGGAGTTCGCCGCGCATCGCTTCTCCGCAGACCTCTCCCTCATGCCGACGCTGCGCACGATGGTCGTCGGCTGCGCCGATCCGCGCGTCGACCCCGCTCACGTGCTGGGTCTGCAGCAGGGCGAGGCGATCGTGATCCGTAACATCGGCGGTCGCATCACGCCGGCGACGCTGCAGACGATGGGTCTGCTCGCGATGATCCCGCAGCTCGAGGGCGCCGGTCCCCTGGGCGAATTCAACCTCGTGGTGTTGCACCACACCGACTGCGGGATCACCCGCCTCGCCCGGGTCCCCGACCGGCTGGCCCCCTATCTCGGCGTCGCATCGGACGGATTGGAGGCCGAGGCGGTGGGTGACCCGTATGCGGCGGTCCGGGTCGACGTCGCCGCCCTGAGAGCGAATCCCTCGCTCCCCGCCGGGCTCATCGTCTCGGGACTCGTCTACGACGTGGCGACCGGACGGCTCGACACCGTCGTGGCGCCCACGCCGCTGCGCGACGAACGGCCCGGCGCCTGATCCCGCGGACCGGAACGACGAAGAATGCCCCACCGTCGGTGCGGGGTCATGTGCGCCACGCGGGAGAGGTGCAACACGCTGCGCCTCTCCCGCACGGTGTTGACCAAATCGACGCGACGATGCGGTTGATGGGGCGCTGGAACCGGTGGGCGCCGACGCCGGTGCGGTCGCTGGTCGAGCGGCCCGGACTACAACAGGGGCAAGCCCTCGATTCCGGCGTCGATCCGCGTGACGTGCCAGCGGCCGAGGTTGGCGGTGAAGAGGTCGGTGCCACGGAAGGCGCAGTTGGTCGGGTGGCAGAGGGTGTGGGCCTCCGGGTCGTCGATCAGGAGACCGAGGCGGCCGTCGGGGGTGGCGCGGCAGAGGCGGGACGGTTCGTAGCAGGCGACGTAGGGGAGGAAGGGATCCGTGCGGCTGATCCTTTCCGAGGTCGTCGAATGCCGTGCCCTCCGCAACGGACCACCCGAGGAAAACCGAGCCAGTGTCACGCAGGAGCCTCGCGATCGAGAGTCTCCCACACACGGCGATTCACGGTTGACACGACCGAGAGCCACGAATATCGTGCGTCGACCGAACGTCCGAAAGCAAAGGGGAGTCCCTATGCAGCCGATCAAAACGCTCTATGTGGTCAATCACAGCCACACCGACATCGGGTTCACGGACTACCAGGATCTCTGCTTCCGGCAGCACGCCGAGTTCGTCGACCAGGCACTCGACCTGATCGAGGCGACGCAGGACTTCCCCGAGGAGGCGCGCTACCGCTGGGTCTGCGAAGTGACCGGGATGACCGAGAAGTATTTCGCCAAGGCATCGTCGGCGCAGATCGAACGGTTCAAGCAGTGGCACGCACAGGGGTATATCGATGTCGCCGGGATGCAGTACAACCACACGCCGCTGCAAAACGTCGAGCAGATGATCCGCAGTCTCCACCCCGTGCGTCGGTTGCGCGACGACTACGGGCTCTCCATCTCGACGGCGATGCAGTGCGACGTCAACGGCGTCAGCTGGCTCTACGCCGATCTGTTGGCCGAGATCGGGATCGAGCTGATGACGATGGCGGTCAACCCGCTGCGCGGATACACGCCGAAACCGATCCCGGCGGGCTTCTGGTGGGAAGGGCCAGCGGGGAACAAGGTCCTCGCCTGGAACGGATTCCACTACCTGTGGGGCCGCAGCATCGCCAAACTCGGCGACTGGCGGTTTGTCGATCAGTCGCTACCGCCGATCGTCGCTCGGTTGGAAGCGGATTCCCATTACCCATACGACTTCATCTACGCGCAATCGACGCACCCGATCCGGGTCGACAACGGACCGCCGGACCCGCGGATGCCTGCCTTCGTCCGCGACTGGAACGCGCAGGGGCGGACGCCGCGGATCGTCTTCACGACACCGAGCGCGTTCAATCGGATGCTGCGCACACGGCACGGCGCGGATCTGCCGACGCTTCGTGGCGAGTGGCTCGACTGGTGGTCGGACGGCGTCGCCTCCAGCGCCTTCGAGACGGGAGTCAGCCGGGCGACGCACGAGCACCTGCTGATGGCCGAGATGGTCGCCTGCTGGTTGAAGAGCGAGGGGACGACGCTGTGGGCGGCTGAGCGGATGGCGCACGCCTACGAGCAGGCGACGCTGTACGACGAGCACACCTGGGGCGCGTTCGCCAGCATCGAGGCGCCGAAGTCGCTCTGGACGCGCGGACAGTGGAACCGCAAAGGCAACTACGTCTACACCGCGTCGGCGGAGGCGCTCGACATGCTGGCGAAGGCGTCGCGGGCGCTGGCGGAGACGGTGGCGGAGCCGGGGATCGAGGGGATGTTCAACCTCGGCGACCTCGACCAGCGGGAGGCGTACCCCGATCCGGGCGCCGATGCGGTGCTGGTGATCAACACCCTGCCCTGGGCACGGACCGTCGTCGTCGAGGAACCGGAGCAACACGGTTGGGCGGCGCCGGTCGGGGTGCTGGAGTCGTTCTTCCCGCGCAACGTGCCGTGGGGCGGAGTGCGCCCGGAGACGCCGTTCCGCCGCGTGACGGGCGAAGTTCCGGCGTTCGGTTACGCTTTCATCCCCCTGAATGCGCAGCCGACTGGCGACGATCTGAAAATGGGGCAGCACACGATCGAGAACGCGCACTACCGGGTGCGGGTCGATCCGAAGACCGGTGCGCTCGCCGAGTTCTTCGACAAGGATCTCGGTCACGACTTCGCCGGACGCTATCAAGATTGGGGGATCGGTCAGTACGTCTACGAGCGGGTCGAATCGCCGGAGGGGAGACAGGCCCTCTTCTGGGGCGACTTCTCGGCCGAAGACTTCGGCTACGGGCGGACGGACACACCGTGGCAGCGGTGGTCGGTCTCGGGGGTCACGGTCGAAGCGCCGGTCGTCGCGCACGGGCGGGCCTCGATCGCGGTCAAAGTGGCGGGACCGGGGATCCGCGCCGGGCGCTGCGAGTTCGCGCTCGAAACCGGGCAAAAGGCGCTGGAGGTCAACTGGGTGCTCGACAAGGAGCACGAGACGGGGATCGAGGCGGTGTTCGTCGCCTTCCCGTTCAACCTCGGCCCGCCGTCGTTCCGGGCCGATGTCAACGGGATCCCCTTCACCCCGGACGAGGACCAGCTCAACGGGACGGTGCGCGACTGGTACCCGATCGGGCGCTGGGTCGACGTCGGCGACGGCGAGCGGGGGGTGACGGTGGCGCCGCTCGATGCGCCCTTGATGCACCTGGGCGGGATCACGACCGGGAAGTGGGCGCGGAAGCTGGAACCGGAAGGCCCGACCCTGATGTCGTGGGCGCTGCACAACCACTGGATGGTCAACTTCAAGGCGTCGCAAGGGGGCGAGATCCCGCTGCGTTACCGGTTGACGACGCACGGCGGAGTGGTGAACGACGTCGCCGCCGCGCGTTTCGGGGCCGAGAGCGCGACGCCGCCGGTCGTGCTGCGGGATTACGTGCGAACCGGCCCGGAGACCGGGCGTTTCCTGGAGGTATCCGAGGAAGCGCCGGTGTTGGTGACCACGAAACCGGCGGGGGATGGCAACGGCATCGTCGTTCGGATCCAGAACCTGGCGGAGACGGACCAAACGGTGTCGCTTCGGTTCCCCGCCGCGTCGCCAAAGTCGGTGGTGCTGACATCGCCGTTGGAGATCGACGGGGCCGCGCTCCCCGTGAGCGGGGGAGCGGTGAGCGTGTCGGTGACGGCGTTGGCGGTGCAGTCGCTGCGGGCGCGGTTCTGAGAGGGGTCTCCGCGATTCCTGCGTTTCTATGCCGTCGCGCGCAGCCCCCGGACAAACACGCGTTGGACCGCAAAGAAGAGGACGAAGGTGGGGAGGGAGACGAGGAGAGCGCCGGCCAGGGCGACGGGGGCGCCGGTGCGGGCGTATTGGCCCTGGAGGGCGGCGAGAGCGGTCATGATGGGGCGGATGTCTTCGCTGCGTGAGAGGACGAGACCGAAGATGAGATCGTTCCAGATCCAGGTGAACTGGAGGATGAAGACGGTGGCGAAGGCGTTGAGGGAGAGCGGGACGAAGACGTGGCGGAAGATGGTCAAGGCGGAGGCGCCGTCGAGGCGAGCGGCTTCGCTGAGGTCGTGGGGGATTGAGGTGAAGTGGTTGCGGATGACGAAGGTGGCGAAGGGGATGGCGATGGCGGTGTAGAAGAGCAGGAGTCCCTGGTGGGTATTGTAGATCTTCCACCGGACGAACATAGTGTACAAGGGTGACAGGTACATCTGGAAGGGGAAGATGGTGCCGGCGTAGATCACCATAAACCAGAAGAAGCCGTGGCGGATGCGGAGGGCGACGAGCGCGTACGAGGCAAGCGCGGCGATGACGACGGCCAGCGAGGCGCCGACGATGGCATAGAAGACGGAGCTGCCGATGGCTTGCCCGAGGTGGGCGGCGTTCCACGCCGCGCGGATGTTGTCGAACAGCGCGAAGCTCGACGGCGGCTGCCACCGCTCTTTCTTGGCGAACCCTTCGGTCGAGGCCGACGCATTGACCAGGAAGATGTAGAACGGTGCGATCCAGAGGACGGCGAGGGCGGCCAGGATGCCGTGCCTGAGGCCATTGCCGACGACGCGTTGCGTCCGTCGCGCGCCGTCCGGGGGCAAGAGGCTGCCGAAGAAGCGGAACGGCCAGGCCAGGACGAGGAAGGTCAGACCGAACAGCAACTCGATTCCGGTCCCGACGAGGCGGATCGCCGAACCGAGGGCGCGGCCGACCGGTGCGATCGCGGCGGTCACGCCGCGCGCCGGCCCCTCGCCGCCAACGTTGCGCTCCAGGGTCCGGCTGAGGTAGGCGACCGAGACGGCGGTCACCACGAGGCTGAGGACGACGGCGACGGCGGCGCCGTAGCCGTGCCGGCTGAGGAGAAACGTCTCGCGGTACATCGTGACGGCGAGCGTTTCCGAGCTCCGGGCGGGGCCTCCTTGGGTCATGATCCAGATGATGTCGAAGGTTTTCAGGGAGTTGACGAGGGAGATGCCGACGGTGACGATCGTCATCGGTCGGAGGAGCGGAAAGGTGACGTCGCGGAAGAGTCGCCAACCCTCGGCGCCGTCGAGGCGGGCGGCTTCGATCGGGTCCTTGGGGATGACCTGGAGCCCGATCAGGAAGAGGAGGACGCTGACGCCGACCGCCTGCCAGGTGGAGGCGACGATCATCGCCAGCGTGTTGTACTTGACGTCGAGTTTCCAGACGGGATGGATGTCGATCAACCAGGCGCGGGTCCACGAGTCGAGCCCGAGCGCCTTGAGCGCGCCGTTGACGGCGCCGTCGCGAACGAAGATGAACGCCCAGAGGGTGGCGATCGCGGAGCCGGAGAGGGCGTAGGGGATGAGGAAGGGGAGGCGGTAGAAGGCGCCGCCCTTGAGGTTGAAGCTGATGCTGGCGATGAGGAGACCGAGCCCGACCGGCAGCAGTAAGGTGCCGACCACCCAATAGAGGGTGTTCCTGATCGAACTGGTCAGGATCGGATCGTGGATCAGCGTGCGGTAGTTGTCGAGACCGATCCACTTCGGGGTGCCGAGCCCGTTGTACTCGGTGAAGCTCAGGTAGGCGCTGCGGAGGAACGGCCAGAGGAGGAAAACGCCGACCAGGACCAGGGCCGGTAGGAGGAAGGCGTACGCACCGGCAAAGCGGCCGAGCCGGGAGAGGCTCGTCGCTTTGCCGGTCGGGACGGTGCGCGCCGCCGCGGTTCGTTCGGTGAGTTGTGCCATGGGCGTCGGCTCCAACCTGGCGGGCGGATTGGCGGGAAGCGAGTGCGACGCCCATTCTACGACGGGGCGGAGGGCGGAGGGCGGATCGTGTCGTTCTCCCCGCCTTCCGCCCTCCGCCCTCTCGTGCCTAGCTCGATGTGGGCGTACCCGCGGGGCCGCCGCGCTTGGCCCATTCGGTGTCGGCGAGGTCCTGGATCTTCTGGAGGACGTCCTGCTCCTTGCTCGTATCGAGCATGAATTCCTGGAGGATGGTGACGGCTCCCTCGACGATCGGGACCGGCGAGGCTTCCCAGTAGCGTTGGTAGAGCGTGTAGTGGTCGTTGGCGAGGGTGTCGAGCAAGGTCTTGAGGATGGGGTTGTCGCTGACGGCCTTGGTGTTGGCGGGGGTATCGCCGAGTTTGTTGGACCAGGCGGTCTGGGCGTCGGTCGAGACCCACCAGGAGACGAACTGCTTGGCGGCGTCGATCTGGCTGCTCTTAGCGGCGACCGCGAGGGCGCCGGTCTCGACGATGGCGACCTTCTGCGTCACCGCGGGATCGACGTTGGGCATGATGAAGAGGTCGTAGTCCTCGCCCGGTTTCATGTTCTGGGCGGTGAAGTTGCTCTGGTACCAGGTGCCGACCGGGATCATCGCGACCTGACCCTGGGCGAACATGCCGGGCCAGTCGGTGTCCATGGCGGCGTCGAACGAGGTGAAGTAGCCGTTGTCGATCAGCCCCTTCCAGGTGTCCATCGCCTTGACGGCGGTGGGGTCGGTGTACTTGGCCTTGCCGGCGGTGAGGTCGAGATAGAACTGGGGGTCGGTGCGGAGGACCATCTCCTCGAAGAGGATGAAACTCGGCCAACTCCCGACCACGGTCGAGGCCATCGGCGTGACGCCGGCGGTCTTGAGTTTGTCGCAGGCGGCGGTGAAGTCGGCCCAGGTCGCCGGGGCGGCGGTGATGCCGTTATCGGCGAAGACCTTCTTGTTGTAGAAGACGACCCAGTAGGACACGTGGAGGGGAAACGAGTAGACCTTGCCGTCGAAGGTGAAGGCGGCGCCGAGCGACTCCGGCGCGTTGCCGTCGGAGACGGCCTTGGTCCAGATGTCGGTCAGGTCTTCGAGGACGCCGGCCGTGTAGAGCTCTTCGAGCCGGTAGCCGGACCACCAGGTGAAGAGATCCGGCGTGTCGCTGGTCGGGAGGGCGCCCTTGAGCGCGGTCTGATAGGAGGTGGTGTCGGAGTAGGGGGTGACGTCCCAATTGATGTTGATCTCTTTTTGGGCGAGATCGCCCATGTCCTTGAAGAACTGCTGCCAGGGGGACTTGTCGTGGGAGAACTTGAGCTTCGTCACGTCCTGGGCGCCGGCGCCGCGGGAGTGGCTGACGATCGGCAGCGCGGCGCCGAGACCGAGGGCGGCACCGCCCTGGAGGAGCCGGCGCCGGCTGGTGCGGGCATCGGTGAGGTGGCGAACGGTCCGGGGATCGAAGCTTGCCATGAAAAACCTCCTCGTGCCGCTGGACGGCACCGCATCGTACCGGGGGCCATCGTCTGTGCGTGTGCTCATGACCGTTAGGGAAAGGTACCAACATGGCCCGAGCGTGTAAAGTCGAGTGTTCCCGACTTCCCGCGAGCGCGGCGAGAGCCATTCACTTGGGTGTCGGCGATCGCGATGGCGCATGACCGAGAGAGACGAACCGTTATGCCAGATCGATCGCGACCGCCACGTACGCGCCGGGAGCCAACGCGATCGTTGCCCGTCCGTCGCGTAGCGAGATCTCGCTCAGGTCTCGTTCTAGGAAATTACCGACCGACACCGTTCTCGCCGGCAACGCGGGAAACGACAACGTGACCTCGACGGACTCGGGCGCCAGCGAGTGCAGGTAGGCGACGAGATCGTGGCCGCGCGCGGAGGGTGCCAAGGAGACGACTTCGACGAGGGGGAGGGAGAGTTCGACGAAGCTGCCGGAGGCGGGGAGATCGCCGGCGTTGGTGCGGCCGAGGCAGAAACCGGCGAGCGGGGCGGAGAGGGCGGCGCCGGTGCGGATGCCGAGCTCGCGGGCGGAGGTTCCCGCATCGCTGGCGATGGCATAGCGGAAGGTCATCTCCCCGCCCTGCTGGGGCGGAAAATTGGTATCCCAGATGTTGTTGAGAGCCCACGAGTAGAGGGTTGACGGTTTGACCTGGTCGTCCGGGATGGTCGACGGGAACGGGGTGAACGGCAAGGAAATGGTGCCGATCTCGATCAGCGGCGCTTCCTGGGTGGCCCAGGCGGCGGCACCGGCGGCATCGCGCAGGGCGAGCCAGTGGCGGATGGCGAACATGTGGCGGACCGAACCGGGGACGTGGGGCGCATCGCGCGAGGTGACGCCGCCGCTGATCTCGTATTCCGGATCGGGGTCGTCGATGGCGAAGGGGAAGGCGAAGTAGACGCTCTCCTTCTCCATCGTCGCCTGCTTGAGCAGGCGGTTGGTGATGTCGAGGCGCTTGACGTCGTGGGGGAGAACGAGGGTCGTCTCCAGCCCGTCGGTTCCCTCGGCGATGAGGCGGAGCGTCAACCGTTCGGCGACCACGTCGGAGGAGCGATCGGCGAGCCAGGCGTTGCCGGCGGTGGTGCGGGAACCGAGGAGGGATTGGTCGACCTCCTCGATACGACCGGAAAGGTGGTTGAACCCAGGCGCGCTCGTGTACCGGTCGTAGACGTACTCGTTGAAACCGAAGGGCGCGTCGTCGTCGACCAACTCGCGACCGCTCTCGCGGTCGACGATCGAGGAAATGAACCCTTCGCGGGGATCGACAGTGACGCGGTAGAAGCGTGATTCGAGGACGTAGTCGGCGGCTGGGTTTCTGAGGATGGAAGCCGCCTGGTCGACACCGAGAACGTCGTAGCGGGCGTAGCCGACGGACGGGACATCTCGCGCGGCGAAGGTAAGCCACTGGCCCTTGGCGCGAAAGTTGGGGTGTGGTTGCGGTTCGAGCGTGTGCGGAACCGTCTGGCCGGAGGTTGCCTCCATGATCGCGATCGCCTGGTCGGGTGGGACGCGCTCGGCGGGGAGGAAGACGCGGACGAGATCGGTGCGGGGCCAGGCGCTGGGATTGAAGACGACGAGTGAGGCGAGGGCGTGGGGAGCGGTACGGAACGCACCCGCGAAACGGTGGAGACCGGCATCGAGCAAGGTGTCCGCACGCTCGGCGGCTTGGTAGGCGAAGGCGGACTTGCGGCCCCATTGGAGGTCGCCGGAGTCCTGATACTCAAGTTTCTGATTCCATGGGTTGGCTGCGCCCCAGGTGTGCTCGTCGAAGAGGGCGAGGTCTTCGTAGACCTGCTCGACCTCGGTTTCGACCGCAGGCGCGGCATCGTCGGTCAGGGCGTTGGCAAGGGTGTGGAGGGTGCGCGCGGTGCGGATCGTGCCCTGGGCGCGGCGGTTGAGACCGAGGGGGAGGGCGCCGGACCCGATGCCGTCGGCCCACCAGTCTGTCCAATCGCCGGTGAAGGTGTCGAGTTTGTCGCCGACACGGGATTCGGCCTCGGTGAAAAAATCGCGGTTCGTCGCCATCCGCAGGTGCGGATAGGCCCAGGCGGCGTTCCAGTCCCGGACCGTTTCGGCGACGACGAGACTCGGGGGCGCGTTGTCGGCGAACCCGTTCTGGACGCGGAAGTGGACGAAATCGTGTGGATAGGGACGCTTCGTGACCGGGAGATCCGTCGGCAAATCGTGCCAACCGAAGGCGTGTTTGCCGTAGGGGTAGGGACGACTGGCGAGGGCGTTCAGGTAGTCGGGGAGGAGACCGCGGGCGGTCGTTTCGCCCTGGCCGAGACCGACGAGGACACCGTCCATGTAGGCGACGCCGTGCGGGGTGTCGGTGTGCCAGACGAGGAGGCGCTTGCCGTCGGCGCCCTGCCACCAAAAGGGTCGCGTCAGGTCTTGCCCGCCGAAGCGGAAGGGAAGGGAGCGACCGGCGTAGTTATGGGCGACGTTGAAGTACCGGACACCAGCCGCGGTCAGGAGGGTGAGCAACCCGACCGTGGCGCCGGGAACGTCGGATTGGATGGCGGTGGTGATCTCGAGACCGTGCTGCTCGCGCAGCTCATCGGCGAACTTCAGACCCCAGGCGAGTTCGTCGATCGAGTAGACCTCGGTATGCATGCTGAAGGGGAGGGCATGGATTTCGATCCGGCCCTCCTTAACGCGGCGCACGAACTCGTCGCGCGCCGACTTCGGTCGGGCGGCCAGCCACCGGCGGAGCGGGTAAGTGACTTCGACGTTCCAGCGGAACTTGGCGTCCTCCGGCCAGTCGTCGGTGGCGGCGATCAGGTCGAGCACGGCGTCGAGGTAGCGAAGCTGGTGCTCGATGACGACCGCCTGGGGATCGGTGTACCCGATGTCGAAGTGGGAGTGGTGGACGAGGAAGACCGACCACTTCCGTTGCGGACCGACCTCGACGTCCGCGCTCGCACGTTCCGCTCCGGGCACCTTGAGGGCGACGGTGAAACGGATCGGCGAGTTTACCTCCGGCACGAAAACGTGGAAGGACGCCTCGCCGGCCGGCACCGCCATCGTTGTTTGGTCGAGCACGCGCTCGCCGCTCTGCGCCGAGAGCACGACGCCTTCGCAGGCACGCGGCGATTCGATCCACA
>DATBFX010000111.1:0-5214 GCA_036558305.1 Thermomicrobiales bacterium | reverse complement strand
GCCAGACCGCGCTGCGAGATGTTCGTCCACGGCGAGCCGCAGATCTCGTTGCCCGTCAACACCAGGTTGTTCGGGTCCATCTCCGAGATGCAGTCGTCGCCGCCGACGTTGACGCCCCACAGCATCCCCGTCGCCGTGTCGTAGGCCTCGTCACCCATCCACAGCCCGGCGCCGCCGATCGCGATCGTGTCGCCGGTCGCGGTTCCATCCTCGGCGAAGGCGTGATTCTGGTCGTCTCCGGGACCGATGTAGCTCGGGTTGCTGATCCAGACGCGGCTCGTGTCGAAGCTGACGCCCCAGCCGATTCCCAGATTGGTCGGGAAGCTGGAAATCACCGTGCCCGCTCCGCCCTGCGGGAAGTGGTACCCGCGCTTGGGCGGGTGGGGGTTCGCCGGCAGGTTCTTCGCGGTCTTCGCGTTGATCTTATCCGCCGGAATGCGCTTCTGGGCCGTACGGCGGTCGTTGAGAGACGCAAAGGGCCCGTGCTTGAGCGTCAACGGTCCCTTGCCTTCCAGAATCTCGAAGGTTCCGTCGGCCGAACCCGCGTTGGTGATGTTCAGCGTCTGGGTGTCCGTCGTCCCCGGAAGGATCTTGGAATTCATGACCGACGGATCCGCCGACAGCCAGCCGGCGGCCAGCGAGAAGTCCAGACGCACGGTGCTGTTCGGAATCACCGGAATGTTCAGCTGTGCGGACTGGTAGCCCTTCTTCGAAGCCTCGAACGGCTGCGGACCGCTTCCCGCCGAGAGGGCGTAGAAGCCGTCGCCCACGTTGGGATCGTCCGGCACCGCGTGCGTCGTCGTGGAGTCGCCGTCCGGCATGTTCTTCACGGTCGCGCCGTTGAGGCCGCTTCCGTTGTTCGCGTCGCTGACCGTGCCGACCACCAGTCCACCGGCGCCCGGCAGGCAGGTCGCTCCGCTCACCACGATGTCGTCGACCGCCCACCACCACGCGAAGAACGCGTTGTAGTAGTGGAACCGAACCGTCACGTTGGCCTGGCCTCCCGTGTTCGGAAGCACCGCAGAGATCGACGTCGGTCCGCGGTCGCTCGCCGTCTGGCGCAGCGCGTTGTTCCACGTCGTGCCGCCGTCGGTGCTCACGTCCACGTCCGCCGTATCGCCCAGGTTGAAGTAGTCCTGGTTGAAGGCGATGATCGCGCCGCCGAAGGCCGACACGTCGATCGACGCCGTCCTCAGCTCCGTGTCGAGGGACACGAACCCGGCGCAGTCGCTGTTGATCAGCGCGAACGCTCCGGAGCCGCCGGTCGGGTTGGTGCCGGGCGGCAGCTCGTTGCAGGGCGCGAAGTCGTTCACGATGCCCCAGCCGCCCGAGCCGGTGTTGTCGACCACCGACCAGCCCGGCGGCAGCGTCCCGCCGTCGAAGGACTCGCTCATCAGGGGCGTCGGCGGCCCGGGGGTGTAGCCCGGCGCGGTGCAGACACCCGCATCCACCGTCAGACTGAAGTTCGCCACGAAGCCCGGTGGATCGTCCGGGAGTTGAAGCACCGGAACCGGGACGTTGACGTCCTGCGAGAGAACGTTGTACCCCGGAATCTGCGAGGTCACCACGAAGTGATAGGTGAAGCCCGCGGCCAGGGTGATCGAGTAGTAGCCGAGCTTCGGATCCGTGTAGAGCGTCGCGCCCGGGAAGCCCTCCGGACCGGTGATGTCGATCCGGGCGTACAGCGGCCAGCCCGCACCCGAGCCGTCCTTCACGACGCCGTTGACGACCAGGTTCAAGTTCGGCGTCAGCGTGAAGTTCTGGATCGTGTCGCCGCCGTCCGTCACCTCGACGCCGCTGGCGGAATCCGGCGTGTAGCCGAACTTCGACGCGGTCATGTCGTAGGTGCCGACCGGGAGCGTGAAGTGGTAGTGACCCGCGGCGTCCGTGCTCGTCGAGAACGAGTTCGCCGTGACGGTGGCGTTCTCAATCGGATTCTTGCTCGTATCCACGACGTCACCCTCGAGGGTGCCGGCCGCGCTGCCGCAGCCCGGGAACTGGAACGACCCGATGCGGGTCCGCCAGTCGAACGAGCCGTCGGCCGAGTAGTACTGGTTGGTGTACCAGAAGGTGCAGCCGTCGATGGGGTCGATCTCCACGTCGCTGTAGTCGCCCCAGCGGTTGAAGGTGTTCTGCTGGCTCCCCGTGCCGGAGAACATCACGTCTTCGTCGCCCATGGTGCCGGCCGGGTCCGCCGCGAAGCGTCCCGTGATGCCGATCGCGGGATCGATCGTCGCGTCCGAGATGCTGTAGCCGAGGGCCATGTTGCCGTTGTTGTCCATGGCGATCGCCGGCATCCAGCGATTCATGGAATCCGGCGAGTAGGTGCCGGACTGGAAGAGCGACGGTCCGGCGGGATTGCCGCCCTGCCCGATGTGCACGGTCGAGATGGGCGCGAAGATGTCGCGCACCTCGGTCCAGCGGACGCCGGCCTGATCGCCGCTCTCCGCGACGTTGACGGTCTGGGCGATCGTCATCGCCTCGTGGTCGCCGAAATTGCGATAGGCCGCGCGGAACATCGTGCGGCCGGAAATCGCGTCCAGCCCCTCGCCGTTCAGCTGCGGGATGCAATTGCGGCTGAAGCCGCACATCACGGGATTGAAGTCGGGAGTCGTCGTGTCGTACGGCCCGACGAAGGTGGAGTTGCCGGGCGTCTCGAAATCGACGTGGAAGTACCAGAAGTGAAGTCCGGGCGTCGGATTGCCGTCCCAGTTGGGATGCGCCGTCGCCACGACCGGATTCGGAGCTCCGGCCGGTGGAGGAGTGAGGCCGTCGAGGTCGCCCGGCAGCGGCGCGAACTGATTGGGATCCATGTCGAAGGCGATACTCGTCGCGTCGGTACCCGCGAGCATGGCATTGCGGTCGAAGGCGGTGACCCGCGAGTTGCTGAAGGACCCGCCCGGGAACTGGTCCGTCGTCATGTAGTACGCGTCGGGCCAGACGCCGAACTTCGGATAGTCCGGGATGTCAAACGCGTACGGAAAGTCGTAGCGGTTGTACGAGCCCGTCGCGTCGTCGGTCGTCGACACGGCGAGGCACATGTGGAACTCGTTCTGCACGAAGATGTCGAAGGCCAGGTAGGTCGCCAGCCAGCGGTTCGCGATGTGGTCGTACTTGACGACCGGATCCGTGACGTCCTCGTTCTCGCAGAAGCCGCCGAACCCCTCGAAGATCGCGGTGCCCGGCAGCGGTCCCACGAGATTGTTTCCCGTGGTCTTGTCGTAGATGTGGAAGACCGAGTTGACGAACTGGAAGTACTGCGTCGAGCCGACGGCGCCCTCGGTGTCGGGAGGCGCCACCTCGAATCCGAAGAACGGGCCCATTTCCGCGGCGGTCCCGCCGTCGAAGTTGAGCATCGGAGTCGGCTGGCTGCTGCCGAAGTGGCGCTGCACGACCGGATCGACGCCCTTGTGCTCGGTGCCGCGCAGTCTCGGGCCCTCGTTGCGGGCCGCCTCGTGCCCGGCTCCCGTGAACGGCTTCGTCGGCGGGTGCGCGAGGCGCAGCGGACCCGACGTGTCGTGTTTGAGCGCGTGCATCACCGTCGGCGGCGACGGTGAGCTTTTCGGAGTGGATTTCTCGGCGGCCAGGAGCGGGGAGGAACCGAGGAGGGAGACAGACGCGAACACCGAGACGGTGACGGCAAGGAGCCCATTCGCCAAGCGCGATTGCATGGCGGACCTCCGTTTTGAAAAATAAACGAAACGCGCCGTGACTCGACCAGGGTTCGAAACGGGAACTGCGGGAAATTCAATACCCGAGGTCGGGGGGTGTCAAGAGAAAGTTGGAGACGCCGTCGAGCGGCGGGCGGCCCGCCGGCTGGCGTCCGTTCCGGGCGACGCTGATCAAAAAAATGGGCGCGGCCGAAGCCGCGCCCATCCGAATCGCAACCGGAACCGATTCTAGGGAAGGACGACCGGGAACCCCCAGGCCTTCACGATGAAGACGGCCATCTGCTCGTTGGGAATCGGGGTCAGCGGGCAGAACTTGGCCGGGTTGACCTGGCAACCCGTCGTGATGCCGTCGTTGAACAGCAGCTCGACCCAGTCGCCGTACGGATCGCTCGGGGTCGGCGGGCATGCGACGTCGGTGAAGATGCCCGAGCAGGGCGCCGGAATGTAGTCCGCCCCCTTCAGGCCCTTCTCGATGAAGACCGCCATCTGACCTCTCGGAATGCTCTGGTCCGGGCAGTAGAGCAGCGGGTCCGCCTGGCAGCCCGCCGTGATCCCGTCGTCATACACGCCCTGGATGTAGTCCGCGTTGTAGTCCCCGAAGAACACGTCTCCGAAGATCCCCGTGTAGACCGGCGGAGGCGTGAACGGTCCGTGCACCGACCGGAAGATGTACCCGGCCATGTCGGCGCGCGTCACGTTGTCGTGCGGGCAGAAGTTGAAGAACGAGCAGCCGTGCATGATGTTCGCCCCGGCCGCCGCGTAGATGTAGGGCTCGAAGGTGTCCGTCCCCGGCGGGTTGTCCTCGAGAACGTCCATGAACCGGACCGTGAAGTTGAGGCCCACGCCCGCCATCGGATTCGGCGTGTCCGTCTTGAATCCGAGGTGCGCCTGACGCAGACCCGGCAGCAGGTTCGCCGAGTCGAAGGTCACGGCCACCGGGAAGGGGTTGGATCCGCCGCCGCCGGCCACGTGCCTCGCGCCGCCAGCCGCCGGAACCGTGCCCTCCGTCGGATCCTCGCTGACCCACGGGATGTCCGAGCTGCAGCTGCCGCTCTCGCCCGAAGCCACGATGAACAGCTTCTGCTGGAACTGGTTGAGGATCAGCAGGTTTCCGTCGCAATCGCTGTCCATGCCCGCTCCGCCGTGGTCATCGAAGGCCCCGTCGGAGACGTTGAAGCTGCCGACCTCGTTGTACCCGTTGTTGACGTCCAGGATGTGGATCGAGAAGTCCACCGGGTCGCTCACCTGCACGAAGAGGTGGCCGGTGTCCGGGAAGAAGGCCAGGCCCGAGATGCCCAGGCCCACGAACTGCGAGTCGAGCACCGCTCCGGTGTTGTCGATGTGGTAGACGGTGAATTCGTTCCAGCCGCCGATGAAGAAGCCGTCGTTGACGGCGTCGTACGCCAGACCGCGCTGCGAGATGTTCGTCCACGGCGAGCCGCAGATCTCGTTGCCCGTCAACACCAGGTTGTTCGGGTCCATCTCCGAGATGCAGTCGTCGCCGCCGACGTTGACGCCCCACAGCATCCCCGTCGCCGTGTCG
>DATBFX010000110.1:0-21457 GCA_036558305.1 Thermomicrobiales bacterium | reverse complement strand
ACTGGCCTCGGCGTCGCAGCGGGGCCAGGTGCTCGCGTCCACCGCGTAGACCGGCTCGCCCCCGTCCAGGGGGTGCTGGGCGACGAGCGCCCGCAGCTGGGGCAGATCGAGCCGGCCTTCGGTGAGCGCGGCGTAGAGGCTGCCCCAGCCACGGCGATGCGCGGGGGCGCAACTGAGGTACGCCAGCGAGGGCAACGGCCCCGCGGTCACCAGCGCGTCGGTCAGCTCGAACAGGGCGTCGGCGCGCCGATCAAGGCACGCGTAGAAGTCGTCGCGGAAGTCACGCAGGGCGGTCGCCGCGGGGCAAGGCTTGCTCATGGAGGAGGAGTCTGCCATCAGCCGCCACGCGACCGCCACCGCGCCAACTCCACGTGGCCGCTGGGGTTAAATCACAAGCTTAGGGTGGATTACCTCGGAGAATCGTACGAACCGGTTCCCGGCATCGAGGGCGCCAATCCTCGGATGATGGCCGATTTCCTGCCCGCCGTCCGGGGGGGATTCCGGGGCCGCTCGATGTCTACCGCGGGCTCGACTTCACGTTGCTGGGCATCCTTGCCGACGAGTCGACTGCGCAAGGTGGCGCGCTCCTCGCCGTTCCCGATCCGCAGTCCTGGTAGGGGGGCAATGGGGAGGGCGACGAATGGGCGACATCGTCATCCGGGAAGCGCGGGGAGAAGAACTCTTCACGATGTCGTTCCCGCTCCGCTCTTACGCCTTCGACGGCTCCGCAGGCGCGGCCGAACCGGACAACTGGATCAGTCACCCTTCCTATCTGGCGAACTGTCAGGTCTTCGTCCTCTTCGACGACGGCAATCCCGTGGCGACGGCAACGAGCGTTCCGCTGACGCAGGCGGTGAGCGGCAACATTGTGCCAGGCGCGGGGATCGCGTTCGTCGCCACCGATCCCGGCGCGCGCCGGCGGGGATACCAAACCCAGGTTATCGCTCGAGTGCTGGAGGAGATGCGCGAGCGTGGTCAGGTCGTCGCCGCGCTCCACCCGTCGCGCGAGTCGTTCTACGCCCCGTTCGGCTTCGTCGGCTTTCCAAACGTCGCGCTGATCCAGATCGATCCGCCGCGACTTGCGCAACTCGGCCGCCAGTCGTTGCCGGGTGAGGTCGAACGCGTCCGGTTCCGGGACGGGCTTGACGGGTACCGAGCCTACCTCTCGTCGCTCCAGCCCGCGGTGCACGGCTTCGCGCTCGCCGACCCGGCGTTCTCCGGGTACTGGCGAGACGGTTCTGAGGCTTGGCTCGCCTTTGCCCGTCTCGATGGGGCGATCGCGGGTGCGATGACCTACACGATCAGCCGATTCGGGGGAGAACTTTGCGCCGACGAGTTTTTCGCCACCGGCGTCGGCAAGTACCTGCTCCTGCAGTGGTTGGGTCGCCACGCCGAACAGGTCGCGACGATCTCGGTGGTTTTGCCGCCGACCGACCGCCTGGAGACCTGGTTGTTCGACCTGCGAGCCGCGATCGGGTTCCCGAACCCGCCCGTGCGCCTGACGCCGATGGCCCGAATCGTCTCCCTCGACGCCCTGAACGGCATGCGAGCCGGACCGGGTCGCTTTACCGCCCGCATCGCCGACCGCTGGTGCCCCTGGAACGAAGGGACGTTCCAGTTCGCCTCCGAAGGCGGCACGTTGCGGATTGCGCCCGTCGCCGATGCCGACTGCGAGCTGACCAGCGACGCCATCTCTGCGCTCGTCTACGGCGGCTACGACCCGGACGACTTCCCCATTCGCGGATGGGGCGCGCCGTCCGTGCCGGTCCGCGCCGCGATGCGGTCGATGTTTCCGTCCGCGCTGCCGTTCCTCTACGAACGCTTCTAGATCGCTCGCCTTGGGTTGGAAATTGGACGCGCTACGGAGGGGGCGGACGGGCGCCGTCGCGCGGTGAGGCGGTTGACACCGTTGGACGGCGATCCTATAATTACTTCAATATCACGAAACGGAGTTTCATGTATTTCGGAATGTTCGCGGACCGGTCGTCTGACCGTCCTCGGCTAGGGAGGCGTACGATGAACCAGCGTCGGACTCCGAACGATTCTCGTACCGCGGCAGGCGGGTCGTTGAGTCGTCGCCATCTCCTCCAAGGCGCCGGCTCTGCCGGTGTCGCCGCGACGGCCGGAGTGGCGCTCGGCCGCCACGCCTCGGCCGCCTCGGGTGGGCAGGCGCCGGCGTTCCTCCGCGGACGCAACCAAGCCAGCGGCGAGGTCGTCGTCAGCCTGAAGAACGGCATCATCGCGCAGGACCCGACGCTGACCGGAAGCGTGTCGGACATCGCCGTCAACTTCCAGAACTACGAGACCCTGATCGACCAACCCGAAAAGGCGGGCGACTTCGTCCCGGTCCTGGCCGAGTCGTGGAGCAACCCCGATCCGCTAACCTGGGAGTTCAAGCTGCGGCAGGGCGTCAAGTTCCACAACGACGAACCGTTCAACGCCGAGTCGGTCAAGGTGACGATGGATCGCTGGACCAACCCGGACGTCGGGGCGCCGATGGGGCCAATCCTCTACCCGACCGGGGCGATTGCGGAGACGGTGGTCGTCGACGATTACACCGTCCAGATCAAGACCGCGGAACCGTTCGGCGCCATGCTGAGCAGCCTCTTGCTCACCTACATCATGCCGGCCAAGGCGACCACCGACGCCGGTTCCAAGCCGATCCCGGAGAACATCGGCACCGGACCGTTTCGCATGACGGAGTGGGTCCAGGCCGACCACATCTACATGGAAGCGTTCGACGGCTACTGGGGCGAACCGGCCAAGGTGGCGAAACTGACGTACCGGCACGTGATCGAAGACGCGACCCGTCTGGCGGCCCTGCGCGCCGGCGAACTGCACATCTGTGACGAGATCAGTGCCGACCAGGCCAAGGTGTTGACCGACGACGGGGGGTTTACGACGCCGACACAG
The DNA here is from genome assembly GCA_036558305.1 of Thermomicrobiales bacterium. Lineage (GTDB taxonomy): Bacteria > Chloroflexota > Chloroflexia > Thermomicrobiales > UBA6265 > DATBFX01. The sequence continues at coordinate 18,544 of DATBFX010000110.1, read as the reverse complement.
CAGACGGTCGAGAGTCTCTATCCCGTCTTCAATTGCACCATGCCACCGTTCAACGACGTTCGCGTGCGCCAGGCGTTCAACTACGGCATCGACATGAAGTCGATCATCGAAGCGATCCTCGGTCAAGGCGCGATTCGCCAGGTCGCGCCGATCTCACCGGAGGTCTTCGCGTTCAACGACGGGTTGCCGCAGTACGACTACGATCCCGACAAGGCAAAGTCGCTCCTCAAAGACGCGGGCGTCGGCGACGGGCTAAAGGTCACGTTTGTCGTCCCCGGCGACCGCTATCCGAAAGGCCGCGACCTGGCGCAGACGATCGCCGCCAGTGCCGCCCAAATCGGGGTGACCATCGACATCCAGGTCCCGGAGATGAACGCCGCATTTTCGATGATTACCGACGATCGCGCGCATTGGAATCTTTTCCAATGGGGCATCTCGGCCGTCAATGCCGATCCCGATTTCCCGCTTCGCTGGTTCTTCCACTCGCACTCCGAGCCGGAGTACGGAGGCACCGCCGCCACCACCTACCTGAATCATGACGTCGACAAGCTGTTGGACCAGGGGGCGGCGACGCTCGATCCCGCCGCTCGCGCCCAATACTACAAGGACGCCCAGGCACTGATCTGGAACGAAGCCGCCTGCCTGTGGCAGCATCACGTCGTCGACATCTACGGCGTCAGCAACAAGGTCAGCGGGCTCGTCCTGCGACCGGACAAGCGAGCCGTCATGAAGGGTGTTTCCATCCAGGGTTAGGCCGGAGACGGGCGCGGCCGGCGACAACCGCCGGCCGCGCCCCTCCGGGGAGCGAAACCCGTGGTCGAATACATCGTGCGTCGTCTGATCCAAACGGTGCTGACGCTCTTTGTCCTCACCCTCACGGTCTTTTTCATGGTCCGCCTCGTCCCCGGCGATCCCGCCCGCGCCCTCCTCCAGCCAGGGGCTCCGCAGGATCAGGTCGAAGCGATGCGGAAACTCCTGCATCTCAGCGGCCCCCTTTACGTGCAATACGCGACTTGGGTGTGGCGGACGGTTCACGGCGATCTCGGGATGTCGATCTTCCACCGGCAACCGGTTTCCGAACTGATCGTTCAGCGACTCCCACGGACGATCGAACTTGCAGCGGTTGCCATGGTCTTCTCCGTCGTGGTCGGAGGGGCGCTCGGATTAGCCGCCGCGCTCAAGCCGGGTTCGGCGGTCGACTACATCGTCCGCGTGTTGTCGCTGGTCGGCTTCGCGATGCCGAGTTTCTGGTTCGCGATCATGCTGATCCTCGTCTTCTCGGTGATGTGGCACGTCCTGCCGACGTCGGGGTACGGGGCGCCCAAGTTCTTCGTCCTCCCGGTGCTGACGCTCGGGGCCCAGCTCGTCGGCGTCATCGCGAGCATGGTCAGCGCGACCGTCTCGGAGGTGATGCGCGAGGAGTTCGTCCGCACCGCACGCGCCAAGGGACTGCGCGAGCGCGTGGTCGTCCATCGACACGTCTTGAAAAACGCGTTCATTACCCTCGTCACGTTGCTCGGGTTGCAACTGGGCGGGCTCCTGGGCGGCGCGGTGATCGTCGAGACGGTGTTCGCTTGGCCCGGGATCGGCCTGCTGACGATCGACGCGGTCAACACGCGCGACTACCCGCTCGTCCAGGCGCTCGCGTTGCTCGCGGGCGTCATCTTCCTCGGCATCAACCTCCTGGTCGATCTCTTCTACGCGGTCATTGATCCGCGCATCCGCATCAGCTAGGCACCGGCGGCGGCGCGATTGCGGGGGAATACCGGTGGTGATGCCCCGATGAGTCACGTGCCCTTGACCCAGGCTCGTCCCGTCACGCTCCGCTCCGCCTCGACGGGATCGGCGGTCTGGCATCGGCGATGGCAAGCCATCCGCCGCCAGAAGGACCTCCTCGTCGGCTCCGCGATCATCCTCGTCGTCGTCGCGGCCGCCATCCTTGCGCCGGTGATCGGGCGCGAGGGCATCCGCGACGTCAATCTCACGGCCAGGCTGAAGCCGCCCTTCTGGCTCCCCAACGGTTACCCCGGGAGTCTGTTGGGAACCGATCAACTCGGGCGCGACATCTTCACGCGCCTGGTCTACGGCGCGCGCATCTCGCTAACGGTCGCGATCGTCTCCGTGGTCTGCTCCGCCGCGATCGGCGTGCTGATCGGCGTGATCTCCGGCTTCTACGGCGGGATCACCGACGCGCTCCTGATGCGGATCGTCGACGTGTTCCTGGCGTTTCCGGGGATCATCCTGACGATCGTGATCCTCTCCTTCCTCGGCGCGAACATCCGGAACATCATCCTGGTCCTGGCGGTGACGCAATGGGTGGGCTACGCGCGGATGGTCCGGGGGATCGCGCTCTCGTTGAAGGAGCGGGAGTTCATCGAAAGCGCCCGCGCATCGGGCGCGCGAAACATGCGGATCATCCTCCGTCATCTCCTGCCGAACTGCATGACGCCGATCGGCGTGCTGGCGTCGTTGCAGGTGGCGGGCATGATCCTGCTCGAATCGGCGCTCTCCTTCCTCGGGCTCGGCGTGCAACCGCCGACGCCGAGCTGGGGGATCATGATCTCGGAGGGTCGGCAATACCTCGACACCGCCTGGTGGATCTCGACGATGCCGGGGATCGCGATCATCGTCACCGTCCTCGGCGTGAAGTTCTTTAGCGACGGGGCCGCCGCGATCCTCGATCCGCGCACCCGCCGGAATTAGGAGCAGACGACACGGCCATGCGCCTCGCGGAGCGCGTTGCGATCGTGACCGGGGCCGGCAGCCCGAAAGGGATCGGCCGGGCGATCGCCCTCGCCTACGCGCGGGAAGGGGCCAAGGTCGTCGTCGCCGGCCGTTCCGGTGTCGACGCCGTCGCCGTCGAGGTCGTGGCAACCGGGCGTCGGGCGCTGCCGGTGACGCTCGACGTCGCCGATGCCGCCGCGGTGGACGCGCTCTTCCGGCAGACCGTCGAGACCTTCGGTCGCATCGACATCCTCGTCAACAACGCCGGCTTTTGCGAGTTCCGTCCCTTCATGGAGGTCGACGAGGCGCTCTGGCGGCGCACGCTCGACGTCAACGTCACCGGCTATTTCCTCTGCGGACAGGCGGCGGCGCGGCAGATGATCGCCCAAGGCACGGGCGGCCGGATCATCAACGTCACCTCGATCTCGGCCGAAATCTCCGGCGAGCGAAAGGTCCACTACGCCGTGACGAAGGCGGCCGACAAGATGCTGACGCAGGGGATGGCCGTCGAACTGGCGCGTTACGGCATCAACGTCAACGCGATCGCGCCCGGCACGATCGACACCGACATCGTCCGCGACCCCGACATCCAGCGCTGGCTGGAGAACGCCGACTGGTCTCGCCTCGTCCCGGCCGGCCGGATCGGCACCGCCGACGACCTCACCGGTGCGGCGATCTTCCTCGCGTCGTCCGAATCGACCTACGTGACCGGCGCCACGATCCTCGTCGACGGCGGCGCGCTGGCGGGGACGCTCCGCGGGGACTGATGGTCAGAACCGTCCGCGCACGATCTGCCCGGTTTCGCACGATTGGCGCGAGGCCAGGGAGACGGCAAGGGAGAGCCGGGCGTCGTCGCCGGTGCAGGTCGGTGGGCGGTGCTCGCCGGCGCTGGCGACGAACTCGCCGATTTCGGCGTCGATTGCCGCTTCGAACGAGTCGCGATCGGGCGTGTAGAGCCCCTGCGACTCCTCTCCGGCCCGGTGGAGCATGAGCGAGGGTTCGGGCTCGTCGGAATCGCCCTGGTCGCCCTCGCCGTGCAGTCCGTGCAGAGCGAACGCGGCCGGCGAATAGCGATAGGTGACCACGCCGCGCTCGGCGACCAGGTGGAAGGCCATGTCGAACGGCGCGCTCTGCATCAGGAAGCTCGCCTCGACCATCGCGTCCACCCCGTCGAAGGCGACCGACGTTAGCAGGTGGTCCCACGTCCCGTTCGCGGACCGCACGCCCCGCGCGTAGACCGTCCGCGGCGACCCGAAGAGCCAGCAGGCGAAATCGAGATCGTGGATCTGCAGGTCGAGCGCGGCGCCCCCGCTGCGGGTCGGACTGGCCCGCCAGCCGTCGCGCCCGGTCGTCGCGCTCAGGACACCGGTCAGACGGCGCAGGCTGAGCCATTCGATCCGTCCTAACTCGCCCGACCGCACGACTTCGCGCAGGCGCGCGTACTCCGGCCAGAAGCGGATCAGGTGCCCGACCATCAGCGTGACGCCGGCCGCCTTGGCGCCGGCGATCATCGCGTCGGCATCGTCGAGCGTCAGCGCGATCGGCTTTTCGCAGAGGACGTGCTTGCCGGCGGCAAACGCGCGTTCGGCGAACCGCCGGTGGAGATCGTTCGGCACGCAGAGATCGACACCGGTCACGGCCGGATCTGCCAGGAGGGCGTCGTAGCTCTCGTAGAGCGCCGCACCGGTCGATTCGGCCAGCGCACTCGCCCTGGCGCGGTCGGCACCCGCGGCGACCGCCAAGTCCACGCCGAGCCGACCGGCGGCCGCGGCGTGCACCCCCGCCATGTCGCCGATGCCGACGATGCCGAGTCGAAACGCGGACATTGCTCTCCTCCTACAGCGCCAGCATGGCGTCGATCGCCCGCGAGGTTTGCTCGGCGACGAGATCGGGCGCGTGCGGCTGCGGGAAGACCTCGGCGGTCAGGAACCCGTCGTACCCGATCTCACGCAGCGCGGCCATCACCGCCGGCCAGTCGACGTCACCGGAGAGGAGATCGACGAAGCCGTCGACCGTGCCGACCGCCGCCCGATAGTCCTTGAGGTGGACCTCCTGGATGCGCGGACCAAGAATCCGAATCCACTGCTCCGGATAGCCGAAGAGGACGACGTTGCCGACGTCGAAGATCGCGCGCACCCGCGGGCTGCCGACGTCGTCGAGCAGCCCACGCATCTCAAGCGGGCTCAGGAGAAACCGGTTCCAGATGTTCTCCAGAAGCACCGACACGCCGGCTCGCTCAGCGACGGGCGCCAATTCCCGCAGGGCGTCGCGCGTCCGCGCGTAGGCGATGTCGTAGCGCACGGTCGGCGCCGAGCGGTCCCAGGGGAGGCCGACCCAGCCCGGAATCGTCAAGACACCGCCGACTTCCATCGCCGCCGCGATCTCGAGGCAACGCGACACGTGCGAGATGGCGCGGCGCCGCTCCGCTTCGTCGTCCGTCGTGAACGAGAACGAGAACGGCGCGATTTCGAGACTGGGGATGGCGATGCCGGCCTCGCGCGCCGCGCTTGCGACCGCGCGCAGGACCGCGTCGGACGATTCGAGCGAAAAGTGGCCCGCGGGTTCGAGGAACGGCTGCACGCCGTCGAACCCGGTCGCTCGCGCCCGGGCGAAACAGCGCTTGAAATCGTCGAGACCGGAGAGAAAACCGCCGCTCCCCAGGAAATCGGGATTCCCCGAAAAGGCGCGGATCACGATCCCCTTCTTCATCGCGCATCCCCCAGTCGTATCGTCAGTCGGTGGTCTGCCAGAGATTGCGGAGGTAGGCGAAACTGCGCTGGAGGGTCGGCACCTCGTCGCCGAGCGGCGGGTGTTCGACGTTGACGAAGTGCGTCACGTGGCTCGCGTCGGTCGCCTTGAACGCGTGGATGTACTTTTCGAACGGGCTCTCGCCGGTCCCAAGCTCGATCGAGTAGACGGGGTTCGGACGATCTTCGGCCAGCGAGTGGTCCTTCCAGCCGACCGTGTGGATGCGGTCGACGTGCTCCTCGATCAGTTTCCACCCCTCTTGCCGGCAGGTCGTCAGGTGCCCGATGTTGAGGAGGAGCCCGGCCCGCTTCTCCTTCGCCGCTCCGACGAGGAAGCGGGCGTCCTCCACCGTCTCGACGAGGGTGCCGAGGTGGATGTCGACCGTGACCGTGAAGGCGGGATCGGGGCTGGCGGCGACGAGTGCGTCCATCAGCTTCCCGAGGCGAATCAGCTGCTCTTCCCGTTGTCCGCCCGTCGCCTCGTCGCGCGGCGGGCGCGGTGCCGAGATGCAGAACGTGTGGCAACCGATCCGGTTCGCCGCCTCGACCCACGGCGCAAAGGCGGCGCGGGTCGCCTCGGCCGCCTCGTCCGACGACACGTCGTTGGCCACGAAGGGCAGCAATCCGCCGATACCCAACCCGGCCGCGGCCATCACCCGGTGCAACTCCGCCGGATCGCTGTCGAGGATGTTCGGGTAGTGCGAGGTCGCCTCAACCCCGGGGCGGACCGGCGGCGCGGCAGGGTTGGCCAGCAGGAGAATGTGTTCGGCCGTCGCCGCCGCGCACTTCTGCAAACAAACCCCGAACGGCATCTCCGCGTGCCCAACCGCGTGGGTGACGACGCCAAACGATGGAACGCCCATGGATATCCTTTCTTGAGCCGGAGGCCGACAAACGAGACGGACAGGCGGACGGCAACCACTCTCCGCGGTCGGTACCCCTACCGGCTACCGGCTGCCGGCCGAAAGTGCTCGATCGTCACGCGACGACCGGTCTCGAACGATTCCGTGATCGCAGCGTCGATCTCCATGTGGCGCAGGCCGTCGAGCCCGGTGGCGGGGGGGTCGCCGTTCCCCTTGACGCTCTCGATGAATTGGGCAATGGACTGGGCAAAGAGCCCCGAGTAGGTCTGGGACGAGGTCGATTTCGGTTTCCAGACCCGCGCCCACTCGATGTCCCATCCGGCTTTGCCGTCGCGTGGCCGGACCTCGTAGGTGCCGCAGATGTTGTTGGCGACCGCGCGACCTTCGCTGCCGAGGTATTGCACCTCGAAGAAGAGGTCGGTCACCATGGAGTTCACGAAGGTGCCCACGGAGCCGTTGGCAAAGGTGAGGTGGGCGGCCCGCGTCGGTTCGCGACCGGAGGGTTTGCCGGCGGCCGACACTTCGACCACCTCGCCGTTGACCCACCGCAGCAGGTCGATCACGTGGTTGGTCGAACCCATGTGGGTCGCGGCCACGATCGCCTCTGGCGTACCCAGCTCGCCGGAGTCGACCGCCTGCTTCAACCACTTGACGTTCTCCGACTGCCGCAGATTGAAATTGATGCCGAACTTCGTTCCCCGCCGCTGCCACTCCTCGACGATCGGGTAGAGCTGCGGGACGTCGCTCGGCTGGATGTGGTACTGGCCGTCGGCCCCGGCCAACGGTTTCTCGGTGAAGACGTGCTTCCCGCGTTTGAGGCAGGTCAAGAGCAACGGCGGCCGCGGCCCCTCGCTGGTGACCACATCGACGACGTCGAGTTCGACCGCGTCGAGCATGCGTTCGACGTCGGTGAAGACCGTGGCGCCGTAGACGGCGCCGAGCTGCCGCGCGTTCTCCTCGACCACGTCGCAGACGGCAACGATTTGCACGTCCGCCAGCGCCGCCAGCCCCGGCGCGTGGTGAGATCGTGCAACCGGACCGCACCCGACGATTCCGACCCGGATCATCCCTGCCCCCTCATAACGTGAAACGGAGATTCATGTTTGTCGTCGGGAGCATATGGGACGCCGGAGAACGTGTCAATCCGCCGCGGTCACGCGGTCGCCCGATGACTCTTGACCGCGCGGTCCGTTCCGCCTAGACTGATCAAAAATCACGAAACGGCGATTCATGTTTTGAGGGGATGCGATGGCGATCCGGGTCGACTGTCACACCCACTGGGTGCAACCTGAGCACTTCTCCGCCGCGGCCAATGCCAAATGGACCATCGGTACCGGCGTTGGCGCCTGGCCCAAGAATACTCGGGAGGAGTACCAGAAGGCGCTGGCCGGCTGCGACGTCTCTATTGTCTTCGGGATTTCGGCGCCGAAGGGAGGGCTGCATGTTCCCAACGATGAGGTGGCGGCATTCGTCGCCGAGGACCCGGGCCGGCGCATCGGCTTTCTGGCGATCGACCCGCTCCAAGAGAACGCGCTGGCGGAGGTCGAGCGCGGCGTGCACGAACTCGGGCTGAAGGGGATCAAGCTCTACCCGGTACTCGCCGGCTTCGACCCGTGCGACAAATGTCTCGGACCGTTCTACGCGATGGCCGAACGGATGGGGTTGCCGATCCTTTGGCACATGGGCTCGACGCCGGTCGCGTCCGGCCGTTTGCGCCTGAGCCACCCGCTTTTGCTCGACGACGTTGCCGTCGAGTTCCCGCGACTCAAAATGATCATCGCCCACGTCGGCCACCCTTGGCAGCGGGACACGGCGATCGTTGTGCGCAAGAACCCGAACGTCTATGCCGACGTCTCCGGACTCTGGCACCGCCAATGGCAAGGCTATGAGGCGATGATCGTCTGCCAGGAATGGGGCATCACCGACAAACTCCTCTTCGGTTCCGACTATCCGCTCTGGACGCCCGCCGAGGCGGTGGCCGGATTGCGCACCCTGAATGACCAGGTCGAGGGCTCGCGCAGTCCCCGCGTCGCCGAGGAGGTGATCGAGGCGATGTTGGAGCGGGACACGCTGGCTGTCCTCGGTCTCGATCGCTAGCAACTGAAGTCCACGTGGGAGGAATGAGCATGGCGAAGGCGATGACTCTCGTCGCGAAACCGAGATCGGCGGCGGATCTGTTCGCAGAAGCGATCGCCGTCACCCCGGGGGGCGTCAACACGACCATTCGCCAGGTTGGACTGCCGCTCGTCTTCGACGGTGCGCGCGGTGCCTACGTCCACGACGTCGACGGCAAGAGCTACCTCGACTACCACGCCGCCTTCGGCGCGATCGTGCTCGGGCATTGCCACGAGCGGGTCAACCGTGCGGTCTTTCGAACGCTGGAGGAGGTCGACCTCATCGGCGTCGGCACCACCCCGCAGGAGATCGACCTCGCGGCCAAGATCGTCCACCACGTTCCGTCTGCCGAATTGGTCCACATCTGCGTTACCGGCACGGAGGCAACCTTCCACGCCATCCGCGTCTCGCGGGCCGTCACCGGGCGCCGGAAGATCGTCAAGTTCCAGGGCTGTTTCCACGGCGGCCACGACTACCTCTTGATGAACGTGATCTCCCCGCGGGAGGCGATAGGGAGGCACGACCCCGGTTCCGCCGGCATGCTCCCGGAGACGGTCGCCGAAACGCTGATCGCCGACTTCAATGACCTCGACGGTGTCGAGCGCCTCTTCCAGCAACACCCGGGCGAGATCGCCGCCGTCATCCTCGAACCGATCCCACACAACATCGGGTGTGTGCTGCCCGAGCCGGGTTTCCTCGAAGGGCTGCGCCGGATCACGATCGACCACGACGCGATCCTGATTTTCGACGAGGTCATCACCGGGTTCCGCCACGGACTTGGCGGTATGCAGGCATCCAGCGGCGTCACCCCCGACCTGACGACGATGGGGAAAGCGATCGCCAACGGCTACCCGATCGCCGCGATCGCTGGCCGGCGCGACATCATGGAGCGCTTCGCCACCGCCGGCGGGAACGTCTTCTTCGCCGGCACCTACAACGCGCACCCGATGAGCACCGTCGCCGCGCTCGAAACGATCGCGATCCTGGAGGACGGCCAGGTCTACGAGCGGATGTTTGAACTCGGCGATCGGCTTCGGTCGGGCTTGTGCGAGATCGTCGACCGCCTCGGCATCCCGGCCCAGGTCAGCGGTTACGGTTCGGTCTTCGTGGTCTACTTCGTCGAACTCAACCGTCCCGTCCGTTCTTACACCGATCTGCTCGACAACGACCATGACCGGTACGTCCGTTTCCACCGCGGTATGGTAGAGCGGGGCGTCTTCATGCTGCCGTTGACTCTGAAACGGAACCACCTGAGCGCCAGCCACGACGCGGAGGACGTGGCGCGGACGCTGCAGGCCGCGGAAGACACGCTGCGCGAGATCGCCACCGGCAAGAAAGGCTAAACCAAGTCGATGAAGATCACTGCGCTCGAACCGATTCTCCTGACGGCGCCGTTCGGCGGTGGTGCCGTGGCCTGGTCGGGCGGGTTCATCCCGAAGATCAACCTGGCCATGGTCCGCGTTCACACCGACGAAGGGATCACGGGTTTGGGCGAGACCTATGGGGGTCTCTTCGCGCCCTCGACCGCCCAGACGATCGTCGAGCACTTCGCGACCCTCGCCGTCGGCGAGGACGCGGCCAACATCACCGGTCTCTGGCAACGCCTCTACGCCGGCAGCCTCTTCTGGGGGCGCAACGGCATGGCGGTGAGCGTCCTTAGCGCGATCGAGATGGCACTCTGGGACATCAACGGCAAGGCGCTCGGCGTCCCGGTCCATCGCCTCCTCGGCGGCCTCGCGCACCAATCCATCCCCGTCTACGCCTCGGGAGGACTCGATCAAGCCCCGGCCGATTTCGAGCGCGAGCTGAACGGCTACGCCGAATCGGGTTTCCGCGCCGTCAAGTTCCGCATCGGCCACGGGCCGCGGAAGGACACGGCGAAGGTCGAACTGGCGCGCCGCACGGTTGGCGACGATTTCATGCTCATGTGCGACGCGGTCCAGGGACACAATCCCGATCCGTGGCACGCCGCGGACGCCGTCGCTGTCGCCGACGCGCTCGCCCCTTACGCGCTCGCGTGGTTCGAGGAGCCGTGTGCGGCTTCCGACTACGACGGCTACGCCGCCGTGCGGGCGAAGGCGCGGATGCCGATCGCGGGCGGCGAGAGTTCGGTGACGATCCACGAGTTCAAGCACTTTTTCGACCGCGGCGGGCTCGACATCGCCCAACCCGACGCGGCGCACGCCGGCGGCATCCTCGAGTTTCTCAGGATCGCGCACCTAGCCGACGCCCATGGGGTTCGCGTCGTTCCTCACGCCTGGGGCTCGGGTCCGGCGATCATGTCGAACCTCCACGCGGCCTTCGCGAACGCCGCGTGCTTCATGTTCGAGTTTCCGACCATCCAAAACCCGTTGCGTCACGAACTCCTCGTCGAGCCGCTGGTCATGCGCGACGGCGTGGTCGAGCCACCCACAGCACCGGGGCTCGGTGTGGAGATCACCGACGAGATCCTCGCGCGCTACCCGTTCCAGTCGGGATACGAGGTCCGGATGGCCAATACCCGTTGAAACCGCAGGGAAGCTCCCGTCTTTGTCGAGCACGCGCTGGGATTGGAGTATGCTCTGGTTGAGCGGCTGACGCGGAAGGCGAAAGATCGGACGGCACCGACGTATGGCACATCAAGCGGGAGTGAACGACGAACCGACCTATCAGGTGCGCGCCCTGGAGCGGGGCTTGCAGGTGCTGATCGCCTTGGCCACCGACATACCGCAGGCATCGCTCCAGGACCTCCACCGCTACACCGGGCTCAACAAGGCCACCTTGCTCCGGCTGCTCGACGTCTTGCAGCGGACCGAGTTCATCGAGCAAGATCCTGGGAGCGGCGACTACCGGCTCGGCATGCGCGCCTTCGAGGTCGGCAGCGCCTACCTACCGAACCTCCCGATCGAGCAGATCGCGCAGCCGTACTTGCGCGAACTCGTGGCGGCTACCCACCAGACCGCGAACCTCGGCGTCCTGGCCGGTCTCGAGGTGGTCCACGTCGCGACGATCGCGCCCGATCGTTCGCTCCACTTTCGCATCCGCGTCGGGTTCCGCGACGCCCTGCACTGGACGGCACTGGGCAAGGTGCTCGCCGCCGGAATGGACGACGACGCGTTCGAAGCGTTGCTGGCGACCGGCCCATTCGCCCGTCGCACGCCGGCCACGATTACCGACCCGGAAGCCTTCCGTGCCGAGATCGAACGGGTGCGTGCGAACGGTTTGGCGGCCGATCTGGAGGAATGCACGGCCGGTCTGAATTGCCTGGCCGCGCCGATTCGCGACTCCTACGGCTGCACGATCGCCGCAGTCAGCATCTCTGGCCTCGCCCACGAAGTCACGAGCGAAACCCGTCCGGCGCTTGAGGACGCATTGTTGCGGGCCGCGAACGCGATTTCCCGGCGGTTCGGGTACGTCGCGCCGCAACCGAACGGGAAACCGGTGGCGACCGTCAGTCGGCGATGATTCCGTCCGAGTAGCGCACGAGCAATTCGGGATCGTGCTGTGGCAAGAGGAGACCGCCTTCGGCGATTTCCTTCTTTCCCCGCGCGTGCGCCGCGTACCAATCGGCCAAACTCTCCGGGCCGCCGATCGGCACGTTCCGTTCGATGTTGCCGAATTGGAAGGCCGGCTCGAAGACGACCGTCTTCCCAAGTGCGGTGTCGAACGACACCGCGGTCGAACTCCGCCGGTGGCAACCGGTCCAGAACGTGCGCACACCCGGCAGCGGTTCTTCCTCCGCGCCGAGGAGGCTGACCCGTTCCCACGCCGGTCCGGTCAACCAGGCCAGCGTCTCTTTCGTAAAGAAGACGTCGCGTGCGAACGGGTGGGGCCATTCGGGTTGCCAGAAGTCGCGCCAACCGCGATCGGACAAGTAGATCCGGGCGTTGAGGAAGCGCATCAACCCCCCGGTCGAATGGATCACGAAATTCGTCGCGAAAACGTCGGTCACGCTCGCCGGGTCGATCCCGATCGACGAGAGCGCCTCGTCGACGTGCCGAATCTCCCGGTATTCGCTGCGGCGTCCCAACTTCCGCACGTTTTCCTGGAGGTCTTCGAGCGGCGATCCCTTGGGGAACCCGGAATCGACGACGATCGTTCGCCCGGCGCCCTGCGCAACCCAGACGTAGAACGCGAAGGGCATCCACTCGCCCCAGCGTTCCTGGAAGTAGACGTGCGGACCGGGCGCTTCGGTCGAGGCCACGTGGAGCGCGCGCAGACTGTACATCTCTCTCCCGGTTGGTGAGACAGAACCCCAACGGACTTGCTGCTCGGCTTCATTCGCTTGCCGATGGGTCCCTCTCCGGGTCGTCGATTCGTCGAGTATAGCAGCGAGAACTCGCTGGCGCGGTCGCCCCGATGGCGTCGGGTGTCGGCTCACGGACGGGGTCCCGTGGACGGCCAAGACCGTCCCCCAAGTTCGTAACACCGTGGATCGCGGGAGACGGATCGGGACCGACGCATAGGGCCGCGCCGCCCGACGTCAGGCCGTGGGTGGCTCCTGGGGTAACTCGGCCCAGAGTCGGGCGATCTCGTCCTGGGCGGCGGAGTCGGCTAGCGCGCGCAACTGCACGTAGAGCGGGGCGAGCAGCCGATCCGGCAGTCGGCGCACGAGCGCCACGCAGTCGCGGCGCAGGCGGCTGTCGGCCGTCGGCGCTTCCAGCCCGGCGGCCACGAGGGCGGTCGGCACTGCGACGCCGAGGGCCTCGGCCATCCGAACCACGGCCGGGTAGTCTGGGGTTCGCCGGTGGGGGTTGCCGACCGGCCGGAGGTATTTGTTGATCGCAGCGACGCTGAGACCCGAGCGCCGGGCCATCTCGGCCTGGCTCCACCCCCGGCGCCGGATTTCCTCGGCGAGCCAGGCCCCGACCGTCGCCTCTTCCCCCTGCTTCGCGTTGTCGGACATTCGTTCCGCAACCATCCTCCGTCTCCGATCTCCCAGGATTGTAGCGGCTCCCCGCCCGTTGGCGCCCGTTTCCCAACCGGCCGCTAGACGAAATAGACAATTGGCTATATTATTTAGACATCAGTCTATGAGGCTGATCACGAGGGGGACATGGGTCCCCCAGTCAATTCGAGAGGAATGGGTGATGTCCGTCCCCCGGCTTTCCGTCCGCTACAACGACGCCGTCGATGCACACGGCGAGGCCCTGGCCGGCCTGGTGCGCGCAACCTCCGCGCGTGGGTGTGGCGCAACCCCGTCGCCAGATCATGATCGAGTGGCCGCGCTGGGCCGGCGCACGCTCGCCAGCTTCGAGGCGGTACGGCAACAGGCGCTTGCGCTCGACGATGCCCTGCGCGCCATCGGCATGATCGCCCGCGCCGGCTGCGATACCCCCAAGGTCCGCCGCACCCTGAAAGAGATCGTCGCCGACCAGGACCGGTTGGCGGCCGTCCGCGGTACGGTGCCGTGCGCCGACGAAGAGGTACGGTGATGCGGGTCGCGATCTACGTCCACGTCGAGGATGCTCACGACGAATCGGTGGTCGCGGCCCAGGAGGCAGCCTGCCGCGCCGAGGCCGCCCGCCACGGCTGGTCCGAGGTCCGCACCGAGGTCGACCGCGGGACCGCGGATTGGCTCCAGGGCCGCCCCGGATTGCGCCGCGCCCTCGACGCCGTCGGCCGTGGCGAGGCCGACGCCCTGCTCGTCGCCGACCCCTCCCGCCTCGGCGACGCCCTGCTGCCCACGGTCCGCGGCCGGCTGCGGGCCGACGGGGGGCGGTTGCTGGCCGTCGGCATGCCGCCGTGGCCGCCCGCAGATGAGGACGAGGACCTCGACGACGACGTCGAGGTGGCGGCGGTGGCCTCCTGGGCCGCGCGGGAGGCGATCCGCCGCGCGAGCATCTTCGTCATCGACTGCCTCTTCCTCGACCTGGAATCGGTCGGTCAGGAGGGCTGGGACGTCGCGACCTCCTTCTTCGGTGCCTGCCTGCCCCGGCGGTACCGGCGCCGCTACACCCCGGACTTTTTGCGGCGGTTCTTCGTCTGCGTCGTGGTCGCTGCCCGGAACCTGGCACAGGCGGAGCCGGCGCCGGTGGCCTGCCTGGCCGAGGCCCTCGCCGTGCGGGCGATCGTCGACACGGCACGGGTGCGGCTGGAAAGGGAGGGGCGCACCCTCGACGGCGCCGCCGTCGAGGAGGAGGTGCTGGAGGACCGCGACTTCGAGTACCTGTTCGACCCGGCCCAGGACGGGGTGGAGGACTCCTTTTTCGGGCGCTTCGTCGGCATGGAGCCGCTGGGGATCGCCCACTGGTTCGTGCCCTACGGCGACGGAACGCGGGGGGACGTCCACCCCTACGCTGCCGATCCCGACGGCTTGGACGCCGAGCCCGCTGAGTGACCGCGGCGTGCCGTCCGGGGACGACCGGGGCGGCGCTCGTTGCCCGGAAGAGTTCGCCGGCCGGACCGCGGCGGCGCCAGCGGATGTGGCGGAGTTGTTGGCCCGTCGACGATCGGCCGAAAGTGAAGGGCGGATGGAAATGGAGAAGATCACACCGGCCGGCGGGTCCGCACATGGCCAAGGGCACGCGAGGTGCGACTCACCGGGGCGGTGGCCGGGGGTGCCGCCGATCCTCTCGATCGAGCGATCGGAACCGGCAGTTCGGCCGGCAGCCAAGGACCGGTCCGGGAGCCAGAAGCCCGGGATCGTGGCTCGCTCGGGCGTGCCGAGGGCCGAGGCCGCGAACCCATAGCCGGTCCGCTACCTCAGCGGGGCAATCACCGCGCCACACGGGCAAGGGAGGGTCAAGAACCACACCCCAGAGCGGTTCGCCTTCCGCCTGAGCGGCACGGATCGGTCGACGAGCAACGACTTGGTGCACCAACCTCAGGCGCCATCGAGGCGAAGAAGTCGCGCGTGGCGCTGCAACCCTGGATGTCCGTGTACCGGGGCGACCGCCTGCCGCGGATTGAGATCCTGGACGAGGCGATCGGCCGGCACACGCGGCGCGGCAAGCAAACGAAGCAGGCGACGAGTACGTCCTCCGCGTCGGCAGCCGGTTAGAAATGGCGGCGCCCCAAGTGGACACTGCGACGACGCGCGACCTGCGGATGCGCGCATTCGACGACGCGAGGCTCCGGCCTGCGACTCGGAGTCTTTGCGTTGTCAAGGGCGAACCGAAAGCCGTGGCCTGCTACGGCCTGCTGGTCCGGTGGTGGGAGCACCCGATGGGGCGCGATCCCACCGAAGCCCTCTGGCTGCGCTTCGTCGACGGCCGGCCGATCAGCGGCGTGACGACCCGGTACCTAGCCTGGTGCTGCGCCAAGCTGGCGGCGGGCAAGGCCGCGCTGCTGCTGATCCGGGACAACGCCTCCTGGCACGGCGGTCGGGAGTTCGCGGCCTGGATCGTGGCCCGGAACCGGGCGGTCAAGGCGGGGGCGGCGGCGGTGCGGATCGTGGCCTGCCCGCTGCCGGTCACGAGCCCGTGGCTCAACCCGATCGAGCCGAAGCGGACGCATGGCAAGCGGCGCGTGGCCGAGCCGGCGCGCCGTTTGACCAGGGAGGAACTGGGGTGCTGCGTCTACGACGCCTTGGGTGCAGACAACGCCGACCACCTCTCCATGCCCGAAAAGGCCGCCTGATTCTGCACTAATATTACAGTTCCCCTTTCGTGTGGGTGGCGGGTGAGGTGACGGGGAGGTGGCGACGATGACGGCGTCCGAGTGTTCGTGCGCGGGCGAGGCCGAGGCGGCCGGTGCGGCCGCTCGGGCCGTCGCCGACGCGGCCGCGCTGCTCCGCCGGCACTTTCGCCGCGCGGCGGCCCACGCCCACGCCGCGGACTACCTGCGCGGCCTCATCGCCGACGTGGAGCGCAAGAACGGCTGGCAGTTGGCCGAGCGCGCCGGCTACGCCCACCCCCGCGGGATCCAGCGGGTCCTCGACCGCTACGCCTGGGACGCCGAGGCGGTGCGCGACGACCTGCGCGCCCACGTCGCCGCCGAGCTGGGCGACCCCGACGGGGTTCTGGTCGTCGACGAGACGGGCTTCCCCAAACAGGGCCGGCACTCGGCCGGCGTCGCCCGCCAGTACTGCGGGGCGCTGGGCAAGGTCGCCAACTGCCAGGTCGGCGTCCTCCTCGGCTACGCCGGCCCCCGCGGCCACGCGGCCATCGACCGCGCCCTCTTCGTGCCCCAGGCGTGGCTGGCGGACCCGGCGCGCTGTCGCGGGGCCGCGATCCCCGACGGCCTCACCTACCGGACCAAGCCCCAACTCGCCCTGGCGATGCTGGAGCGGGCGCTGGATGCCGGGGTGCCCGCGCGCTGGGTCGTCGCCGACGAGGTCTACGGCAGCGACGGGAAGCTGCGGCGGGCGCTGGAGGAGCGGGGGCAAGCCTACGTCCTCGCCGTCCGCGGCAACGAGAAGCCCTCGACCTGGCCGCCCCACGGGCCGCCGCGGCAGGTCGCCGTCGCCGACCTCGCGGTCGCCACGCCCGCGGAGGCATGGCAGCGGGTGAGCTGCGGCGAGGGGGCGCAGGGGCCGCGCCTCTGCGACTGGGCGTACCTGCCGTTGCGCCCCGCCCTGCAGGAGGGTTGGGTCCATGCCCTGCTCGCCCGCCGCCACCCGGAGCGGTCGGCCGAGGTCGCCTACTACCTCGTCTACGCGCCCCTCGCCACCCCGCTCGCGGAGGTCGTCCGGGCGGCCGGGGCGCGCTGGACCATCGAGGACACGATCAAGCTCGCCAAGGGGCAGGTGGGGCTCGACCACTACGAAGTCCGCAGTTGGCACGGCTGGCACCGGCACCTCACCCTGGCCCTCCTGGCGCTGGCCGCGCTGGTCGTCGGGGCGGCGAAAAGGGGGGACCCGCCTGCCCGCTCCACATCCCGCTCACCGTCCCTGAACTCCGGCGGCTGCTCGTCCGCCTCGTCTGGGCCGCCGCCCGCGCGCCAGCCGACGTCCTCGCGTGGTCGCGTTGGCGGCGTCGCCACCAGAAGACCGCACAGGACTGCCACCGCCGCCGCCGCCTGAGGCGAAAAAGGGAACTGTAATACTAAGGAGGAAGTCGCCAACCCCTGCGGGCTCGATTCCGACGAAAACACGGCCGGCTGACTGGTCGTGAACTTCGACGGCGAGGGGGCCGATCTGCTCGCGGCGATCATGCGATGCCGAGGCCACGACGTGCCCGGTTTGGTCGACCTGGAGGACGTCGTCGCCGCTATGCTCGGTCCGAACGCAAAGGTGCGTTGGCGCCTCCGACGGACGGTGCGAGAGATCCGCTGTAAGGCGGCATGGTACCTCTTCTCCTGGCACGCGCTGGCTACGGCGGCACCGGAGACCGGGGCGGAGACGACTGCCGTGCCAGCGGCCTGACGATTGATGCGGGTCTTGGGGCGATCGGGCGGCGCGAGACATCACGGAGACCGAACGAGGAGACCGAGATGCGACGACGGTGTGGTGACCGACGCGACCACCGAACTCCTCACACCGTTGACCGAGTTGATCGTGAGCGTTGAGCGTTGCGGGCAATCCCAGTGCCGGTTCGTGGGTGGTCCGACTCGCGAGGAGAGCGACGCCGAACTCACGGAGCGGCCGACGATCGTCGAGCGGAGGGGCGGCGAGATCGCGATTCACCGCGAGCCCCAGTACCTCGACGGATGCTTGCACGGGTATCCGATCCACGGAACTGGCCCGTTCGGGACCGATCGCCTGATCGGTTTCGGCCAATTGGCGCCGCCTCCCCGCTTCGCGGTCTTGAGGAAGAAAGACGCAAGAAGACGGCCTGGAATTGGCAGCACGAAGCAATGCAGACTGGGAGGGCTACAATGGCACCGCGGCAACTGGTGCTTCGGCGAAGTCGCTGGCGGCGCCGAGCCCTGGGACGGGTTTCCGGTGGCGAAGCGTGGCTACGAAAAGGACCCGCTGTAGCCGGCGGCAGGGCCGATCGTCGAGCCGGGCAAGATGGCGCCCGCCGAGGTCATGCCGCCGGGCGATTTGGAGCGGCAGGGCTGGCCGTTGGGCGCTGCAAGGACCTTTTCGCCTACACGGTGCGGATGAACCCGCACTCGCATACCTTGCGGAAGACGTGGGCGCGGGACGAGGTCTTCGCCTGGGTCGTGGCGACGAACCTCCGCTACGGCTATCCCGGGAAGTTTGGCCGGCGCTGGTACGGGCAGATCGAC
>DATBFX010000109.1:0-4650 GCA_036558305.1 Thermomicrobiales bacterium | reverse complement strand
AGCCACTCTCCCGCGACACCTCTTGGGCGCCGGTGACGGACGGCGGCGAGGAAGGGCGGCCCATAAAGATGATTCGGCAACTGCGGCAAGAAGGGGGCTAACCCGGCCGGTGCTGGCGGACAGGGTAGTCCCGCGTCTGCCGTCGATCCGGAACTATGAACGAGGGGATCAGGAGCCGCACCTGTCGACGCTGCGGCGGATCGCGGCGGCCTTGGGCGTCACGATGGACGGGATCGCGTTGGTTGATGCAAAGACCACGGCCGTGGTCGCTGAAGCACCCCCGGGCGGCAGTCCAGAGGGTTGGTCGAACGATGCCATGGAGGGAGGGGGCGATGGCGAGGAATGAGACTCCGCAGCAGGCGGCGATCTACGTCCGTGCCGCGACCGAGGGGCACGAACCCGACGCGCTCGCGGTACAAGGTTTCGCGTGTCGCGGGTTCTGCGTCGACCGCGGCTACGTCGTCGGGGCGGAAGACGTCTACCGCGAGGTTGCGCCCGGCCTTTCACTGGACGATCGGGCCGAGTTGGCACGGCTGCGGCGCGCGATGGCCGCGGGCGGGGTAGCCGCCGTCGTCGCGACCGCGCCCGACCGGTTGAGTCGCGAAGCGTCCCACATCGTCGACCTCGTCGCCGAAGCGGAGCGCGCCGGGGCGCGGTTGGAGTTCGTCTTCGTCGGCGACGAGGAGTTCCGCGCACTCGACGACGCGTACGCGTCCGTCCGCGGGTTGGCGGGGATGCGAAAGGTGGCGGCGCGAGGAGGCGACGATGGCGACCCGAGGTAAGGCGCGTCGCGTCGACGCCGGCGAGGCGGAGCGGACTGCGGTACCCGCGGCGGTCGCCTTCTACGCCCGCGTCTCCACCGAGGAGCAGAAGGACACCGACACCGTCCAGGCCCAACTGACCTTCCTGCGGCGGTACGTCGATCTCCACGGCCTGCCCGTGGCCGGCGAGTACGTCGACGAGGGCGTGAGTGGAGCGATCCCGCTTCACGAGCGCCCCGACGGTCAGCGCCTCCTCACCGACGCCGAGGCCGGCCGATTCGGAACGGTCCTGTTCATGCGCGTCAGACGCCTTGGGCGGTCCCTCCGCGCGCTGCTCGACGCCCACGACCAGCTCGACCGGTTGGGCGTCGCTATCCGCAGCGGCACTGAACCCCTCGACACCGCCACGCCCATCGGACGCTTCATCTTCCAACTGCTGGGCTCCGTTGCCGAACTCGACCGCGAGACGATCGCCGAGCAGACCAGCCGCGGCCGCGACCGCGTTGCCGCCAAGGGCCAGTACACCGGCGGTCCGATCCCGGTCGGACTCGACATCGACGAGCAGCGCAACTTCATCCTCTCGACGCGACCGGTACCGCAACTGGGCATGACCGAGGCCGAGATGATGCGCGACATCATCACGCGGCTCGCCAACCACCAAACCACGGTCAATGCCGAGTGGCGACGCCTCAACGCGCTCGGCGTTCCCCGCGTCCAGCGGTTCGGCCTCTCCGCCAAGCGGCGCAAGGCCGGCAAGGACGCCGCGGTGATTGAGAACGTTCGCGGGTGGGGTTTTAGCTCGCTCCACGCGGCCGTCACGAACCCGCTCTACAAGGGGGAGCAGTTCGTTGAGTCCCGATTCGGGCGCGTGATCCGCCCGGTTCCCGCGATCGTCGACGCCGAGACGTGGCAACGGGCGCAGGACGCACTGGTCGACAATCGGCGGATGGCAAAGAAGAATGCGAAGCGGGACTACCAGCTACGCGGGTTGATCCGGTGCCAGAACTGTGGCGCGTCGTACACCGGTTGCAGCCCGTACGGCGACTACCGCCGTTACCGGTGCAGCTCCGGCACCGGCCGGGCGAAGGATCTGACGGGCGGGCGCTGCTTTGGAAAACAGATCCCGGCCGACTGGCTCGAAGCCGCCGTCTGGCAGGAATGCCGGCAATTCATCCTCCACCCGGGCGACGTCCTCGACGAGGCCCGGCGCCGGCTCCGCGAGCGGATGACCGAGTCGACCTCCTTCGATGAGCGCCGACGCTCGTTGCTTGGGGAATTGGCGAACAAGGAGACCGAACGTGAGCGCATCGTCACACTGTATCGCCGGGGCAAGATCGACGACGACGAAGCCGATCGGGAACTGGACGCCGTCGCCCGCGAAGCCGGGCAACTGCGGGAATTGATCGAGTCGCTGAGCGCCCAGGCCGCGCTCGTCGATGCGCAAGAGGCGTACCTGACCGAGACGGCGGCCGCGTTGGCAACCCTGCGGGAAGAACTGGCGGACATCGAGGCGACCAACGACGCCACAGCCAAGCGAGAAGTGATCGAGCGGTTGGTGCGGCAGATCACGGTCGAAACGCGGCGGACAGGGATGCGCCGGTTGGAAGCGGACGTGCGGGTCGCGCTCCGGCTGAAGCACGAGTCAATGGCATTAGTTATTGACAGTTCTCGGCCAGGTGGTAATGCCAGTCGTTGGCGTGACCGGGTGCCTGGCAGATGACGGTGACGACGTAGCGGTCGGTGATCACCATCTGTTCCGCCCAGGGCGGATCGCCGTGGCGGGCCTTCATCTCTTCGATGCCGATCGAGACACGCGCGGGGCTGAGGGCGGCGGCGGGTTCGGACATGCTGGTCTCCTCCTCTTGATGCGATCGAGGGTCGGCATCATCCACGAGGATGAGTCGCTCGGCAACCGCTACCGCTCACGCCGGGTCGAGGCGGCGATTCGACCGCGAGAGCACGACCGGGTTGACGAGGTTGGTCGGGATCTCGCCGCGAAGGACCTGGGCGACGTGCTCGGCTGCCCGCGTCCGGAGTTCGGCGACCGCCGCTTCCGACGCGAAAGCGACGTGGGGCGTCAGGATCACGTTGGCGAGCGAACGCAACGGGTGAGATGGAACGGGCGGCTCGCTCTCCAGCACGTCGATCGCGGCGCCGGCGATCCAGCCCTCGGTCAGGGCCCGCACGAGCGCCGTTTCGTCGACGATCGGGCCGCGCGCGGTGTTGATCAAGGTCGCGGTCGGTTTCATCAACCGCAACTCCCGTTCGCCGATCATGCCCGTCGTCTCCGGCGTCAGCGGTGCGTGGATCGACAGGTAGTCGGCCGACCGCAAGAGCTCGTCGAGGTCGTTCGTCGCGGCGCCGAACGGGGCGACCGCATCGGGAGCGAGGCGCGGGGTGTACGCGATCACGCGCAACCCGAGCGCCGCCGCCTTCGGCGCCAGCCGCTGGCCGATTGCACCGTAGCCGACCAAACCGAGGATTTGCCCGCGCAGCCGAGGCAGCGCGCGCCCGGCACGCGAATCCCATTCGCCCGTTCTCGTCATCCGCGCAAAGTCGACGATCCGGCGGGCACTCGCCAGCAAGAGCGCCAGCGCGTGATCCGAGACCTCGTCCAAACAGAAATCCGGCACGTTCGTGACGAGCATGCCGAGTTCCGTTGCGACGTCGACGGCGATGTTGTCCAGGCCGATGCCGTAGCGGCTGACGATCCGACAGCGCGGCGCGGCGTAGAGCACGGCCGGTGTGACCCCGCGCCAGCAGGTGAGGATGGCGTCTGCACCCGGCGCGAGCGCGACCAGTTCGCCTTCGTCACCGGTCTTCGCGGCGACGACGGTGGCGCCGGCGACCGCGCCGATGATGCGCTCTTCGATCGTGAGCTCCGGCCAGGCATAGTCGGTCACCAGCACGGTAGCCGTTTCAAGGTTGTGATTCGGTCTACCCGTCATCGCCCCGCGTCCCCGATGTCTACGAGTTCGCTCTGGATGCCAAGGACGGCAGCGTACCACGGTATCGATCGCAGGGTGCGATCGTCGAAGCCGCGTGCACTTTTCGTGGCGGGGCTATCGCTCGGGAACGGCGCACGATCGGCGATGTTGAGATCCGATTCGGCCAAACCGACGATCTCGAGGCCGCTCTCGCCGTCTATCGAGCTTCCAACGGCGCGCGGCGTGGTGGTCGGTCCCCGGTCGAAACGGTTTGCCCGTTGATATCGACGCCGTGCCGGCGCACATACCCGAATGCTGCCGTGACGATCGGCGTGGAGGGGGGTTGAGGATCGCCATCTCTCATTCGCCCACATCGATCGGGCACAGCGTGCTCAACAGAAGCATTGACTTCTACAACGATTATGATATGAATCGGGCATGGCCTGGAGCGTCGAGTTCACGGACGAATTCGGGAACTGGTTCCGCGGGCTCGACGACGGCGCGCAACGTGCCATCGAGGCCGCGATCGAAAAACTCCAGGAATCCGGTCCGGCGCTGGGCCGCCCCTTCGTCGCCCCGCTGGCCGGTTCCCGTCTCGCCAACATGAAAGAGTTGCGACCAATGTACAGTCATATTCGCATCTTGTTCGCTTTCGACCCACGGCGGACCGCGATCCTGCTGCTCGGTGGCGACAAGTCGGGCCAATGGCGGGCCTGGGACCGCGAGGCCATTCCCCTGGCCGAGCACCTGGACGAAGTCTATCTTGCGGAATTGCAGCAGGAAGGACTATTGCCATGAGCGGACACCGGCCGTGGTCCGAGTTGCGCGCAGAAGTCGAGGCCAAACCGGGCGCGCGGGAGCACATCGACGCCGTCAAGCGCGCGATGGACGACGTGCTCCGACTGGCCGAACTCCGCCACGAACTCCACCTTACGCAAGAGGACCTGGCACGCGCCCTCGAC
>DATBFX010000108.1:0-10225 GCA_036558305.1 Thermomicrobiales bacterium | reverse complement strand
TCGCAACCCGACGCCCCGCAACGAGCTCGTCACTCGAAGCCAGAAGCTCGTCGCTCGTAGGTTGTCGCCCGCGACCCCGGTCGCGCACCAGGTAGGGATCACGCCAGATGCCGCACCTCCACGACAAGATCACCGTCCGTGGCGCACGCGAGCACAACCTCAAGAACATCGACGTCGAGATCCCGCGCGATCGCTTGGTCGTCCTCACCGGTCTCTCCGGTTCCGGCAAGTCCTCGCTCGCCTTCGACACCATCTTCGCCGAAGGCCAGCGCCGTTACGTCGAGTCGCTCTCCGCCTACGCCCGCCAGTTCCTCGGTCAGATGGAAAAACCGGACGTCGACCACATCGACGGTCTCTCCCCCGCCATCTCGATCGACCAGAAAGGCACCAGCCGCAACCCGCGCTCGACCGTCGGCACCGTCACCGAGATCTACGACTACCTCCGCCTCCTCTTCGCCCGCGTAGGTCGCCCCCACTGCCCCAACTGCGGTCGCCCCATCGCCCAGCAGTCGGTCCAGCAGATGGCGAGCCAAATCCTCGCCCTCCCGGACGGCACCCGCCTGATGATCCTCGGCCCCGTCATCCGCGACCGCAAAGGCGAGCACCAGGGCGTCTTCGACGAGGTCCGCCGCCAGGGCTTCGTCCGCGTCCGCGTCGACGGCGAGGTCCGCGACGTCGACGAGAAGATCGACCTGGAGAAGAACAAGAAGCACACGATCGAGGTCGTCGTCGACCGTATCGTCGTCCGCCACGACCCGAACGTCCCGGAGGAGGAGCACCCCGACCGCGTCCGCATCATCGACTCGCTCGAAGTCGCCCTCCGCATCGCCGGCGGTATCGCCGTCGGTCAGATCGTCGACGGCGGCGAACTCCTCTTCTCCGAGAACTTCGCCTGCCCCTTCTGCGGCATCAGCTTCGGCGAGATCGAACCGCGCAACTTCTCGTTCAACTCGCCCCACGGCGCCTGCCCCGACTGCACCGGTCTCGGCACCAAACTCGAATTCGACCCCGAGCTGATCGTCACCAACCGCAACCTCTCGATCTCCCAGGGCGCGATCACCCCCTGGATGCGCAACTCCGGCGAAGGCTACTCCTGGCACACCGCCCAACTCGAAGCCCTCGCCGAGAAACACCACTTCGGCCTGACCACGCCCTGGAACCAACTCCCGGCCGAGGCCGTCGACACCATCCTCAACAGCAACAAGCGCGACAAGATCGTCGTCCGCTACCGCTCCGGCAACGGCCGCCTCAAGAATTACGACGTCATGTACGAGGGCGTCATCCCGAACCTCAAACGCCGCCTCGACCAGACCTCGTCCGATTACATCCGAGAAGAACTCGGCCGCTACATGTCGGCCCGCCCCTGCCCCACCTGCCACGGTACCCGCCTCAAACCCGAGGTCCTCGCCATCCTCATCAACGGCCGCAACATCGTCGATTTAACTGGATTACCAATCCGCCAGGCCCAGGCCTGGTTCAACGACCTCGCCGCCGACCCCGAGACCCACACCGGCGCCCCGCTCACCCCCCGCGAGTTCCTGATCGCCCGCCAGATCCTCAAAGAGATCCGCGAGCGCCTCGGCTTCCTCGTCGACGTCGGTCTCGACTACCTGACCCTCGACCGCACCGCCACCACCCTCTCCGGCGGCGAGGCCCAACGCATCCGCCTCGCCACCCAGATCGGTTCCAGCCTGATGGGCGTCCTCTACATCCTCGACGAACCGTCGATCGGTCTCCACCAGCGCGACAACGCCCGGCTCATCCGCACCCTCCTCCGCCTCCGCGACCTCGGCAATACCCTGATCGTCGTCGAGCACGACGAGGAGATGATGAGATCGGCCGACTGGATCATCGACGTCGGCCCCGGCGCCGGCGTCCACGGCGGCCGCATCGTCGCCGCCGGCCGCATCCCCGACCTCGCCCGCGTCCAGGAGTCGATCACCGGTCAATACCTGAGCGGCCAACGCCAGATCGCCACCCCGCACACCCGCCGCAAGGGCAACGGCAAGCGACTGACCCTCCGTGGCGCCACCGGCAACAACCTGAAAAACGTCTCGGTCACCTTCCCGCTCGGCACCTTCATCGCCGTCACCGGCGTCTCCGGCTCCGGCAAGAGCACGCTGATCACCGACACCCTCTACCGCCGCCTCGCCATGGAGTTCCACAACGCCCGCGCAAAACCCGACTCCCACGACGCCATCGAGGGCATGCACCACCTCGACAAAGTCGTCGACGTCGACCAGAGCCCGATCGGCCGCACCCCGCGCTCCAACCCCGCCACCTACACCGGTCTCTTCACCCCGATCCGCGAACTCTTCGCCTCGATGCCCGAGGCAAAAGCCCGCGGCTACCAACCCGGCCGGTTCTCCTTCAACGTCAAGGGCGGTCGCTGCGAAGCCTGCCACGGCGAAGGCATCATCCAGATCGAGATGAACTTCCTCCCCGACGTCTTCGTCCCCTGCGAGGTCTGCCACGGCAAACGCTACAACCGCGAAGCCCTGGAGATCACCTACAAGGGCAAATCGATCGCCGATGTCCTCGACATGACCGTGACGGAGGCCCTCGCCTTCTTCGAAAACATCCCCGGCGTCCGCCGCAAACTGCAAACCCTGCAGGACGTCGGTCTCGGCTACATCCACCTCGGCCAACCCGCCACCCAACTCTCCGGCGGCGAAGCTCAACGCGTCAAACTCGCGACCGAACTCTCCCGCACCGCCACCGGCCGCACCCTCTACATCCTCGACGAACCGACCACCGGCCTCCACTTCGCCGACATCGAAAAACTCCTCGGCGTCCTCCAACGCCTGACCGACGGCGGCAACACCATCGTCGTCATCGAGCACAACCTCGACGTCATCAAATCCGCCGACTGGATCATCGACCTCGGCCCCGAAGGCGGCCACGGCGGCGGCACCATCATCGCCGAAGGCACCCCCGAGGACGTCTCCGCCAACTCCGCCTCCTTCACCGGCCAATACCTCCGTCCGGTATTGGATCACCAATCCCTGGCGGCAGACTGACTGAGAACAAACGACGGGAGAGGTCCTTCGCTTCGCTCAGGATGTTCATTTTCAGGCAACCCTCCCCCCGAACATCCTGAGCGAAGCGAAGGACCTCCCTGCGATGGCCCGCGGGGTCACACGCCCCCGACCGGCGCATCTCACACCAACGTCGCCTCGGCGTCATACCAACCGCGACCCCCCGCCAAGGTCGCTCGCGCATTCCTACCGGCTATCGGCTACCGGCTATCGGCTAAAAAGCTGACGACTGACGGCTGACATGCTACTATCGCTTGGGATGGAGTCGGCGGTTGGTCGGTTGCGTCCGGTGCCTGGTGCGAAGGTTACCTGCGGCAACCCTTGAGGTAAGGGTTTAGACCGGGGTGAACAGAGCAGTCCTCGTCCTCAACCAAAACTACGAACCACTCAACGTCTGTAACGTGCGCCGGGCGATCGTCCTCGTCATCGACGGGAAAGCCGAAATCCTCGAGGCCCACGACGCCTCGGTGGCCACGGCGACCCGACATTTCCCGTGGCCCTCCGTCATCCGTCTCATCTACCTGATCCGCCGGCCTCGACCGCGCGTCAAGCTCACGCGGCGCGAGGTCTTCATCCGCGACAACTACACCTGCCAGTACTGCGGCCGGCAGGCGGGAGATCTCACCATCGACCACGTCATTCCCCGCTCCCGCGGCGGTCCGCACTCCTGGGACAACCTCGTCTCGGCCTGCAAAACCTGTAACCACCGCAAAGGCGGCAAGTCGCTCGGCGAGGCCCGCATGCAGCTCCGGAAACTGCCGATCGAACCCTCGGCCGGCATCTACTACACCATCGAACGCCGCCTCGACACGGCGATCGTCGCCGGCTGGGAAAAATTCCTCCCCGGCTACCGCGGCATCGCCTACGTCGATCCTTCCCGGAGTCTGAGTCCGAATTGAGGGCAGGACCGGCGCGTGGCCACCGCCACGCCGCCCACCGACGCCCCACCCTAACCCGGTGGGGCGTCGTCGCGTCTACGACAGGTAGAATCGCTCAAAGGAGACCCACATGCTCGACATCCGCCTCATCCGCGAAAACCCAGAAACCGTCAAAGCCGGCATCGCCCGCCTCCACACCACCGCCCCGATCGACGAGATCGTGACCCTGGACGCTCAACGCCGTGCGCTCCTGACCGAAGTCGAGGCCCTCAAGGCCGAGCGCAACGAAGGTTCGAAGGCCGTTAGCAAATCCCGCGACCCGGAACAACGCCGGCAACTCATCGAAAACCTCCGCGGGATCGGGGACACCATCGACGACCTCGACGCCAAGGCCCGGGTCATCGACGACCAACTCCGCGAGCTCCTGCTCGGCGTCCCCAACCTGCCGCTTCCCGATGTTCCCGACGGACCGGACGAATCGGCCAACGTCGTCGTCCGCACCGTCGGCGAACCCCGCCCCTTCGGCTTCACCCCGCGCCCCCATTGGGAAATCGCCGAGCAACTCGGCATCATCGATTTCGAACGCGGCGTCAAAGTCTCCGGCTCCCGCTTCTACATCATGCGCGGCGACGCCGCCCGCCTCCAACGCGCCCTCATCACCTGGATGCTCGACCTCCACGTCCAGAAACATGGGTACCAGGAGGTGTACCCGCCCTACATGGTCCTTGAGGAGATGCTCGTCGGCACCGGTCAACTCCCCAAGTTCGGCGACGCCCAATTCCGCGACGCCTACGAAGACAAGTGGTTCATCCCGACCGCCGAAGTCCCGGTCACTAATATGTACCGCGACGAGATTCTCGACGAGGAACTCCTCCCCATCTACCACGTCGCCTTCACCGCCTGCTTTCGCCGCGAGCAACTCTCCGCCGGTCGCGACGTCCGCGGCATCAAACGCGGCTACCAGTTCGACAAAGTCGAGATGGTCAAATTCGTCCACCCCGACAGGTCGATCGAAGAGCACAATCGCCTCATCGGCGAAGCCGAAGACGTCCTCAAAGCCCTCGGTCTCCCCTATCGCCTCCTCCAGATGTGTACCGGCGACCTCTCCTTCACCGCCGCCGCCAAATTCGACCTCGAAACCTGGGCGCCCGGCTCTCAGGAATGGCTCGAAGTCTCCTCCTGCTCAAACTTCCTCGACTTTCAGGCCCGCCGCGCCAACCTCCGATTCCGCCCGTCGGGCGGTGGCCGGCCACAGTTCATGCACACGCTCAATGGCTCCGGTCTCGCCCTTCCCCGGACCGTCATCTCGATCATCGAGAACTGCCAGCGGGAGGACGGCTCGTTCGAGATCCCCGAAGTGCTTCGTCCCTACCTCGGCGGTCAAGAGGTCATCGACGTCCAACCTCCGATCGGACCGGCCACGCCGCCCAACCGCGATTGACACCCCTGCGTGCCGCTGGCTATAATCCTTGGCACCGGCGGGGCATTCCTGACGGTCGTGGGCGGTTAGCTCAGTCGGTTAGAGCGCCACGTTGACATCGTGGAGGTCACTGGTTCGAATCCAGTATCGCCCACCGGTTCGGAGAAGACGCCCGGCCTTCGTGGCCGGGCGTTTTTCGTGTCGATCGGTTGACGGTCACTTCAACGGCTGACTACCATCTGCGGAGCGCAATCCGTCCATCGTCGGCCATATCCTGAGACTGACGATCCGAATTCGGAGTTTCCCCGCCGATGCCTCTTCGTCGGACCACTCATTGGCCAGCCATGATGCGGGCGATCGTCCGATCCAGCGCGATCCTCGCGAGTTTATTCCCGTGCCTGTTTCCCTTCATCATCCGGGCGCAGGAGGTTCCCGATCTCCAGATCACGTCGAAGCGCTACATCGTCATCGACGCCGACACGGGCGAGGTCTTCGCCCAGCGGGCCGCCCACCAAGAGGTGGCGATGGCGAGTCTCACCAAGGTCTTCACCACAATCGAGGCACTCGAACGCGGGAACCTGGACCAGGTTATTACCACCGACGATTCGGACGTCTTCGATCCGCAATCGTCGACGGTGATGGGGTTCGGTTCCGGCGAGTCGTTCACGCTTCGGGACCTGCTCTACGGGATGATGCTCCCGTCCGGCAACGACGCCGCGCACGCGGTCGCCAGGGCACTTGGTTACGAGAACGGCGACAGCGACAGCAAGGCCGTCAGCCACTTCGTCGACGAAATGAACGAGCGCATCCGCGACATGGGACTCACCGAGACGCACCTGGTGCGGCCGGACGGTTGGGGTGTCAAGGGTCACTACTCCTCCGCCCACGATCTCGCGGTCTTCACGATGTACGCCTTGAAGTACCCGATGTTCGTCGATCTGATCTCCACGGCCCAGTACACCACGTCCGACGGCTCCTACACAGTGACCAACACCAACAAGATGCTCAACACCTACCAGGATCTCGTCGGCGGTAAGACGGGTTACGACGACGACGCGGGATATTGCTTGATCGAGGTCGCACGCCGAAACGGCAACACGATGATCTCGGTCACGCTCGACGGCGTCGCGCCCGACGATTGGTACGACGACGACCGAGTGCTGCTCGACTACGCATTCGAGCAGAAAGAGGCCAGGGTCGCGAACAAGCGTCCGATCACCGGCGAGGTCGTCGGCTTTCGCGATCCCGATGCCGCCCGCATCGAAGCCCAGGCAACGCCCGGCGCTTCCTTCGGCTCACCCCGATCGAGCGGGACCCCGGCACCGAGTCCCGTAGCCGATAGCGAAGCCGGCCCACTGATTCAGACGCCGGCACCGGCGTCTGAATCGGCCGGTACCGGTGCATTGGACCGCTTCGACGGCAAACTCCTGGTTGCCGTCGCCGTCACCGGCATCGTGATCGTCGCGGGCGTGCTCGGATCGGTGATCGGAGGGTCGACGACGACGCGGAAGAGACCCGATTGACAGAATCGCGCGCGAGTCCCTATGCTATCGGCAACAATCGAATCTCGACCTTGCGTCGACCAGGACGAGTACCGGTCACGGTTCCGCCAGAGATGTCGCCCATTGCTGGAACGGCGACACGGAGATCGAGCCGGGAAAACCACCTGCGAGCAGACCGCCGAAAGCGCCCAGGCGCCGGTAGCTCGGTCCGGGGCGCCCCGTTAGCGGCGAACAGGAGCGGCTTACCGTACGGGTAAGCCGGAAGTAGGGTGGAACCACGTCGGTCCGACGTCCCTTGTGGGGCGCGGGCCGTTTTTGTTGCGCATCGAACGAGGAGACCGGCAATGGTAGCGGAACAGGTACAGGAAGTCGTCGACGAGATGGATATCGCGTTCTCGCCGGACGACCAGCGGGAATACGAGCTGGCGCGGATGCGGCACTCCTGCGCCCACCTGATGGCCGAGGCGGTCCAGGAGATCTTTCCGGATGCCAAGTTCGCCATCGGTCCGGCGATTGAGCACGGCTTTTACTACGACATGGATCTGCCGCGTCCGCTCGCTCCCGACGACCTCGCCGAGATCGAGCGCCGGATGCGAGTGAACCAGTCGAAGGCCGAGCCGTTCGTTCGGTCGGTGGTGTCTCGCCAGGAAGCACTCGACATCTTCAAGTCAAACCCCTACAAGGTTGAGCTGATCCAAGGATTTCCCGAAGACGAGACGATTTCGACGTATCAGCAGGGTCATTTCTTGGACCTTTGTCGCGGCCCTCACGTCGCGACGACGGCCGAGATCGGACCGTTCACGCTGCAATCGATCGCCGGCGCCTATTGGCGGGGCGACGAAAATCGGCCGATGCTCCAACGCATTTACGGAACGGCCTGGCCGACGCAGGAAGAACTCGATGAGCATCTCCGAAAACTGGAAGAGGCGCAGCGGCGGGACCACCGCCGGCTCGGGCGCGAGCTCGACCTGTTTTCGGTGTCGGAGGAGATTGGCGCCGGGCTGATCCTCTGGCATCCGAAGGGGGCGATGGTCCGGTACCTGGTCGAGCAGTTCGAGCAAAAGGAACAGCTTGCGCGGGGATACGACCTCGTCAACACACCCCACATCGCCTCGCACAAGATCTATGAGATATCCGGGCACCTCGAAACGTACAAAGAGAACATGTACTCTCCGATGTCGATCGAGGAGGTCGATTACTACCTCAAACCGATGAACTGTCCCGGCCACATCATGATCTACAAGAGCCAGGTGCGCTCTTATCGGGACCTGCCGATTCGGTACGCGGAGTTGGGTACGGTCTACCGGTACGAGCGATCCGGGACGCTCCACGGCATGCTGCGGGTGCGCGGGTTCACGCAGGACGACGCCCACATCTTCTGTCGTCCCGAGCAGGTCGTCGACGAGGTGCGCGGAGTCATCGAGCTGGCCGAGCACATGGCCGACGTCTTCGGCTACCAGTTCATGTCGTATCTGGCGACACGCCCAGAGAAGGCAATCGGCGACGAGGAGACGTGGGAGAAGGCGATCGCGCGACTGCGAGAAGGTCTCGAGTCGCGCGGGTTGCCGTACAAGATCGACCCGGGCGGCGGCGCGTTCTACGGGCCGAAGATCGACATCAAGTGGCTCGATGCGCTGGGGCGCGAGTGGACGGGCCCGACGATCCAGGCCGATTTCAATCTTCCCGAGCGGTTCGACGTCACCTACGTGGGCGAGGACGGCGAGCGGCATCGGGCGGTGATGATCCACCGGACGCTGCTCGGATCGATGGAACGGTTCGTCGGGGGCTTGGTCGAGCACTACGCGGGCGCCTTCCCGGTCTGGCTCGCGCCGGTCCAGGCGGCGATCATCCCGATCACGGACAACGAGGTCGAGTTCGCGCGGCGGGTGGAGCGGCTGCTGACGGATCGCGGTCTGCGGGCAGAAGTCGACGTGAGCCGGGACCGGATGCAGGCGAAGATCCGCAACGCGCAACTCCAGAAGCTCCCGTACATGCTCGTGATCGGAAAGCGGGAGGTCAACGACAACGCGGTCGCGGTCAGACTCCGCTCCGGAGAGGACCTCGGCGCGATGGCGGTCGAAGCATTCGCCGAGATGGCGACGAGGGTAAACGATCGGAAGTCGCTGGAACTGGTTCCCGACTAGCAGCCGGGGAACGCCGCAGATCCGAACCGATCTTCGGCCGCGGCGCAACTGCGGTGCCCATCCGTGGTGGCGGTCGCCGGTACACTGACTCGCGTGCCGCATATGCGCGTGCGGTCAGGCAAGAAGGAGGTGGCAGCGATGACATCGCGCAAACGGGTGGCGATGGTGTTGGCCAAGAATTTCGAGGACTGCGAGGCGGTCGATCCGAAGGCGGCGCTCGAAGCACACGGCGCCGAAGTAACGATCATCGGGATCGAGCACGGCGCGATCGACGGCAAAAAGGGAGCGTCGTTGCGGTCGGACAAGACCTTCGACGAGGTGACCGACGAGGATTTCGCGTCGTTCGATCTGCTGGTCATTCCGGGTGGCGGCTCGCCCGAAAATCTTCGCATCTACGAGCCGGCGGTGGAGTTCACGCGGCGATTCGTCGAGAGTGGGCGACCGGTCGGGTCGATCTGCCACGGGCCGCAGTTGTTGATATCGGCGGGTGTTCTGAAGGGGCGCACGACGACCTGCGTCAACAAGATTCGCGACGACGTGATCAATGCCGGCGCCGAATACGTCGATCAGCCGGTCGTGGAAGATGGCAACCTGATCTCGTCGCGCATCCCGGCGGACCTGGCGGCGTTCAACGAAGCGTTGCTGAAGGCGGTCGGCCTCGCGGCCGTTCCCGTGGGCGCGGCGGACTGACCGAGGTGTTGCTCGATACCGGGGAGGAATTGCTCGAAGCCGCGCTCGGCGCAAACTCGACGCTTACGAAGCGCGCCCAGGCAATCGACCCGTTCATCGTCCCGTATGACCAATTGGCGAGGGTCGACGGTTGGATCGTCTGGTTGGGTCATCCACCGGTACCGGATGGGATCACGCTGCTGCCGGTGCCCGGTTATCTCATGTGGGACGAGCCGAAGACCGCGCTCGCCGCGACCGCGGCCGTTGCGGCGGATTACGTGGCGAGACGCGGTGCGCGGTCCGCGGACGGAATGATGGCGGTGATCGAGAGGGAGTCGCCGGTGGCCGTCGTCGTGCCGGGTCAGATTACCGCGGGTCTGCAAGGGCTACTTGACGAGTTCCCGAAGTTGCGGGTGCCGGTGCTTGATCGCCCGAGGGAGTTGCAATCGGCGTTGGCATCGCTCGGGTCGTTTGCCTTGCGTCGAAGGGCTCACGGAGCAGCGATTCCGCGGGCGCACGACCCGGCGCTCTCGTTTCAACACCTGATCGTCGACGGCCGGATCGGCGGTGACGC
>DATBFX010000107.1:0-10332 GCA_036558305.1 Thermomicrobiales bacterium | reverse complement strand
GAGTAGCAGCACCA
Organism: Thermomicrobiales bacterium; assembly: GCA_036558305.1. Classification (GTDB taxonomy): domain Bacteria; phylum Chloroflexota; class Chloroflexia; order Thermomicrobiales; family UBA6265; genus DATBFX01. The sequence continues at coordinate 10,318 of DATBFX010000107.1, read as the reverse complement.
GGCCGACGATCCCCGCCACCTCGGTCACGATCGCGATCCAGTTGCCGAAACGCGGTATCAGCGCGTCCTGCAGCGACCCGGCCGCCGTCCCGGCCAACCCCACCCAGATCACGTACCCGACGAATCGACTGACCGCGAAGACGGCGAGGAGCGGGGCAAGCGGCGCCTTGGCCAATCCGGCGGCAATGAAGAGCTCGTTGCTGGGAAGCGGTCCGAAACAAAACGCCAGCAGCGCGGGGACGCTGACCCGCTTCTCCTCCTGAAGGACCGCGCTCAGACCCTCCAGGTTTTCGCGGCGGCTTCGGGAGAGCCACCGGCGACCGACACCGCGGCTCAGCCGGGCAAGCAACCACCGACCACACGTGGAGCCGAGGGCACCGACCGCGGCCAAAGGGATCAGGGGCATCCCGGCATGGATGCGGAAGTACGCCAGCAACACCCACGTCGGCGGTGCGAACGCGGGCACGACGTTGAGGGCGACGGCCGCCAGCCAAACGACCAGCCAATCGAGCACGCGCTCCTCCTCACCCGACCCACCCGACTGACCTGCCGATGCACGAGCGGCGGTTCGTGCCACTACCGACGGAGCAGCCCGCGTGCCAACATTAGCGGGACGCAATAACCACCGTCCCGGACGATGTCCGGATATGAACAAAGGACGGCATTCATTCGATGCCGGAGCAGCACAAGCGGTTCGAGACCGTGATTAACGACCTCGGCGATATCGTTCGGGTCGTGATTGTTCGCGAAGGCAAACAAGTCCTTTCGTTCGTGGCACAGTACGAGGTGATGATCGACAATGAACCCCGACCGGCGCTACGCTATGACACGGCGCACGGCTTTGCCCATCGGGATGTCCTCGGCTGGGATGGCAGAACGGTCCGCTGGGATCGCATGCGCGAGGTCGATTACGCGACCGCGTTGACCGAAGCAGTCGATGATCTAATGGACAATTGGGACCGGCATCGGGCCGAATTCCTGCGGAGACGGCGATGAGCGACGAGTCGGTCCCGCGCGACATCGCGGAACAGACGACGAAGAATCTGGCGCTCCTGGGCCGCTTCCTCCGCGAGGCGCTCAACGAGCCAGCCCTCCTCGATCGAATCCCCGATGACTCGATGGTCGTGCTCATGCCATCTGACGATCCGGAGTTCGCGCGACGCAATCTGGGATTGATTACGAGGGCGATGGAATCGGGTAAGAACGTCGTCATCCAGCGCGTCGGCGTACCCTTGCTCGACATTCCTGCTTGGCGAGCCAACGAGCGGACGACGATCGAGACGAAGATGTTATCCCCGAGATGGCCGGCGGTCGTCGCACCGGAGCCGGGCGATCTGGTCATCGTCTACGACCGCGATCGCGACATTCTTCTCGTGGATTTTTTCGGTCTCAGGCGCCAAGGGATGGGCGTCCCGATCACCGCCGAAGCGGCCGCACGCGTCGACATCGACGTGCAAGAGGTCGTTGGCTATCTCCTGGTCGGATTCCTGGATCGCGTCGTTCTCGCGGCGCCGCACTTGACTTCGCTGCTGCGGATTGCCGAGTTTCGGGCCGTCACAATCGACGAGCTTGGTGGATTGGTACCACCGCCGGTCTCGAAACCAGGCCCCGGAACCGAACGCGAGACAGCCGAATCGCTTGCGAACGAGTTCTCGCGCCTGATCGCCTAGCCAAATTCAGAAACGCCGAGCCGAGCAGGCCCCACGCACGGCACACGACCATTCGTGAAGCCATCTACGCGATCACAAGGCCCCGCACAATATTGGTGGTGCTCCGCCTACGGCGTTGGTGTTCCAACCGCCCGCAACTCACTCGTCCCCGACCAGGCGCTGACCAGTTTTCCTCCGTCGGCGTGGGCGATCATGACCACGCCGAGCGAGTTGTGCGTGCCATCGAAGCCCGTGCCGACGAGGGTTGCCCGCGCCGCCGCGGATGGACCGGTGGCGAACGCCTCGTCCACGGTCACGGTCCAGGTCTTCCAGAGGACGGAGAACGCTTGCCGGTTCGCGACGATCCGCGCCTTCAACGCCTCTCGCCCCGGAGGGTCCGCCGGATCGGACGGGACCCACTCGTCCGCGGCGACGTCGTCGATCGTGTCGACGTCGGCGTCGCCGTAGGCAACCTCGATCAACCGGCGCACGAGGTCGGCCGGATCTCCGTCCGCCGCCCTCGCCCGCGACACCGCCGCCAAGCCCGCGATCCCTGCCAGTCCGCCCACCACCGTTCGCCGCGTCACCTGCTCTGTCATCACGATACCTTCCAACCGCTCCCGGTTCGACAGGCAAGACGCCAATCGTACCGCGCCGGGCGCGTCGCGATCGATCCCCTTTGCGGCTGGGCGGCTGGAGGACGGCGGCGCCGGAACCGGGGTCAGCGAGTACCGACGCCGCCTGGGCCACCGTCGCCGGGGCGGTTAGCAGGCCCTCCCCGGCCTTGGCGGCATCCAAGTAGAGGCGAATTTCGGTCCGCTGATACATCGCGCCGCCGGGGCGGGCGACGATCGCCGCGGCCGTGCCCGACCCGGGCGGCCCAGAACTCGCGTCCCGACCGCGCCGGCCCCGTTCGGACGTCCCCGCCCCGCGGGCCATTGTGCATCGCAAGCCTCGCCGTAGCCTTGGTACGACCGCTATTCGCCAAACTCGCCGCGGGAGGTTATGCCGGTGCAAACGGTTCTTTCCTTTGTCGGTCTCGGCCTGCTGTTCTACGTCCTGGCGCGGTACGCGCCGTTCTCGCGCTGAGCAAGCCGGGAGGGTCGGCGGTGACCCCTGCCGGCATTCAGACGGCTAGTCCGATCGGGTCTGGACCAGACGTTGGTCCCGGACCCCGATTGGTGCCGGTGGGTCATGGCCCGTGGTAGCGGGTCGCCCTACCGTCGGGCCAGGCCGAAGGGTATGGGCGCGATCCACCGCCGGTGATGCCGAGGCGGCGCGTCCGCCCGCGTCGAGCAGACATGGAGGGACCGGGTTGGAACCGCTCCGACCGGCCTGGAATCGCTTCCTGGCCGGGATGGTCCTGGCCGCCGTCGGGGCGGCGATCGCGGCATTCCTCCACGGCGGTGGACACGCGGCCGACCGGCTCCCGCTCACCCTTGCCCTCGCCGAGGCAACGGCCCTGGCGACGCTCTTCGTGCTACAGCGCGGGACCGAGGCGCGACTGGTCCACCAGGCGGGCCACGACCCACTCACCGGTCTGCCGAACCGGGCGCGTTTCCTCGACGGTCTCGGCCTGGCCCTGGCGCGCACCGGGCGGACGGGCGAACCCCTGGCCGTGCTCTTTCTCGACCTCGACCGCTTCAAGTTCGTCAACGACAGCCTCGGCCACGCCACCGGCGACCGGCTGCTCGTTCAGGTGGCCGAGCGCCTGCGCGGTTGCGCGCGACCCGGCGACATGGTGGCCCGGCTCGGCGGGGACGAATTCACGATTCTCCTCGACGGGCTCGCCGGCGCGGCCGAGGCCGAGGCGATCGCCGGGTGTCTCGTCGCCGTGATGAAACCCCCCTTCGCCGTCGGTGGCCGGGAACTCGGCGTCACGGTCAGCATCGGTATCGCGGTCGCCGCTCCCGGTCACACCGACCCGGCCGACCTCTTGCGCGACGCCGACGTGGCGCTCTACCGGGCGAAAGAGCGGGGCAAGGCCCGGTGGGCCGTGTTCGATCCCGCGATGGGCGCCGCCCTGCGCGAGCGCGCCGAACTGGAAGCGGACCTGGGCCGGGCGGTGGCGCGGGGCGAGTTGTGGCTGGCCTACCAACCGGTGGTCGAGCTGGCAACCGGGACGGTCGTCGGGGTGGAGGCGTTGGTGCGCTGGCAGCACCACGCGTTGGGGCCGATCCCGCCGGGACAGTTTATCCCGCTGGCCGAGGAGACCGGGCAGGTCGAGCGGGTCGGGCGGTGGGTCCTGGCGAAGGCGTGCCGTCAGGCACGGGCATGGCAGGAGCAGTACGCCGACCCCCCGGTCGTCTCCGTCAACCTCTCCGCCCGCCAGTTCCAGCGGCCGGATCTGGTCGAGGTGATCGCCTTCATGCTGCGTGAAACCGGCCTCGACCCGGCCCTGCTCAAACTCGAGATCACGGAGAGCGCGGTCATGGCCGATGCCGAAACGGCGGTGGCGACGCTGCGGCGGCTGAAGGAGTTGGGCGTGGGGCTGGCGATCGACGACTTCGGCACCGGCTATTCCAGCCTGAACTACCTGCGGCGGTTCCCGGTCGATGCGCTCAAGATCGACAAGGCGTTCGTGGCCGGTCTGGGTCGGGATACCGGCGACGAGGCGATCGTCGAGGCCGTGATCGGGTTGGCGCACACGCTGGGGCGGCAGGTCGTGGCCGAGGGGATCGAGACGGCCGAACAACTGGGGTTGCTGCGGGCGATGGGCTGCGAGCAGGGGCAGGGCTTCCGCTTCGGCCAGCCGGAGCCCGCGACGGCGATCGAGGGGCTGCTGGAGAACGTCACCTACGCCGTCGGCCCGCGGGAGCGGCTGGCCGGCTGAACGGCGGCCCTCGTCCGATCGCGCGTCCTCCCCCTTGCCACAACGCGCGCAACTGAGTATCCTGTCGGTAACACAGCCTTCGGGGTTTGGGTGAGGCCGCGAGCTACGACGGCCAAGTCCCGACCGGCGGTAAAGCCCGCGAGCGAGTGGCACGGCCACGAGCACGATCCGGTGAGATTCCGGGGCCGACGGTACAGTCCGGATGGGAGAAGGCGCGTGGCGTGATGGGGCCGGGTATCCTTCGGATGCCGTCGCGCTTTGCGTATTCCTTTTTCCCGAACATGCCGACCGCGCCCGAGGGCCTTTCGCCCCGGGCGTTTTTGCGTCCCGGTGCCCGAGGGGCCTCCGCCGCCTGTCCGGTATGTCCGAGGGTTGGCCGTTGCGTGGTCGCCCCGGACTGACCGCCAGGGCGGGTGGTTCGACGGAATGGCATCGGTATGGTCGGGTATCTGCTCCAACGCATCGCCTACGGACTCGCCGTCCTTTTCGCGGTGACGAGTCTCGTCTTCGGCTTGATCCACCTTTCGGGCGATCCGCTCGCCGCCCTCGTGCCCCCCGGCAGCTCGCCGGAGCAGACGGCGAGACTCCGCGCCCACTTCGGACTCGATCGCCCGCTGCCGGTCCAGTACGCCACCTTCGTCGGCAACGCCCTCCGCGGCGACTTCGGCGACTCCTGGCGCGCCCGCCGCCCGGCGATGGCGACGGTCCTCGACCGCCTCCCAGCGACCCTCGCCTTGACCGCCGTCGCGATGGCGCTCGCCCTCGCGATCGGCGTCCCCCTCGGCATCGCGGCCGGGACTCGCCCCGGCGGCATCGTCGATCTCGGGGCGACCCTGCTGGCGTTGGCCGGCCAGGCGATCCCCGGGTTCTGGCTCGGCACGATCCTGATCCTCTTCTTCGCGGTCCGCCTCCATTGGCTACCGTCATCGGGCGGCGACGGCGCCCGCGCGATCGTCTTGCCGGCGTTGACCCTCGGCATCTACCCGGCGGCGACGATCGCCCGTCTCCTGCGGTCGTCCCTGATCGAGACGCTCTCCCGCGACTACATCCGCACGGCGCACGGCAAGGGTCTGACTCGCTGGGCGGTGGTCCGCGGCCACGCGCTCCGCAACGCCGCCCTGCCGACCCTCGCCTTCGTCGGATTCCAGCTCGGTTTCCTCCTCGGCGGCGCCGTCATCGTCGAGGGGGTTTTCGCCTATCCCGGGATCGGCCAACTCGCCCTGCAAGCGGTCGGCAACCGGGATTTGCCGGTGATCCAGGCGTTCGTCGTCGTCGTCGCGACCCTGATCGTGGTCGTCGGCATCGCCGTCGACGCGCTCGGCCGCTGGCTCGATCCCCGCCTGCGCACGGTCGAACGCGACACCGGAGGCAACTGGTGATGGCCGAGCAGACAGCCGGACGCCTCTCCCCGCTCGACCGGCACGACGCACGCTCGGATACCCGAAGTGGGACCGGGCATCCGCCCCGGCACCGCCCGCTCCCCCTCGCCGGCGGGATCGGGCTGGCGCTGGTGCTGCTCTTGATCGCCGTGGCGCTGCTGGGTCCGTTCCTGATCGATACCGACCCCGCCCATCAGGACCTGCACGGCCGGCTCACCCCCCCGGTCTGGGCCGGCGGCCCGAGAGCCCACCTCCTCGGCACCGATCAACTCGGGCGCGACGTCCTAGCGCGGGTCGTCCGGGGCGCCCGCGTCTCGCTGGCGATCGGCATCACGGCGACGCTGCTCGCCGGGACGATCGGGGTCGCGCTCGGGCTGATTGCGGGGTACGCCGGCGGTATCGCCGATCGGCTGATCTCGTTCGCGATCGACGTCCAGCAGGCGGTCCCGTTCGTCGTGGTCGCGATCGGCGTCGTCGCGGTGCTCGGACCGAGTCTGCGCAACGTCGTCACCATCCTCGCCGCGGTCAGTTGGGTCGCCTACGCCCGGATCGTCCGGTTGCAGGCGATGGCGTTGAGGCGGGCGGCGTTCGTCGAGGCGGCGCGCGCCATCGGCGTCGGTCCGCATCGGATGGTGGTGCGCCACATCCTGCCGAACGTCGCCGGTCCGACGATCGTGATCGCCAGTCAGCAGGTGGCGGCGATGATCCTCTACGAAGCCGCCCTGAGCTACCTCGGTCTCGGCGCCCCGGACGGCACGATCACCTGGGGCGGGATGGTCGCGGGCGGACGGGAGACGATGACGACCGCCTGGTGGGTCGCCGCCCTCCCCGGCATCGCCATCGCGCTGACCGTCCTCGGTTTCAATCTGCTCGGGGACTGGCTGCGGGATGCACTCGATCCGGCAACGAAAGGAGGGAGGCGGCGCAACTGAGTGCTGGTCCCTTCGCGTCGGCCGGTCCGGCGTTCGGCCCCCCCGGCCCCCCAATCCTGGGGGGAGACGAGAGGGGGGCGCTGCCTTCAGGACGGCCCTCAAGAACGCGCCCCTTCGTCTCCCCCCAGGATTGGGGGGCCGGGGGGGCCGAATAGACCCGCACCCACCATGGGTCAATAGTCGCATCGCTATCGGGTAGCACCTGGAAGGAGCATTGGGATGATGAACACGGGAATGAATCGACGTTCGCTGCTGCGCCTGGCCGGTCTCGGCGGGCTGAGTCTGGCCATTGGTCCGGGGTTCGGTCGGTCGGCGCTCGCGCAAGCACCGGTCGAGGAGATGGTGATCGATCTGGCGTCGGAACCGGATACGCTCGATCCGGCCCTGACGTACACGATCGACGGTTGGTCGGTGGTGCATTCGGTCTACGATTCGCTTTATCAGTACGGACCGGATGGGGCGCTCGAACCGCTGCTGGCGGCGGCGGTGCCGACGCCGGTCGATCCCCAGACGTACGAGATCAAGCTGCGGTCGGGGATCGCGTTCCACAACGGCGAGGCGTTCGACGCCAAGGCGGTCAGCGCCGCCGTCGCCCACATCCTCGACGAGAAGACCGGTTCGCAGATCGCCGGACAGTTCGCCGTGATCACCGAGGTCAAGGAGATCGATCCGCTGACGGTCCACCTCGTCCTCTCCCAACCCGCCCCCTGGTTGCCGGCGCAAATCGCCGCCTGGTTGACCCCGCTGCCACCCCAGTACGCGGCGAGCAACGACTTCGCCGCGAAACCGATCGGCACGGGCCCCTACAAATTCGTCGAGTGGACATCGGGCGACCACCTCGCGCTCGAAGTCAACGCGGACTACTTCGCCGGGAGTCCGAAGGGGCAACCGGTCGCGCAACGAGTGACCTACCGGTTCGTTGGCGACGCGAGTACCCGCGTCGCCGACCTGTTGGCCGGGACGGCGCAACTCATCCGCGGCGTCCCGGTCGATCAGGTGAAGTCGGTCGAGGGCGGCGGCGCCAAGGTGAACCCGGTTGCCGTCTCCGGTTCGGCCTGGGTGCGCATCGCGACCGACACGGCGCCGTTCTCGGACGTGCGCGTCCGTCAGGCGCTCAACTTCGCGGTCGACGTCGAGGGGGTCCGCGACGCCCTTCTCGGCGGTTACGGGCAACGTCTCCCCAATTTCTTTGCCCCCGGCGGTCTCGGTTTCGACGCCTCCCTCCGGCCCTACTCGTACGATCCCGCCAAGGCGAAGGCGCTCCTTGCCGACGCCGGGGTCGCCGGTGGCTTCGAGACGACACTCGACTACAGCAGCGGCGAGCGGGCGGACGTGGTCGAGGCGATCGCCGGGCAACTCGGCGAGGTCGGGATCAAGGTCAAAACGCAGGCGCAGGAGGACGCCGTCTTCAACGCCGGTTGGAAGGATCCCAAGGCGGCGCCCCTCCGCTACGCCACCTGGCGACCGCTGTTCGATCCGTACACCCTGCTCAGTCTCGTCATCTCGAACCAGGGCTACCTCTCCCGCTACGACAGCCCGACGGTGCAACCGCTGTTCGACTCCTTCGCGACGGAGACGGACGTGGCGAAGCGGACCGAGGTCGCCAAGCAACTCGGCAAGGCCCTCTTCGACGATCCCGCGGCGATCTACCTGACCGATCTGACCTCGATCTACGGGGTGGCGGCCGACGTGACCGCCTGGACACCGCGGCCCGATGACTACATCATCGCGACGGCGCGGGGATAACGACCCTCACCCCCTGCCCCCTCTCCCGGTGCGCGGGAGAGGGGGGAACGCGCCCATGAGCGTGCTCCCCTCCCCCTACGTAGGGCCGGGTACCGGGAACCCTCTGGGTGCGGTGGCGGTTGGGGGTGGGGGCCGTAGGGTGGAAGCAATCGAGATGCAAACGGGGCGAGCGCCGACGGCGGAGGAGTTGGCGTTTTTGCGGGAGCGGCGGGTGGGGCGGTTGGCGACGGTGGACGCGGCGGGCGCTCCGGCGGTGGTGCCGATCTGCTTTGCGGTGGTCGAGGGTGAGGGGGAAGCGGCGATCGTTTCGGCGCTGGACGAGAAGCCGAAGCGGGTGCCGGTAGAGCGGTTGCGGCGGGTGCGGCACATCCGGGAGAATCCGGAGGTGGCACTCGTCGTCGATGATTATGTCGAGGATTGGCGGCGGCTGGCGTTCGTCCAGGTGCGGGGGCGGGCGCGTTTGGTCGAACCGGGCGAGGCGGGGTTCGCGGCGGCGATCGCGACGCTGCGGAGCAAATACCCGCAGTACCAGCGGATGGCGGTCGACGAGCGGCCGTTGATTCGGATCGAAGGGTTGACCGCCACCTCCTGGCGCGGCTCGGGCAGCGAAGTCAGCGATCTGCCGCGACCGACCGATCTGGCGGCGATCGTCCAGGGACGGCGCTCGGTGCGGGCATTTGCGGCGCGGCCCGTGGACGCCGAGCTGATTCGGCAGGCGATTGCGATGGCCGGCTGGGCGCCGTCGCCGCACGGGCGGCAACCGTGGCGGTTCGCGGTGGTCGAGCGGCAAGAACGGAAGCTGGCGCTCGCTGATGCGATGGCCGCGACCTGGCAGGCGCAATTGGCACTCGACGGGCAGGAGGCGGCGATCGTCCAGATCCGCCTCGCCAAGAGCCGGGAGCGGTTGCTGACGGCACCGGTGCTGATCGTGCCCTGTCTCTACCTCGCCAAACTCGACGTCTACCCGGACGCCGATCGCCAGGCGGCGGAGACGACGATGGCGATCCAGAGCATCGGCGCCGCCATCCAGAACCTGCTGCTGGCGCTCTACGCCGCCGGGCTCGACGGCGGCTGGATGTGCGCGCCCCTCTTCTGCCCCGACGTCGTGCGCGACACCCTCGGACTGGACGCCGCGCTCATCCCCCACGCCCTGATCCCGGTCGGCTACGCGGCGAAAGACCCGGTCCGCCGCGACCGCCTCCCCCTCGATCGGCTGATCACCTCCTGGGAATAGGGCTCAGTGCTCTACCTGGGGCGCCACTCGCGAGGCGGAGGGTGATCGCGCAGCAGTTATCACCCGGTCCGATTCGAATCACGTTCCATTGGCTCGTACCCGAGTCGCCGTAGGAGACGAAACGCCTCTTGCGACGTGAAGCTCACGGGTGGCGCACCAACACCAACAGAGACAGCATGTTTGATCGGAAATCGTCGCCCTCCAACGTCCACGACGTACTTCGTGGGTGCTTTCGGCTGCTCGTGAGCCAGACGCTGCTCAAACGTCTGACGAGAAACGCGATAGCGCTTGCCTCCCAACGTGAACTCTTGCTCTGCGTCCATTGTCATCTCACCCCTTTCACTTTCACTTATCGTTGTTCTTACTGCAACGCAATCCCTGAGACAGTGCAACGTAGGGAGACTCTAATCATGCGGCCAGAAGTTCGTTGACAGGAGGGCTGGGATGGAGCGGGATCGCCGGAGCGACCTCGGGCACGGTGCCGAACGCCTCGGCCAACAGACCCGTCAGCCGCGGTACTGGGACGCAGCGCTGGACCAGGGCCG
>DATBFX010000106.1:0-2424 GCA_036558305.1 Thermomicrobiales bacterium | reverse complement strand
TACGGTGGGTAGTGTGGGGTCGGCCCCCCCGGCTTCGGCCCCCCCGGCCCCCCAATCCGGGGGGGAGACGGAGGGGGGCGCGTTCACCCCCCAGGATTGGGGGGCCGGGGGGGCCGAAGCCGGGGGGGCCGACCCCACACTACCCAACGTAATTCTCCGCGAGCGACGTCGCGGCGGCCGTCGACGAGCAGACGTACTGCAACTGGGCGAGTTGGAGACGGTGTTGGAAGTCGTCGCCCTCGTGCCGGTGGAGCATCGTCGTCATCCACCAGGAGAAGTGCTCGGCGCGCCAGACGCGGCGGAGGCAGGTGGCGGAATAGGCGTCCAGGAGGTCGGTTCGTCCGGTGCGATACCAGGCGGTGATGGCTTCGGCGAGGATACGGACATCGGCGACGGCGAGGTTCAACCCCTTGGCACCGGTCGCGGGAACGATGTGCGCGGCGTCGCCGGCGAGGAAGAGCCGGCCGTAGTGCATCGGCTCGACGACGAAGCTGCGTAGCGCGGCGATGCCCTTTTCCATCACCGGACCTTCCCGCAGCGACCACCCGCCGCCGCGCGCGAGGCGGCGGTGCAACTCATCCCAGATCCGCTCGTCGGGCCAGCGCTCGATCTCGTCGTCCGGCCGGACCTGGATGTAGAGGCGGCTGACCTCGGGGGAGCGGAGACTGTGGAGGGCGAATCCACGCTCGTGGTAGGCGTAGATCAACTCGCTCGTCGAGGGCGGCACGGCGGCGAGGATACCGAGCCAGGCGAATGGGTAATCCCGCTGGAAAACGGTCAGGACGCCGGGTGGGATCGCGTCGCGGCTGACGCCGTGGAACCCGTCGCAGCCCGCGACCACGTCGCAGCGGAGCTCGCGCGCCTGCCCCGCGTGCCGGAACCGGACGGCCGGGGAGGACGTCGTCAGGTCGTGGAGGCTGACGTCGGCGACCTCGAACAGGATCTCGCCGCCCGCATCCAGGCGACCCCGAATCAGATCCTTGACCACTTCTTGCTGACCGTAGATCGTGATCGCGCGGCCACCGGTGAGATCGCTGAGGGGGATGCGGTGACCGTGGCCTTCGAACCGGAACTCGATGCCGTGGTGGACGATCCCCTCGCGGTGCAGGCGGTCGGCCATCCCGATCCGCTCGAGGAGTTCGACCGTCCCCTGCTCGAGGACGCCGGCGCGGACGCGGTGCTCGACGTAGGCCCGATCGCGGTCTTCGAGCACGACCGAGTCGATCCCCTCTCGGTGGAGCAAATGGGAGAGCACCAAACCGGCGGGACCGGCACCGACGATCGCGACCTGTGTCCGCATCGGGATCACTCCTGCGCGGGCGAGCGACACTGCTACGGATTGTCTCACCTTCGCGCCCGGTCGCGTCGCCATCCAGCCGCAGCGCGTAAGTACGATTCGCCCGTGCCGAACCCGACCTCTAGGCCCCCCCGAACGGCCCATGACCGGTGCTTCGGCTGCTAACCTCGGCGGGCGACGATTGGCCAGCCGGTACGGCCGCAATCCCTCGGTGGCTTCCTCACGTACCGACCACGTTCGAGGCGTCCATGCGAGTCGACGATGTCTGCGTGATCGGGGCGGGGCCGTACGGGTTGACCACGACCGCCCACTTGCGTGCCTCAGGGGTGAACGCCCGGATTCTCGGCGACGTGATGTCGTTCTGGCGGACGATGCCGGACGGGATGCTCCTTCGCTCATCGCGCAACGCCATCAGCCTGTCCGACCCGGCGCGTTCGCTCTCCCTCGACGACTTCGAACGGGAGGAGGTGACTCAGTTGACGTCACCGGTCGCGCGGGCGGACTACGTCCGCTACGGCGAGTGGTTCCAGCGCCATTCGATCCCGGACGTCGACCCGCGCTCGGTCGAGTACCTCACGAAGATCGACGGTGGTTTCCGGCTGCTCCTCTCTGACGGGGAAGTGCTCCTCGCACGGCGCGTGGTCGTCGCGATCGGACTCGGCAACTTCTCGCGGCACCTGCCGGTGTTCGACGGTCTGCCGCCGGAGCGGGTGACCCACTCCCTCCACCTGCGCGATTGCTCGATCCACCGCGGGAAACGAGTCCTGGTGATCGGCTCCGGTCAGTCGGCGTTGGAGGCAGCGGTCCTCCTCGTCGAGGCCGGCGCCACCGTCGAGATCGTTTCGCGGGCGCCCCGCATCTACTGGCTGGCCCAGGCGCGCGAGACCAGCGGCGGGCCCGGACTCCTGGAAAATCTCCTCTATCCGCCGGGGGCGATCGGTCCGCCAGGGATCAACTGGTGCGTCAAACTGCCGCGGCTCTACCGGGCCCTGCCCGGACCAGTGAGGATCAGGGTCTTCACGCGGGCGGTGCGACCGGCCGGGTCGGACTGGATCAGACCCCGCTTCGCGGGGGTGACGGAGACGCTCGGGCGGTCGGTGACGACGACCGAAATGGTCGGCGACCGC
>DATBFX010000105.1:0-34971 GCA_036558305.1 Thermomicrobiales bacterium | reverse complement strand
CCGTCCCCGCAAACTCCTGGCCCACCGCTCGCAGATCGAGGAGTTGCGCGCCCAGGTCGAGCAGCGCGGCATGACCCTCGTCCCGCTGCGGGTCATCCTCAAACAGGGCAAGGCCAAAGTCGAACTCGGCGTCGCCCGCGGTAAGAAACTCTACGATAAGCGCGCCACCGACGCGGAGCGGGAAGCCCATCGCGACGTCCAGCGGGCTCTCCGCGACCGCGAATAGGAGCACATTTGGAACGTTTAGCGTCAACACCGATTTCGGGCGCGGTGTGGTACACTACGCGCTTGCGGGTGCACGAAGCACCCGCTTTGGTGTGCGCACAGTCCCGCACCGGGTCGAACGAAAACGGGCGAGAAGAATGATGAGCGATCCTGAGACCGAAGCGACGACTGCGGCGGACGAGGCGGTGACGGAGCCCGAGCCCGCTCCGGTCGTGGCAGCCACCCCGCCATCCGCTCCGAAGAGCTACGCGATCATCGAGACGGGCGGCAAGCAGTACCGGGTAAGCGTCGGCGATCGGATCGCCGTCGAGCGACTCGCGGCCCAGGACGGCGAGGAGATCACGATCGACCGCGTCCTGCTGGTGGGTGGCGACGGTCAGACGCGCGTCGGCACCCCCGTCGTTGCGGGGGCATCGGTGATCGCCACGGTCGACGATCACTTCCGCGGCGAGAAGATCGTCGTCTTCAAGTACAAACCGAAGAAGCGCTACCGCCGCCGGATCGGTCACCGGCAGGCGTTGTCGCACTTGACGATCTCCGCGATCAACGCGTAACGAGTTGGCAGTAGTCAGTAGCCAGTAGTCAGACACGGACGAACAACTGACCACCGGCTACTGTCTACGAACTACCGACTACTGGAGAGCAAGGCCATGGCACACAAAAAGGGAGTGGGCAGTTCGCGCAACGGTCGCGACAGTCGGTCGCAACGGCTCGGGGTGAAGCGGTCGGACGGGCAGCTTGTCCGGGCCGGGACGATCGTGGTGCGGCAGCGCGGTACCCAGTTCTGGGTCGGCAACAACGTCGGCATCGGCAAGGATCACACGATCTACGCGCTGATCGACGGCGTCGTCAAGTTCGAGCCGGTCACCCGTAACAAACGCAAGATCAGTGTCTACCCGCCCGATGTCTACCCGGTCGGGGGTGCGCCGAAGACCCCGCCGGCGAAGGCCACGCCGGCCGTCTCTGCCGACTAACCGATCGAATTGCGGGTTCACTCGACCGAATGGCCGGGGACACGAAACCAAACAGGGAGTTCGAAACACGATGAAACCGGGCATTCACCCGAAGTATGTCGAAGCCCAGGTCGTTTGCGCGTGCGGCAATACGTTTACCACCCGATCGACCAAACCGATGCTGCGAACCGACCTCTGCAACGTCTGCCACCCGTTTTACACGGGCGAGCAACGCATCGTCGATACGGCGGGGCAGGTCGAGCGCTTCATGAAGCGGATGGAGAGCGCCGCCTCCACCGAGGGGCGCCCCTCGAAGCGGCAGCAGCGGCTCCAGCAGCGGGCGGAGAAGATCGCCGCCGACAAGCGCCGGGCCGAGGAGGCCGCCGCGGCGGCGGCGGCCGAAGAAGCGGCGGTGCGGGCGGCGGCTCGCGTTCAGGTCGCGTCCGCGGCGTCGGAATCCGAAGGCGAGCCGGTGGAGGCGGAGACCGGGCCCGCACCGGAGGCGACGGTGGCGGAGACCGAGCCCGCGGGTGATGCGGAAGCTGAGCCGGTCGCGTCCGAGGCGAGCGAGTAGCGAAGACCGTTGCACAAACAGACTTGGTGATCAACGCCGGGTGCCGCTGAACCACCCGGCGTTGCTTTGTCTGCCGTCGTAGGGGCGGACCGCCGTGTCCGCCCTCTTTGACGTACGCGGCCTTCGGGACAGGGCGGACACGGCGGTCCGCCCCTACAGAGTCGCAAGGGCCGTCTTCTCTGCAATCCGCATTGAGGCTTTACGTCGTGGTACCGAACCGCGCGGCGACCGCGAGGACGTGCTCGGCCACGCGAATGCTCGCGGCGTCGATCATTTTGCCGTCGATCGCCAGGGAGCCGAGACCCGTCTCCGTGGCAGAGGCGTAGGTATCGACGACCCGGCGAGCCCAGGCGATTTCCTCGTCGGAGGGGGTAAATACCTCGTTTGCGATGGGGATTTGGGCGGGGTGGATGCACCACTTCCCGTCGTAGCCGAGGGCGCGGGCAACGCGGCAGGAGCGGCGAAACCCGTCGTCGTCGCGGAAGTCGGCGAACGGGCCATCGATGACGCGGAGGCCGGCGGCACGACCGGCGACCAGGATGCGGCTCATCGGGTAGTGCCAGCGGTGACCGGGGTAGGTGGTGTCCCACTCATCGGGAACGCCGATTTGGGCGAGCGGCATCCGGGCAGAGGCGGCGTAGTCGCCGGGGCCGAAGATGATGGCTTCGATCCGTGGGCTGGCCGTAGCGATGTGCTCGCAGTTGATCAGGCCTTCGGCGGTTTCGATTTGGACCTCGATCCCGATCCGGCAAGCGATGCCGGCGTGCTGTTCGATTTGACCGAGCAGGGTCGCCACGACGTGGACGTCTTCGGGACGGTTGACTTTCGGGACGACGACGAGATCGATGTGGTCGCCGGCTGCCTCGACGATCTCGACCAGGTCCCGGTAGCAGTAGGGCGTGTCGAGGGCGTTGATGCGGAAAGCTCGCGGCTTGCCCCGCCAGTCCATGTCCCGCAAGGCGGCGATGACGTGAGCGCGGGCGCCCGGTTTCTCTGAAGGTGCGACGGCATCCTCGAGATCGAGGAAGGCGACATCGGCGGCGGAGGCGAGCGCCTTCTCGATCATGCGGGGGTTTGAGGCGGGGACGGCGAGTTCACTGCGTTCGACGCGCATCACGGCTCCTGGGGATTGGGCGGGTCTGCCTGTCGTCGTCGAGAACGGGTTGGTCGACGGTCGTCCGAAGGTCGCCGGGCGCGGCATTGTAGCCCAGGTGCATGAAGTTGCCCGTTATCCGCAGCGTATTGTGGTATCGGCTGCGCAAGAAGGACTGCGTTGCAAAACGAATGTGAATTCCTGTTATATAGTGACGCGCACAGCGTCTCATTGGCCGGGAACCGCCGGTGGGAAGCAGCGTCGCCCGCGATCGAGTGGGAAGGGAGTCAGCGCCATCCAAGAGACGCAATCGTTGCCGGTAGCGCCCGAGAGGAACCCGCAGTCCACGCCTCGGTCCCCGCGCATGAGCCGGAGACGACGCGTCGGTCTGGTGCTTGGTGTGGCGTTGCTGTTCCTCGTCGTCGCGCTCGGTATCCAAACCTGGCGCGTCGTCAACGCGATCGTCGATGCCGAGCGCGTCGCCGTCGTTCCCTTGCCGACGCGCGCCACCGAACTCGCCTTCGGCGATGTCCAGCAGACGACGCCAGTCGCCACGGCGACGGTGGTCCCGACAGTTGCTCCGACGGGCGAGGCGGCGGGCGTAACCGGGGCTAATCCGACCGCGACCGCAACCGCGACGTCCGTGCCGACGGTCTTTCCGACGGCGAATGTTGCGCCCACCAACGTCGCGGACGCTCCTTCTCGCCTCGACGTACTCCGCAAAGTCGTCGCAGCGGGGATGGGGAACGGCGATCCCGGACGGTCGACCGTCTGGAACGGAAAGACCGATCTCTACATCCTCGTTCTCGGCGTCGATAAGCGGGCGAACGGCGGGGACCAGAACGCGGACGTGATCATCATTGCCCACCTCGATCTCGTCCACAAAAAGCTGGTCGCGGTCAGTATTCCGCGTGACCTTCTCGTCGATATTCCGGGGATCGGACCGGACAAGATCAACGGCTCGTACAACTACGGGGTGAAGGAGCGGCCGAAGGACCCGGTCGCCGGGGTTGCCAAAGTCCGCGACACGATCGAGCACGTGTTCGGCGTGCCGATTGACTCCTACGCGCTGTTCGACTTCGACGGTTTCCGGGCGGTGATCGACGCCGCCGGCGGGGTCGACGTGAACGTGCCGGCGGCCATCCACGACGACCAATACCCGACCGAGGATTACGGGACCAAGGTGGTCGATTTCGCGGCGGGCGAGCAGCACATGAACGGCGAGCGGGCGCTCGAATACGTCCGCACCCGCCACAGCGACAGCGACGACGCCCGCCGTGACCGGCAGCGCCAGGTGTTGCTCGCGCTCTTCGAAAAGGGCAAAGGGCTGAAGTCGGCGGCGAAGGCCGACAATCTGATCCTCGCGTTGGGGAACTCGGTGCAGACGAGTTTCCCGCTCGAGCAACAGTTGACGCTGGCCCGGCTGGCCTACGCGATGGACGAGAGCGCGATCACGATCACCCCGCTCGGACCACCGCTGTTGCAAGAGGGGCAGACGCCGGACGGGCGGTGGGCGTACGTCGGCGATATGAACGCGATCGTGGCGTTCGTCCGGGACAACCTGATGATCCCCGCCGATGCTTCCGGCGGCCAATAGGTGACCGCGATTGCATCGCGACCAATCGAGCTCCCTCCGTACGAAGCGCGCGACCTCGGCGATGGCTTAGTGCTGCGCTCGGCGACGGAAGCCGATGCGCCGGAGCTTGCCGAGTTCAACGCGATGGTCCACGGCGGACCGCCCGAGATTCCCGATACGCAGGCGGCAATCTGGACGCGCGATCTCCTTCGGGGTGACCACCCGACGTCGCCGGTGACCGATCACGTCGTCGTCCGCGAGGGGGCGGACGGGCGGATCGTCTCGTCCTGCCTGCTGATCTCGCAGACCTGGAGGTACGGCGGGATACCGATCGACATCGGACGGCCGGAGTTGGTGGGGACGCACCCGGCGTACCGCGGGCGTGGCCTGATCGGGGCGCAGTTCGAGGTCATCCACCGGCGATCCGAGGCGCGGGGTCAGCTGATGCAGGGGCTGACCGGGATCCCGAACTTCTATCGCCGGTTCGGCTACGAGCCGGCGCTGATCGTGCCGCCGGCGCTGATCGGTTTCCCGACCTCGATCGCGGAGTTGCCAACGGGGGGCGAAGAGCCGTTCCGCTTTCGACCGGTAACGGTGGAAGATGTCCCGTTCGTCGTGGAGATGGATGAGCGGTCGGCGCGGCGGAGTTTGGTGGCGGCGGTTCGAGACGAGGCAATGTGGCGGTACGAGTTGACGGCTCGCGATCCGGGTAGCGACTACATCCACGACGTCGTCGTCATGGAAACGTCGGACGGGATGCGGGCTGGACTGGTCGCCCACCTGAACAAGCTGCACGAGGGTGGTCTGTTCTCGACGCTGATCGAGGTCCGGGACGGAGTCCCGTGGAGCGAGGCCACCGGGGCCGTGTTGCGGTACGTGCGGGCCGCGGGTGGGCGGATCGCGGAGCGAGACGGAGAGCGGTTGCGGTCGGTCGGATTCGATCTCGTTCCGGAACATCCGTTGCTTCGGTTGGCAGCCTCGCGGCTTCCGCAGATCGGACGGGAGTTTGCCTGGGATGTGCGGGTCGCCGATCTGTGTCGAGTGCTCCCGGTGATCGCGCCGCTGCTGGAAGGGCGACTGGCGGCATCGGCGTTGAGCGGGTTCACGGGTGATCTGGCGGTGACGTTCTATCGATCGGGTGTGCGGCTGACGTTCGAGCAGGGGCGGCTGGCGGTGGTCGAGCCGTGGTTGCCGGAGGTGGTCTGGAAGGCGGAAGCGGCGTTTCCGGGGCAGACGTTTCTGTACCTATTGTTTGGGGCGCGATCGCTCGAGCAGGTCGAGGGCATGTTTCCCGACTGCCGGATCAAGTCCGACGTGGCGCGGGTCCTGGTCGAGACGCTGTTTCCGGTGGCGCCGTCGGTGATTTGGCCGGTTGGGTAGGGGTTGTCGGGTCGTCGTCTGAGAATTTCAAGGCGCCGGTGAGTCCGGAGTAACCGAGGGTCGTCTCGGGGAAGATCGCGGTGGCCTGGTCGAGGTAGGCGGCGGGGTCTTCGAGCGCGGGGCTGAAGTGGGTGAGCCAGAGGGTGCGGGCGTGTGAGTCGCGGGCGAGGGTGGCCGCTTCGGCGAAGGTCATGTGTCTGTTCTGGATCGCCTTTGGGAGATCGGCGGGGTCGCCGTAGGTACCTTCGGAGATCAGGAGGTCGACGCCGTCGAAGAAGGGCGGCATCGTCGGCAGCGGGCGGGTGTCGGTGGCGAAGCCGAAGGAGATGCCGGGGCGGTCGGGGCCGAGGACGTCGTCTGGGGTAGCGGTGCCGGTTGGCCAGGCAACCGACTCGCCGCGCTGAAGGGAGCGCCAGAGTTCGATCGGGATGGATAGGGAACGCGCGCGGTCGGGATCGAAGCGGCGAGCGCGCAACATGCCGACGCGATAGACCAGACTCGGGACCCGATGGAGACCGGCGATGGCCGAAGCCTGGAGACCACCCGGAAGTTCAAACGTGTCTCCGTCGGCGAGTTCGTGGATATCGACGTCGAAGGGGAGGACCGGGGCGACGACGCGGAGACCGGCGACGACCTGGGCGGTGTGTTCGGGGCCGTAGATGGCGACCGGTTCGGTGCGGCCGGCGTTGGCGAGGCTGAGGAGGACGCCCGGCAGACCGGCGACGTGGTCGCCGTGCCAGTGGGAGAGGCAGATGGCGCCGACGCGGCGGAACCCCCAGCCGAAGCGGCGCCAGGGGATTTGGGTGCCTTCGCCGCAGTCGAAGAGGGTGAGCTCGCCTTCGCAGCGGACGAGCAGACTCGACAACCAACGGTCGGGGAGCGGCAGCATGGCGCCGTTGCCGAGGAGCAGGAAATCGATCATGTGCGGCTGGTCCCTTTCGATCGGCGGTCGCGGATGGCACGGTGCGTGCGACCTCCCCGATGCGACTGCCTCGACCGCGGGGTGCGGTCTGGGCGGTCGAGGAGGTGGTCGCGATGAGCATGGTACGCGACGTGGCGCCGGTCGAACGGTTGACCTATCTGGCGAGCCTCGGATTCGATCCGGACGACGCGGGGCGGTTGGTGGCGGTCGACGGGCGGGCCGACCAGACGGGTCTCTACGTCGAGGCGGAGACGGGGAGGTCGCTGTTTCTGGGCGAAGGCGATCCGGTACCGGGCGGAATCTGGGTGGCGCAGCGAGACATCGACGACCTGAAGCCGAGCGGCGGGGTCGACGTCTCGCCAACCGGACACGGATTCGGCGAGGGGTGGGGGAGGCAGGCGGAGCAGGTAGGCGGCGATCGCTCGTATGCCGAGGAAGACAGTGGCGGGACGCGACGGGTGCCGCACGGTGGCGTCGCCGAGAACGTCGATCCGTTCGTCGACGATCCGGTGGGCTGAGTGTGACACGAGTTGCCTGGAGTGACTGCGATGCGAGAGAACGATACGGCGCGGGGCACGATCGAGGTACCTCCTGGCGAAGACCAGGGGATCGACGCGCGGTTTACGGCGGCAGAGGTCGCGGCGGCGTTTGGGGTCGAAACGGTACGGGTCGAGCGGGCGATTGCCGGTGAGTTTGGTCCGACGACCGGGACGACGATCGATTCGCGACGGGCGCAAGAGTTGGCCGAGGTGCTCCTCGGCGACGAGCCGCTCGATCACCGGCAGGCGGCGTTGATGCGACTTGGGGCGTTCGCGCCTCGTCGCGACGCGGATTGGGGATTGGGCGACGCGCGCCGGGGAGAGGAGAGCGATCTCCAGGCGGCGCGAGCCGACGTGGCGCCGACGGAACGAGCCTCGTCGCGTTCGTCGCACGATCCGGCGACGCAACCCGTGGAGTGACCATCGCTGAGAGGACGCCGCACGGACAGACCGCCGGCCCCGTCGGGGCCGGCGTTGGGTTAGCATCCGGCGGAGGCAACGGTCGGTCCGGATCGGGGAGGCGGGTGTTGGAGAGAGATCGATCGTCGGCGGTCGCGGTGCGCGATCTGGCCGGAGAGGTTGAGCGGCTGCGGGCGGAGACGCCCGGTTGCCGGCGGGTGGCGCATTTCAACCACGCGGGGGCGTCGCTGATGCCGGCGGTGGTGCTCGACGCGGTCGTCGGCCACGTCCGGCGGGAGGCCGCGATCGGCGGGTACGAGGCGGCGGACGAGGCGGAAGAGCGATTGGAGGGTGTCTACGAGGCGAGCGCGCGGTTGATCGGGGCGGTGCGGGAGGAGATCGCGGTGGTCGAGAACGCGACGCGCGGGTGGGACATGGCGTTCTACGCGGTACCGTTCCGGTCGGGCGACCGCATCCTGACGTCGATGGCGGAGTACGCGAGCAACGTGATCGCGTTTTTGCAGGTGGCGGAGCGGGGTGTCGCGGTGGAGGTGGTGCCGAACGACGAGCACGGGCAGATCGACGTCGAGGCGCTGGCGAGGATGCTCGACGACCGGGTGCGGGTGGTGGCGGTGTCGCACATGCCGACGAACGGCGGGCTGGTGCAACCGGCGGCGGCGGTCGGGCGGGTGGTGCGCGGATCGGGCGCGATCTACCTGTTGGATGCCTGCCAGACGGTCGGGCAGATGCCGATCGACGTCGAGGAGATCGGCTGCGACGTGCTGTCGGCGACGAGCCGGAAGTTTCTGCGCGGTCCGCGCGGGATGGGGTTCCTCTACGTGCGGCGGGGGCTGATCGACGGGTTGGTGCCGCCGTTTTTGGACGATCATGCGGCGACGTGGACGGCGCGGAACCGGTACGAGCTGCGGAGCGATGCGCGGCGGTTCGAGAATTGGGAGTACAACGTCGCCGGCAAGGTGGGGATGGGCGCGGCGATCGACTACGCGCTGGATCTCGGATTGGACGCGATCTGGGAGCGGATCGCCGAGCGGGCGGCGAAGCTGCGGTCTCGTCTGTCCGACACTCCTCGCGCCCGTGTGCGCGATCTGGGTGAGGTCAAGGGCGGGATCGTGACGTTTACGGTCGAAGGGGTGGCGGCGGAGGATGTTGCACGGGCGTTGAAGGCGCGATCGATCAACGTCCTGACGTCGTCGGTATTCAGCACGCGGTACGACATGGAGGCGCGGGGGCTGGACGACGTGGTGCGGGCGTCGGTCCACTATTTGACGACGGATGAGGAGATCGAGCGGTTGGTGGCGGTGGTCGCAGAAACGGCGTGAAGGTCTCGAAGATCGAAGACGGCGTTGAAATCCCTCGCGGTCGGGTGATCGTCCGTCTGGCATCCGCATGTTGTTTGCCGGCGTCGAATGCGCCGATTGTGGTGCGGAGCGACGGAGGCGAGCGAACCCCGGAGGCTCGCGTCTTTTCGGCCCGGCGTCTCTGGGCCGCCGCGGCCGTGGGCGGAGCGGCGCGAGCGAGGGGCGGGAGCGGTGAGCGGGTGTCCGGCCGCGGCGGGGGTGGTGGTCCGCTACGCGGCGACGGGAGGGGCACGTGGTTTCCGGCGTGTGCGGCCGGGGCCGTTGGCTGCTCCGAGCGCAGGTGGCCGGTCCTGGGCGGCACCCAGAGGGTTCCCGCTGCCTGCCCAGGCCCGTCCACGCAACCGCAAGGTGACCGCTTGACCTGAATGACAGATCATATTTTCTTTTTCGTCGATAGATTGTACGGGCGGAGAAAACCACGGGTCGGTAAGACTGAGATCGGATGGCGGGCATCGGGTCTTTGCCTGTCGGCGGAGCCCCGCCGTATGCCAGCTGATGCGCCTGCCCACCGTCGATCCGGCCGGCTTTTGGCAGCGGCAGCGGCCCGGGTGGAACTCGCGGCGGGGTCGAGAGCCCGGCCACGGCGAGCATGTGCATGCAGGCGAGGTGCCGGGGGCAGGCACCCGAGGCGCCGCGGGGTGACCGGCGTCCCGGCGGCGCGTCCTCGCCATTGACATCGGCACATACGCTGCTACAGTCGCCCCGACCCGACGCCGCCACCGAGGGGAGGGGGAGCCATGGGCGCCGACCGCTTCGATTCGTTGGCTCGGCGGCTGGCCGCGCTCCGCTCGCGCCGAGCCGTGGTGGCCGCCGCGGCCGCCGCCGCCCTGGGGATCGTCGGCCTGGCAGGGCCGGAGGGCGAGCAGGGCGCCGCCATCGCTTGCCGCACCGGCGGGGAGCTCTGCCGCGGGGACGCCGACTGCTGCGCCGGGACCTGCCGGCCGAAGGACGGGCTGGGGCGGCGGGTCTGCGCCCACATGGCGGGGGAGATGGCCTGCGGATACCGTTGCTGCGCGGCGGGGGTGCCCTGCCTGGGCGGGCGCTGTGCCGCCCCCACCCAGACACCGACGAACACCCCCACCAACACGCCCACCGATACGCCGACCGACACGCCGACGAACACCCCCACGAACACCACCACGAACACGCCACCGAATACGCCCACGAATACGCCGACGAATACCCCGACCACGACGGCCTGCACCCCGGCCTGCGGTTCGGGGCAGACCTGCTGCGACGGGACCTGCGCGAACATTTCCGACGACACGGAGAATTGCGGCGCCTGCGGCCACGTCTGCCCCCACCCTGCGACCACCTGCTTCGACGGGGGTTGTTGCCAAACCATTATCGGCGACAGCGACAGCTGCTCGGAGACCGTGCCCTGCTGCAGTCCGAACGGGGCGCTCTGCCAGGACGGCGTCTGTTGCCGCCCGACCGGGGGGAACTGCCACGGGCAAGACTCCTTCTGCTGCAGCGGGGTGTGCAAGGCGGACGGCACCTGCCAGTAGGCCGCCGACGGTGCCGGCCGGGACCGGCCGGCACCGTCGGCGCCTCAGACCCGGTCATCGAACTGCCGCCGGGTGTGCCCGTCCGGGGCAACAAGGGCCACCGGCGCCCCGTTCGTTCCGACCCGCGTCCGGACCGTTGACGGGCGTCGCCCGGGTGGGCTATCGTGCCGGGCAGGCGATTCGCCCCGACATTGACCCGAAGGGTGCCGCCGTGGACGGTTCGCGCTTCGATGCCTTGGCCAAGGCCCTCGCCGCGTCCGGCAGCCGCCGCGGCGTCGTGGCCGGCCTCGCCGCCGGTGCCCTCGGCCTCGTCGGGGTGGGCCGGGCCGAGGCCGTGGCCTGCCGGATGCCCGGCGGCCTCTGCCGCGAGCACGCCGACTGCTGTTCCGGGCTCTGCGGCCCCAAGGACGCCACCGGCCGCCGGCGCTGCGCCTGCCGGGCGGTCGGCGACTGCCCGCCCCCGGCGGTCTGCCGCGCGGTCGCCTGCCAGGGCGGCGCCTGCGTCGGGTCGGTCCTCCCCGACGGGACCGCGTGCACGGCATCCGGGGGCACGGCGGGGACCTGCCGGGCCGGGGCCTGCGTCCTGCCGACCGGGGCGGCCTGCGTGGCCGACGCGCAGTGCCAGAGCGGCGACTGCATCAACGGGGCCTGCGGCAGCTTCTGCCCCGCCGGCTCCCGTTTGGGCGCCATTTGCGGGGCGGGGTTCGGGTTCGCGTGCCAATGCCGCGCCACGGCGGAGGGGCAACAACTGGCGTGCATCGGGGTCGCCGCGTGCGACGTGCAGTCCTGCACGTCGAGCAGCACCTGCCCGGTGGGAACGCTCTGCGACGGCTCCGGCTGCTTTCCGCTCTGCGGCGTCAGCCCGACCGCCTCCTGCGCCTGACCGCCCGCTCAGCGCGATCGGACCGGCCGGGACCGGTTCCCCGACGCCGGTCCGCGCGTGGGTGGGGGGGTGCCGGGGTCGGTCCACGGCCCGGGTGTTGACGGATGTACGATCGTTGCTACAGTCGTCGGGTCCCGAACGGTCCGCCGGCGCGGTTCGACCGCCTTCGCCATCGCGTCGTCGATCTGCGCTTGCGAGAGGATGGGTGGTGAGTCAGGTGAGCGGGATCGGCGCGGGGAGCGCCACGGATAGCTGCCTCCTGGTCGCCGGCAGTGCCGGCGGCGATCAGGTGGGCACCCGGTGGCGCTCCTTCCCTCGGAATCGGTTACGCGGCGGCGTACGGACGGGAGCGCCGCTGGGGGTAACCCGCGGGTTCGCGGCGGTCACCCGAAGAACTCCGGCCACGGGCCGGGGGTAAGTTCGGCCACGAAGCGGTAGGCGGCCTCCTCCGGCGTGTAGGCGAGCACGGGCACGATCCCCAGCGCCCGAAAGTAGTCATCCCGGTCGTAGAACCGTTGCCACTCGGGATCGAAGGCGACCGCGCCGACCTCCACCCAGGCGTGCGGCGAGTCTGCCCCGCGGAAGCCGTGGTGCAAGCGGACCGCGGGGTCGTTCGGCCCCTCGATCGCGAACCGGAACGCCTGGGCGAAGCCGCGGCCGTGGTAGAGGCGCTTTGGGCGGGCGGCTGCCGCGAACCGGGGGGCGACGGCGGCTGCGGCGGCGGCCGGCGGCGCCAGCACCTCCGTGCCGCAGGCGTCGCACCGCACCGGCCAGGTGTGGTGGAAGGGGTCGCGCTTGGTGCCCGGGTCGAAGTGGTGCGGCGCGCCGCACGACGCGCACGCGAGGTGGTCGGTTCCGAGGTGCCGAGACGGGTCCGCCATGGTCGCCCTCCCACCAGGAGTCGGGGCGGCATCCTCGCACCGCCCCGGTCGGTCGCCAACGCTTGCCTCGGCGGTATCTACGCAAACCTGACGATGGGCTGCAACCGGCGTCGGTCGGTCCCCCTAACCATTGACTCGGTGCCAGGCCATGGGTTCGGCGACTGGCTCGCTCCCTTCCTGCCGTCGATGACCGCCGCCGGCGCCCACCGCGTGCCTGCGGCTGGTGCGGAATCAGGAGAGTGACTCGGGCATGTTCCGTCGGCGACGACCTGACGGGGAGAGGTCCTTCGCTGCGCTCAGGATGTTCAGGTAGGGAGTGTGCCTCAGGTGAACATCCTGAGCGCAGCGAAGGACCTCTCCCGTGGGACGCCATGACCAAACAGGTCATCTGATCCTGCACTAGGGACTGCCGGCCGTCGGCGTGCCGGGGTAGGCGACATCGACGGCCGCCGCCACCGGAGTGCCGTCGCTCCACGTCCCCATGAAGCGCTCCTTGGCGGTGTTGCCGACGGCGTACGCGCAGTTCTTGTGCGTGAAACGACAGTCCATCAGGGCGTCGGACCACTTCCAGGTGCCGTCATAGTCGAAGGTGTCGAGCGCGCCGATCAGCCCTCCCGAAGTACACCGTCGTCGTCTCGGCGACGTAGTGGTCGGCGACGAGCGGCGGCTGCCCGTGGGCGTCGCCGATTAGCCTGGATTGTTCACGGATGCGACCAAGGCGATTCGTCGTTCCGAGCGGAGTCGAGGCATCTCCCGGGGCGCGGCGGAGGCGTCGTGCCCTCCGTTGGCATAGTGCCTCTGGCGGAGAGGGATTCCTCGGCAAACCCTTCGCAAGCTCAGGGGGACTGACGAATGGGTGATCGCCGACGCGCGTGAAGAATCCGGGTTAGGCGGATGTAGGCCTTGTTGCCGGTGGGGATCGCGCCGAGCAGGCCCCAGATCTGCTTGGCCGGGTTCTCGCCGTAGACGATGTCCCGATCGCCCACCAGGACGATCACCCGCGGCGTCGCCGGGAGCTTGCCGAAGTCGGCGACGGCGCCGCGCGAGGCGCTCGGTCGTAGCGGACCTCGCCCTTGCCTCGCGACGACGGATCAGAACGGTTTCGGGAGACCCCTCGGCTGGAGACTCGGCATCTCGATGCTCTTGAAGTTGCCCTGGACCCAGGCAATGATCTCCTGGAGCCGTTGGTCGTGGTTCTCCTTCTTCCGCGACACGAGCTGCGCCACGAAGGAGCGCGCTTCGTCCGGCGTCAAGGGGGTCGGTGTCGCGAGCGGCGGCGCGTCCCGCGACTTCCCGTCGATGACCTCGTGGAGCACGACCATCGTCCCGTACGAGGTCCTGAACTCCTTCTTCAGCTCCTCCTCCTGTTCTCGACGCACCAGCCCACCGGGTGCTCTCATGACGTTGAGGATCTCCTCCGCCCGTTTCGTGTCGCCGGAGCGCTCGGCCAGGAAGAATTCGATGCCGTACGAGTCGCCTTCCTGGAAGGCGCCAAAGCCGTAGATGTCGCCCGTGACGTGGCGCGTGTGGCTGTATTCGTGGATGAGGAGGGTGCCGAGCTTGCTAGCCGGGAAGCCCGCGTCGAGCATTTCGGGGAGGACTTCGGTGTCGCTCCCCGGCCACGTTTCCGCGTAGCCCTTCTTTTCCCTGTAATCGGCCGCTTTCGCCTCGTCCATCTTCCTGATCGCGTGGCCGGTGTAGTAGTCGTAGAAGGAGGTCTGGAGGTCGAGGTTCTCCTGTGTCACCGCCGCGATCGCCGCCTCGATTCGGTCCAGCTCCTCGGCGGTCAGGTGGTCGTGGTTCGCGCGGAACGCGACGCGTGCCTCCGCGGCCTTCGCCGGCGTGAGGGGATCGGCCTTCTTGTCGCAGCGCTGCAAGCTGAGGCCGGTTCGGAGGCGCGGCATCGCGTTCTGCTTGATCCCCGCCAGCCCGGCGGAGGTCCTGCCCCACAGCGACGCGACCGCCGCGCCCGCCGCGCGGTCGGCCTCCTCCTCCAGCGCGCCCTCGCCGCCCTCCGCCTTGGCCAGCGGCCCGGTCGCGGCCGCTCCCCCCTGCTGCGCCACGTGGGCCAACTCGTGGGCGATCAGGGCGTCGCCGATCGGCGTGCCGGGTCGGTACTCGCCGGCGCCGAAGGCCACGTCCTCCCCGACCGCGAACGCCCGCGCCCCGAGTTCGTCCGCCAGGGCGGCCGCCTGGCCATCGGCGTGCACCCGAACGGCCGCGAAGCCGCGCCCGAACGCCGCCTCCATCCCCGCGCGCACGCCGCCGTCTAGCGCCTGGCCGGCTCCCAGACGGGAGCGTGTCGCGGTCGGGTCCGCGTCGGCCCTCGGCACGTCCGGGCGGCGTTTGAAGAAGAGCCCGCCGATGGCGGCGAGGGCGCCGCCGACGGCACTTTTCACCGCCTTCGCCACCGACGACGCGGCCTTCGACACCGCCCCGGCGACATCCGCCAGGGCCCCGCTTGCCGCGCCGATCGGATCGGCGGGACCGAATTCCGCCGCGAGCTGCGCGCGGAGCTGGGTGCGGACGTGCTCGCAAACGATGGGAACGTAGGCCGCTGCCGAGGCCGCTCCCGCCACCGCGGGGACTTCGCGGCGCAGCGCCCGCTCCATCGCCGCGGCGTCGAGCCGGCGGAGGTCCGCCAGCCGGCGCTCGATCTCCGGGGCCGCCAGCTCGCTCCAGGCGGTGCCGGCCAGCACGTCGGCGACCGCTGAGATCACGGCTGGGCGCAACTCGGCCAGAAAGTCGCGCTGGCGCATCCGGCCCGGGGCGAGCGTCGTGACCTCGTCGCCGACGATCAGGCCGGGCTGGGCGGTTTGCCCGTCGGTTTCGGTGGCCGCGGGCTGCCGGTGCATCGGCACGCCGGGGTCCGAAGCCGGGCTCCCGAGCTGCCGTTGGACCCCGGCGTTGCCGAAGGTCCGCTGGCGGGCGAGGACGGCCTCCGCCCGCAGCGACGGTGCCAACCGCCGGAGCGGATCCTCGCCTCCCTCGGGGGGGGCCAACGATCGCGACACCGCTGCCTGGCGCAGGGGATCGGGCGTCGGCGCCTGGGCGAGCGCCTCGGGCACCCCGGCCGGGTCGCGCTGCCGCGCGGCACGCTGGTTTGTCGGGTTGCGGTCCGGATCGCGCATCGGCCCTTCCTGGCAGGAGGACACGCTTCGGCATCCGCTGAGCATCGGCCGGCGCGTGGTGGCTCGGGTCGGCCGGCAGTGCGTGGGACAACAGACCCTTCGGCCAATGTGTCGTTCGCCGAGGTCGGGACGGACGGGCGAACGGCCGGAAGCGGAGCGCCGGGTCGGCACGGCGCGATCGCGTCCACATGTGTAACGGACGCTACCTCAGCCTACACTCCCGAAGGCCAGCGCGCATCAGTCAAACTACGCGATTCGCCCTCCGGGGACGCACGGGAATCCGGAAACCCCACGCGGTCGGCCACGACGTGGCTCGTCATGGGTGCGGTGATGAACGACGAGTGGCCCGGCGGGGTCGTGCAGGCATCCGTCGGTGCCGGTCGGTGGGTGGCGGAGGATCGCGGAATTGGCAAGGAACCTTCGCGCGTGGTCGTCCCCGATCCGGTGCCGCCCACGCCAACGTCGCCGTAGCGAACAGCGCGTCGTGCGGCGACGTGGGGCTCCCGGCGCCCCGACGGCGCGTCCTTGCCGTTGACATCTGGCGAACGGCTGTTACAGTCGTCCTGCTCGCACTGCGCCGCCGGGAGGAGGGGGATCGATGGACGGGGATCGCTTCGACGCCTTGGCGCGGGCGCTCGCCGCGCCCGGCACCAGGCGGCGCCTCCTGGCCGGCCTCGCCGCCGCCGCCCTCGGCCCGGTCGGGCGGCGCGGGGCGGAGGCCGTGGCCTGCCGGATGCCGGGCGAGCTGTGCCGCGAGCACGCCGACTGCTGCTCCAAGCTGTGCGCCACGGGCGCCGACGGCCGCCTGGTCTGCCAGTGTCCGGCGCCCACCGTCGCCTGCGGCCGGTCGTGCGCCGACCCGGCGATCGCCTTCCAAAGCGATCCGAAGAACTGCGGCGGCTGCGGCACCCGCTGCCCCCGCACCCGCTGCCAGGTGGCGACCTGCACCCAGGGCAGTTGCGGCCTGGCGCCCGACCCGGCGGCGGTCGGCCTCCGCTGCGACGACGGCAACCCCTGCACGACCGGCGACGCCTGCACCGCCCGGGGGACCTGCACCGGCACCGAGGTGAATTGCGGCCGGCTCGACGGCCCGTGCGCGCAGGGCGTCTGCAACCCGCGGACCGGTGGCTGCGAGGCCCAGAGCATCAACGAGGGCCAGGCCTGCGACGACGGCAACGCCTGCACGCAAACCGACACCTGCCAGCGCGGGACCTGCGTCGGGAGCAACCCGGTCGCCTGCCCGCCCCCTGGTCAGTGCCAGACCGGGTCCGGCACCTGCGACCCCGCCACCGGACAGTGCGTCTACGCCAGCAAGTTCGACGGCACGCCTTGCGACGACGGCGACCGCTGCACGCAGACCGACACCTGCCAGGGCGGCGCCTGCGTCGGCGGCGATCCGGTCGCCTGCGCCGCCGGCGAGATCTGCCGCAACGGCGGCTGCTTCGTGCCCTGCCAGACCGTCCTCGATTGCCCGTTCGAGACCTGCCCGGGCTGCGCCTGCATCTTCACTCTGAGCCAGGGGCTGCTCTGCCTGGACACCGTAACCGCCGTCGGCGAATGCGCGTCCGCCGCGGACTGCCCGGCGGGCACGGTCTGCAGCACCTTCTTCTCCGGCAACCCCGCGAAGCCCCGCCTGTGCACGCAACCCTGCTGCGGCTAGGCAGCCGAGCGGGGAGCGATCACGGGGACCGTCGTCTCCGCGGCGCCGGCCCCCGGCCGCCGGCCGGCACCATGGCCCGCCCCGGTCGACGGCGCGACCGGGGCGCGTCCTCGCCTTCGACATCCGCGCAGGCGCTGGTGCGGTCGTCCCGTCCGCACCGCGCCGCCGGGAGGAGGGAGATCGTGGACGCCGATCGTTTCGATGCCGTCGCCCGGCTTGCTAGGAGACGGCGAACGAGGCCGTGCCCGTCAGCGGCACCACCTCGTAGGTCTGCCGCGCGCCGGCGACCGGCGTGGGCCCCGCGAACGACGTCGGGTGCGTCGTCAGGATCGCCACCGTCTCGAAGGCGATTGGGGGATCGCCGAGCCGGATCGGCCGAAACTCCGGCAGCAACACGGTCAGGTACACGACGCGCGCGTCGGGCACCTGCTCGACGAGCACGCTGACCATCCGGACGAGCGCCCGGCTCCCCTCCAGGTGGATCTCCTCCCCGCGAAAGGTCTGCTCGGGGTACGTGCCGCGGTAGGTGAGGGTGGGCCGCCCATCCAGCGACGTCGTGCCGTAGCTGATGTGCGTGCCCGGACCGTCCAGGGAGTACCCGTTGGGGTTGTACCCCGGCGGCACCTCCGGGGTGGGCGTGGCCGGCGCGCGGGCGGCCGCGTGCCCCACGGTGGCCAGGAACGCGGCGGCAAGGCCGGTGCCGGCGAGCGACCCGAGGGCGGCACGGCGCGAGACGTGTCCGGTGGTCGGCTGCGGTTCGTGGGGGACCATGGCTCCTCCTCCTGGTGCGACGACGCCCTCCGTCTGCATCGATGAACGCCGCAGGGCGGCGAAGGGTTCCCACGGGACAGGGCCAAGCTCGCGAAGCGGCGTCAGTGGGGAGCGCGGTCGAAGGGCGCCGGGGCGGTGGGGGAGTCGCCTCCCCCGCCGCGTCGCCGCCGCCACCGACGAACCGGCCGGGCGCAACGTCGAAACGGCGGTGCAGTCCCAGCAGGACGCTTGGATGGTCCTGCCCGCGAACCGCTGAGAGGGTTTGGCAACGCGTCCGCCACGACGCGGTTGGGGTGTAGTCTTGCGAGGAGCGATGTTGCGGGCTCGAACGTCGACCCGTTGGGAGGTGCGCAATGGCCCGATCCGACAATCTCTACCAATTGCCGGACGAATTGCCGGTGCCGGAGGACGACGGGGCGTGCGACGGTCTTGTCGGGCGTGCGGTGCCGTCGATTTCGCTGGTCGCGACGTCGGGCGGGCGGGTCGATCTGGCGATGCTCGATAGAAGGACGGTGGTGTATGCGTATCCGAGGACGGGGCGATCGGACAAGGAGGTGCCGGTCGGGTGGAACGAGATTCCCGGGGCGCGTGGGTGTACGCCGCAGTCGTGCGCGTTCCGGGACCACCACGCGGAGTTGCAGGCGCTCGGGGCACGGGTGTTCGGGTTGAGCACGCAGGATACCGACTACCAGCGGGAGGCGGTCGAGCGATTGCACCTGCCGTTCGATCTGTTGAGCGATGCGGAACTCGCGTTTACCAGGGCGCTGTCGCTGCCGACGTTCGACTTCGAGGGGATGACGTTGACGAAGCGGTTGACGCTGGTCCTCGCCGACGGGGTGATCGAGCACGTGTTCTATCCGGTTTTTCCGCCGGATCGGAATGCGGCGGACGTCGTGGAGTGGTTGCGGGACCATCCGCGTGCATAGCTGATGGACCCGGGGAGGTTCCCGGCAGAGATGAGCGGACCGGACAACCGGCGCGGCGTGTCGAGACCGACCGGGGCGTCGGCTACTCCTTGCCGGTCCGCCGGTACGCCCAGACCGTCACTGCCGACCACGCGAGCCCGAACACGGCGAGCAAAAAGGCCCGCGAACTCGGGTGTTCCAGGGCTGCCAAGCCGACCGCGACGCCGCTCGCGATCGCCCCGAAGAGCGCGGCGCGGGCCAATGCCCCCCAGCGCATTTCCGCTCCTACCTCGCCGCCGCCCCGCCGCTCGCGACTGAGGTCGGCGGCCATGCCCTCGAAGCGGGGTCCGTGCTTGACGTCGCATTGCACGACCGCAACGATCGCGTCGGCCGCCGCCGGCTCGTCCACGGAGGCGGACGACCAGGAACGACCGCCGACCATGGGCACTGAGGCGTCTCCGCCCTCCCCTGGCCTCACACGTGCTCGGGGAACGACCGACGGCGGGACCGGCTATGCGCTGGTGGCGCCTTCGTCGGGCGGCAGGGTGGCGTCGCGCTCCTGGGCTGCCGTCGGCACCGGCTCCTCCGTCCGCTTGAGCCGGATCGTGCAGCCGGTGACCAAGGCAACCAGCGTCCCGGCCGCCGCCAACCACGGCGCCAGCAGCGCCCCGACCGCGCCAACAGTCAACGGCACATCGACGACCGTGCGGTCGCCCTGCGTCACGACGATGCGGCGGACGTTCCCGGCGTGGATCAGCCGCTTGACCTGGTCGAGCATCGGAACCTCCATTTCTCCGCGTCGGTAGCCGTCGATGCGGGTGTGGGCGAAGGCGTCGGCCGTCGGCATGTGGTACCGACGGTGGGTGTCGCGTGGCGACGGCACGACACGCCGAGCGGCCTTCTAGCGCCACAGGCGAAGGAGCGCCCCGGTGCCGACCACCGCTAAGGCACCGCCGCTCAGGGCGAGGGCCACGCCCCACATCGCGGATAGGAACGGGTCGCCCACATGCAGGAGTACCAGCCCGGCGAGTACCAGGGTGAGCCCGGCGATCAACCAGCCCCAAGCATCGTCGTCCGTCACGTTCCACCTCCTTAGGCGCGGGACGGTGCCCACCCGGGGAAGCCCCGGGCGACCGTCCTAGCAAGCGTAGGACGGCGCCCGTCGCGGGCGCGTCACCGCGGCGAGGCGCGGCGTGGCAGAACCGTAAAATTCCGTGCGGAACCGCGCGGCGCCGCCCGCGCGCGGGGCTGAAGACCCCGCGCTCAACCGACGAAGCCCACTGAAGGGGGCTGAGAACGGAAACGGCCAGGGCGGTTGTGAAGGACGCTCTGAGGAGGGTTGCTGAACAGACGGCCTTCGCTGCCCCTACGAACGACGTGGCCCGACTCCTCTTCAATGAGCGGTAACTCGAGGCGTCGTTGCCGCGGCGTCGGGTCGGGTCAGACCCGTACCTCGCGCCATTCGGCGCGGCAGGGGTTGCCGGAGCAAGCCCAGAGGGTGCGAGTGGAGACGTCGATGACGAGGCTGCCGATGGTGCCGTAGTCGAGGTCGCTGTCGGGGGTGTGGTGTTTGCAGACGGATTTCGGGTAGTTGGCGTGGTCGCTCACGATGGCGCGGAGCGAGCCGGGGGTGATGGTGCCCCAGGCGGCATCGATGAGACGTTCGATGCGTTTTTGGCGGAGGCGTGAGTTGAGAAGGTCTTCGTCACGGTCGAGGTGGGCGAGGTCCGGGCTGACGAAGTGGTTGGCGTGGACGAGGAAACGGTTGCCGGCGTGGTGGAGCGCCCAGTCGCAACCGGAGACTTCGACGTCGTAAACGTCGCCGTCGGCGTTGGCGAACAGGTGGTTGTTGCCGAAGGCGCGGGTGGGGTCGGTGACGGCGCGGATGGCGTCCTCGATGGTGCGTTGGGCGATGGCGCGGCGGTACAGGAAGAGTTTGGGGATGCCGGGGTGGGCATCACGGGCGTAGAGGGCGTTGCCGACCGAGGCCAGACCGGCGGCGTTGACGCCCTGGTGAAGGAGGAGACCGGCGTAGGTGAAGGCGACGAAGGCCGGGGCGTCGTCGGGTTCGGCGCGGATGAGGTAGGTGAGGTCGGCCCAACCGGCGGTGGCGTCTTCGTTGTGAGCGAGGAGAACGGAGCCGTCGGCGGTGCCGGACTGGGTGACACCGGCGACGGTGCACTCCTCGAAGCGGCCGACTTCCTGGTTGAGCTCGGCGGTGGCGTTCATGACGAAGAGTTCGGCGAAGGGGACGCCGGAACCGTCGGCCATGCCGCGGAGTTCTGCGACGACCTCCGGGGCGACGCGTTCGGTGGCGGCGAGGTAGGCACCGATGCGCTCGACGACGCGTTCGTCGTTGGAACGGGCGAAGTCGGCGCGGGTGGAGGCGGCGGCGGTCTGGATCTGGTCGCGGACGGCACGACCGACGTCGAGACCGATCGCGTAGGCACTGCCGCCGGTGTCGATCAGGGGGATCATCCGGTCAAGCGACTCCTTCGGCGACGGCGGCGGTCTGGGCGCCGCGATCTGCCGCCGGGGCGATGATAGCTTCGGCGGCGCGGGCTTGCATGGCCGGTCGCACGAAGCGGCACTCGATCCAGAATGCCATGGCGGCCAGCAGGGGGGTGGCGAGGCAGGTGACGAGCAGGGGCGCGCCGCGACGCCAATCGTAGAGGGCGCCGGCCGCGAAGGGGGCGAGGGTGAGTCCGATGGCGCCGAGGAATTCGCAGAAGGCAAAGGCCCGGCCGAGCAATTTCGGGGGTGCGGTGTCGCTGAGGACGGCGGCGAAGAGGGACCAGGCGACCATGAATCCGCCGCGTCCGAGGAAGGCGGCGGCGAGGATGAGCGGATTTCCGGTCAACAGGGTGACGCCGCAGAGGAAGCCGACGCAGATCGGCGCGAGGCCGATCGTACGGATGGTCGTGATGACCTTGACGCGGGAGAGGGAGAGCGAGACCAGGGCGCTGCCGACGGCGGCGAGCGAGCCGAACCAGCCGATGGTGCCGACGCCGATGTGGTGGACCTCCTTCAGGTAATTGGGGAGCAGGGTGGTGCCGACGGTCAGGATCGCCAGGACGGCGAACTGGAGGGCGGCGAGCGCGCGGATGACGGGGACGGTCATCGCGTCGCGATAGCGGGCGGAGGTGCCAGCGTGGTGGACGATCGGTCGCTCGGATAGGCGGGCGAGGATGATCGTGGAGGCGGCGAAGGCGGCGGCACTGCAACAGAAGACCACCCGAAAGGAGGTGACGTCGGCGAGCCAACCGCCGGTGACGGGGGCGAGGGCGAGGGCGATGCTGGGACCAATCACGTAGACCAGCGAAAAGGCGCGACCGCGATCGGTGGCGGTGCCGGCTTCGGCCAGGTAGGAGGAGAACGCCGGCGTGCCGAGGTTGCCGAGGACGATCAGGAGCATACCCGGCAGGACTTGCCACCAGGCGTGGGCAAACCCGTAGATCAACGCGGCCGGGACGGTGACGAGCGTGGTGGCGATGACGATTTTCTTGCGGGAAAAGTGATCGACGAGGATACCGGCGGGGAGGTTGACGGCGATGCGGAGGAGACCCTGGGCGCCGACCATGAGGCCGATTTGGAAGGCGCTGGCGCCGAGGTCTTCGAGGTAGATGGTGAAGAGGTAGGCGTAGAGGCCGAAACCGAAGTTGAAGACGGAGAGCGCCCAGAAGAGGAGGGTGACGTCTCTGCCGAGGCCGAGGGAAAAGGGAATCCAGGACCGACGCGACGCCGGGGCGCCGGATTCGATTTGCCCACCGCGCGCCCGCACGCCGCCGCTCCCTGGTCCCGCCGCCTCGTTCGGGACCCGCGCCACCCCAACGCTCTCGGTTGACTGTTGGGGGGAAAGTATAGCGGGGTGGGATGGGTGGCGGGTGAAGGATGCCATCGACACGTCCGTAGGGGCGGACCGGGTGCCCTGCGGGCGCTGTCCGCCCTCCACGATTGCGCATGTGAACGAGGGCGGACACGGCGGTCCGCCCCTACGCGTGGGAGACCTGGACGGCTTGGAGACCGAGAGCGTGGTGGTTTTTGCGGAGACGACGACGGAGGATGTATCGGTTGCCGAAGGCGCCGATGGGCGAGGTGATCATGAAGGTGAACCAGACCAGGCCGAGACCGGCGTCGAGGTAGGTGACCGCGAGGTAGGCGAGACCGACGGCGGTCCAGACGGTGACGATGCTCATCAGGAGGGGGACGCGGGTGTCGCCGAGACCGCGCAGGGCACCGGCGTTGACCGACCAGATGGCCCAGAAGGGAAGGCTGAGACTGATGGCGTGGAGGGCGTTGACGCCGGATTCGACGACGGCGCGGTCGTGGGTGAAGAAGGTCATGACGGGGCGGGCGAGGGCGAAGTAGATCAGCCCGCCGACCGCCATCCAGGCGATGGCCCAGCGCTCGGCGATGCGGGCGGCCTTGCCGGCGTCGGCGAGGTTGCGGGCGCCGACGCTCTGGCCGACGAGGGCGGTGGCGGCGAGGGCGAAACCGAAACCGGGCATGAAGGCGATCGAGAGGGCGGTGAAGGCGATTTGCTGGGCGGCGAGGGCGGCGGTGCCGAGGAGCGCGACGACGGCGAGCATGGTGGTGAAACCGGCCGAGGTCAGCACCTGCTCGAGCGAGGCGGGCAGACCGAGGCGGAAGAGGGAACGGGCGGTATCGAAGCGGGGGCGCCAACCGGACCGGCCTCGGATGGAGACGACGCGCCGGCCGCTGAAGAGGATCAGCAGGAGGATCGAGGCGGAGGTGGCGCGGGCGAGGGCGGCGCCCCAGGCGCTGCCGGCGACACCGAGTTTGGGGAGGCCGAGGTGACCGAAGATGAGGAGGTAGGCCGCGACGAGGTTGACGGCGTTGGCGATGAGG
The DNA here is from genome assembly GCA_036558305.1 of Thermomicrobiales bacterium. Taxonomy (GTDB): domain Bacteria; phylum Chloroflexota; class Chloroflexia; order Thermomicrobiales; family UBA6265; genus DATBFX01. Next base: position 11,323 of record DATBFX010000105.1, on the reverse strand, counting down.
GAGGCGAGGAGGGGTGTGCGGCTGTCGCCGACGCCGCGGAAGATGGCGCTGCAGACGAAGGTGAGGAGGAGGGCGACGCTGGTCGCGGCGGTGATCTGGAGGTAGGTGGTGGCGTGGTGGGCGACGTCCGGTTCGGTGCCGAAGAGACCGATGACCGGTCCGGCGGCGAAGTAGCCGCCGATCGAGACGGGGACGGCGAGGATGACGCCCCAGACCAACGCTTGGCGGGCGAGCCGGCGGACCGAGGCGAGGTCGCGCGCGCCGAACGCCTGAGAAACGAGGACGGTGGCGCCGACTTCGAGGGCGGCCAGGATGGAAATGATGAAAAAGACGAACTCGGCGGCGGTGCCGACCCCGGCGACCGAGGCTTTGTCGAGCCGTGCGACCATCAGGGTGTCGACCGCGCCGACCGTCGTTTGGAGGAGGTTCTCGCCGATGATGGGGAGGGCGAGGGCAAGGACGCGTCGCTGCGTCATCGGCGGCAGCCGATGAACCTCGGTGGGCGAGTTCGGGTCGACTGTTGGGTCGATGCGATCGTCGCCCGGGAGCGGGAGATCGCGCCGGGCGGTGCCAGCCGAAGTGACTTCTTCCGTTGCGATCGTCATCCCCAACCCACTGATGCCCCGTTTCGACGCTCCGGTAGCTCGGCGCGACTCGGGGAAGCATAGCCGTTTCGGGCGTGCGACGTGATACGCCGATGCGCCTTGTGTAGGGGCACGGGCGGATGGCGCGAGACGTGCACGAGGTCACGGAACGCGGTGGCGTGGCCGGGGGGATTGTGATATTGTTCGCAATCAGGACGGAGGTCCGGGGGTCGGCTTGCAGAACCAACCCTCACCAAAGGAACGAGCAGGACTAGGAGCAGCCGGAGCAGCCACGGGCCTCGGCTGCTCTATTGTGGTGACCGTCGTTTTGTTCATCGCGGGCGGGGTGTTCGTGGACCGGAAGGCCGATACGGCGCCGGTTTTCACCTTGATCGGGGTGGCGCTGGCGCTGACGGCGGCCGGCTACCAACTGTACGAGTTGTCGCGGGTCGGTCGGAAGGACGTTTCGCCGGGGCCGCTGACACGGCAGATCGATCGCGTCGCCGGGCGGCGCGGTTCCGGGGCCGATCCGGGAACGGGTCGTGGGGACGAGGAGTAACTCCGCAGGATGGACAGCGACTTCGTCGGTCTGGCGGCCAGCAATCTCTTCCGCTTCGGTTCGCTTCCCGTCGCCAAAATCCACATCGAGGTCAGCCTGGCGGCGGAAGAGCTGTTCAAGATCGGTCCGATTCCCGTCACCAACGCGATGCTCACGATGTTCATCGTGATGGCGCTCATCCTCATCGTCTTCTCGGCGATTGCGCGCAAAGCGACACTGGTGCCGGGGCGCGGCCAGGGCGTTCTCGAAGCGATCGCCGAATTTTTGCTCGGTCTGGTCGAGGGGACGGCGGGCAAGCGGGTCGGCCGGCGGATCTTCCCGTTGATCGGCGCGCTCTTCATCTTCATCCTGTTCGCGAACTATTCCGGTCTCTTCCCCGGCGTCGGCACGATCGGTACGGTCCACCACAACGAGGAGGGAGAGCGAATCCTCAAGCCCTTCCTGCGCTCGCCGAATGCCGACCTCAACATGACGCTGGCGATGGCGCTGATCACGTTCACGGTGGTGCAGATCGCCGGGGTCCGGGCGCACGGGGTCCGCGGGCGGATCAAGCACATGGCCGATCCGTGGTGGATCTTCCCGCTGGAGGTGATCCAGGAGTTCGCGCGGATCATCTCGCTCTCCTTCCGTCTTTTCGGCAACGTTTTTGCCGGCGAGATCTTGCTCGCCGTGATGTACGCGATCGCGAACGCGGTCAAGTTGGTGGTGATCCCGATTCTGTTCCCGGTGGTTTTCCTGGGGCTGGAGCTCTTGTTCGGGACGATCCAGGCGCTCGTCTTTGCCCTGCTGACGCTGATCTACATCACGCTGGCGACGGCAGGGGAACACGGAGACGAGGATCACGAACACGAGCTCGGTCACGAACCGGCCGCCAGTGGCGCCCAGGCGGCACGGGCCGGTACGGGCGACTAACCAGGATGTGGAACGGTCCGCATGCGTGTTGGCGCGTTCGCGGTAACGGGGCGAATGAATTGGGGGCGAGGGGCGGAGTGGTCCGCCTCCACGTTACGCGGGGCGGCGTCGTGAGGGACGGCCGACCAGGAGGAAACCAACGTGCTCGGTGACCTTAGCGGACTGCACATCGTGCCGGCGGCAGTCGATGCGACCGGCGACGACTTGATCAAGGTGGCGCGCTACATCGGTGCCGGCATCGCCATCGGTGTCGGGGCGATCGGTCCGGGTCTCGGTATCGGTTTCGCGGTCCGCGGCGCGATGGAAGCGCTCGGGCGTAACCCGGAGGCCGAGGGTTCGATCCGAACGACGATGATCATCGGTGCCGCGCTCGCCGAGGCGGTCGCCATCTACGCCCTCGTCATCGCGATCATGATCCTGTTCGTCTAGCGAAGGGAACAGGGGACGGGGAACAGGGAACAGACGTTGAACGTGCTCCTGTTCCCCGTTCCCTGACGACTGTTCCCTCGACGGCGGGGGGTACCGAGACCATGGGTTCACTTGGCGTCAATGGCTGGAATTTGGGTATCCAGATTGCAGCATTCATCATCTTCGTAATCCTGCTCTGGAAGTACGCGTTGGGTCCGATCACGAGCATGCTCGACCAACGGACCGAGCGGGTGCGGGAGAGCATGGAGGCGGCGCAGCGCATGCAGCAGGATCTGCAGGCGACGGCGGCGCGCAACGAAGAGGTGCTGGCCGAGGCGCGACGGCAGGCGCAGGAGATCCTGGGCCAGTCGCGGCAGCAAGGCGAGGCGCTGGTGGCGCGGGCCCAAGAGGCCGCGGCGCAGCAGCAGGACATCTTCCTGAACCAGGCGCGGGCGACGCTGCGGGCCGAGACCGAGCAAGCGCGGCAGCAACTGCGGCAGGAGGTCGCCGATCTCGCCGTGACCGCGGCGACGAAGATCGTGCGCAAGGAACTCGATCCGGCGGCGCAATCGCGCTTGATCCAGGAAACGCTGGCCGAGGCGACGGGCGGACGAGCGGACGGGGCGACGCCGGTAGCGTGACGGAGTGGCAAGTGGAAAGTGACAAGTTGCAAGTGAGCGATTCGTGACTTGTCACTTGCCACTTGCTACTTGTAACTCTCGGAGGCGGGTATGGCGAGCGGCGCGGCGAAACGGTACGCGCAGGCCGTGTTCGGTTTGGCCAAGGAGCGCGGGACGATCGACCGCTGGCTCGACGACCTGGCGCTTCTCAACGATTTGATGGGCGATCCGCGGGCGGCGGAGGCGCTGTCGAGTCCGGCGGTGCCGGAGGCGCAGAAGCTGGGTCTGGTGGATCGCGTCCTCGCGTCGGCGCAACCGGAGGCGAGGAATCTGGCGCACCTGCTGATCCAGCGGCAGCGGGTGTCGATCATTCCGGATCTGGCGCAGCTCTACGGGGCGGCGGTGATGGAGGAGCGGGGGATCGTCATCGCCGAGGTGACGACCGCCGAACCGCTGGGACCGACCGAGCAGGAGATGGTGCGCGCCCAACTGAGCAAACTCGTCGGCAAGAGCGTCCAACTCCGGCTCAATACCGATCCCGCGATCATCGGCGGCGTGATCGCCCGCGTCGGCGACCGGCTGATCGACGGGAGCGTGATCAACCAATTGCGGCGCTTGCGGGCTCGCCTCGCGGCGACGGCGTGACGTAGTCGTCAGTCGTTAGTCGTCAGTCGTCAGTAGAGACGGATAGGCGGGCAGACGGACAGACGACTTCTAACGACTGACGACTGACGACTGACGACTGGGGGACGACGATGGTCGTAAGCGCAACCGAGATCAGCAGTTTGTTGAAGGAGCAGATCGCCGGGTTTCAGGACCAGGCGACGATCACGAACGTCGGCCAGGTGGTCGAGGTCGGCGACGGGATCGCGCGGGCCTACGGGTTGAGCCAGGTAATGTCGAGCGAGCTGGTCGAGTTCGCGAAGAACGGCACGCTCGGGATGGCGCTCAACCTGGAAGAGGACTCGGTCGGTATCATCATCATGGGTGAGTACACCGACATCGAGGAGGGCGACGAGGTGCGGACGACCGGTCGCATCTCGTCGGTGCCGGTCGGGGATGCCCTGGTCGGGCGCGTCGTGAACGCGCTCGGGCAGCCGATCGACGGCAAGGGGCCGATCCAAACGGACAAGACGCGGCCGATCGAGCGGATCGCGCCGGGCGTCGTGCTGCGCCAGGACGTCGATACCGCGCTGCAGACCGGTCTCAAGGCGATCGACTCGATGGTGCCGATCGGGCGGGGTCAGCGCGAGTTGATCATCGGCGACCGCCAGACCGGGAAGACGGCGGTCGTGCTCGACACCATCATCAACCAGAAGGGCAAGGACGTCATCTGCATCTACGTGGCGATCGGGCAGAAGCGGGCCCAGGTCGCCCAGGCAGTGCGAGTCCTGGAAGAGCACGGGGCGATGGCGCACACGATCGTCGTCGTCGCCTCGGCCGCCGATCCGGCGCCGCTCCAGTACATCGCGCCGTTTGCCGGGTGCGCGATGGGCGAGGAGTTTATGGAGACCGGCAAGCACGCCCTGGTGGTCTACGACGACCTGTCGAAACACGCCTGGGCGTACCGGCAGGTCTCGCTCTTGCTGCGGCGACCGCCGGGGCGCGAGGCGTATCCGGGGGACGTGTTCTACCTGCACTCACGGTTGTTGGAGCGGGCGGCACGTCTGCGCGACGACCTGGGCGGAGGGACGCTGACGGCGTTGCCGCTGATCGAGACGCAGGCCGGCGACATCTCGGCGTACATCCCGACCAACGTCATCTCGATCACGGACGGTCAAATCTTTATGGAGGCGGACCTGTTCTACGCCGGCGTGCGGCCGGCGGTGAACGCCGGTCTGTCCGTCTCGCGCGTCGGTGGCGCCGCCCAAATCAAGGCGATGCGGCAGGTGGCCGGTCGGCTCCGGCTCGACCTCGCGTCGTTCCGGTCGCTGGCGGCGTTCGCGCAGTTCGGTTCCGACCTCGATCCGCAGACGAAGGCGCAACTCGACCGCGGGTCGCGGTTGACCGAGGTGCTGAAGCAGGGGCAGTACCAGCCGATGCCGGTCGAGGAGCAGGTGGCGGTCCTCTGGATCGCGACGAACGGTTACCTGGACGACGTGGCGGTCGATCAGGTGCGGGCCTTCGAGGACCAGGCGCTCGAATACCTGCGGTCGGCGCACAGCGACATTTTGCAGCGGATCGCGACCGAGAAGGAACTCAAGGACGATCTGGTCGCCGCGCTGCGGAAAGCGGTCGAGAACTTCAAGGCGGGTTCGCAGTGGGCGAGCAAGGCGGCAGCCTAGAAGGCGGAAGGCGGAAGGCGGAGGGCGGACCAGAGACGAGCGATTCCGCCTTCCGCCTTCCGCCTTCCGCCCAAACGTTCGGAGGAGAACGTGGCGAGTCCACGCGAGATCAGGCGCCGGATCAGGTCGGTGCGGAACATCTCCCAGATTACGCGGGCGATGGAGATGGTTTCGGCGTCGAAGTTCCGGCGCGCGCAACAGCGGGTGCTGGCGAGCCGGCCGTATTCCGAACGGTTGCGGGCGGTGATCGGCGATCTCGCGGCGTTGCAGTCGGATCGGGAGGCGCTGACGCAGTTCCCGTTGCTGGCGCAGCGGGAGGTGACGCGGTCCGAAGTGATCGTGATCACGCCCGATAAAGGTCTGACGGGGCCGCTCAATTCGAACATCATCCGGCGAGCGAGCCGCTACATCCTGAACGAGGCCGGGGTGCCGGTGCGGGTGATCGCGGCCGGGAAGAAGGGCCGCGACTTCATGGTGCGGACGCGGCAGGACCTGGTGGCCGAGTTCACCGGGCTCGGCGACAACGTCTCGCTCGACGACATCCGGCCGATCGCCCAGGTCGCGCTCGACGACTTTCTGGCGGGGCGGGCCGACGCGGTGTTCGTCGTGTTCCCGCGGTTCGTGAACACGCTGTCGCAGGTGCCGGAGGTCAGACAGATCCTGCCGATCGTGGCGCCGGAGGGCGGCGGCGCCTATACGGATTACATCTTCGAGCCGAGTCCGGCGGCGGTGCTCGAAAGTTTGCTGCCGCGATTCGTCGAGATCCAGCTTTACCAGGCGATCCTGGAGTCGATCGCGTCCGAGCACTCGGCGCGGATGGTGGCGATGCGGAACGCGTCGCAGAATGCGCGCGATCTGGTGTCGGATCTGACGCTCTCGTACAACAAGGCGCGGCAGGCACAGATCACGCGCGAAGTTTCGGAAATTGCCGCCGGTGCGAACGCCCTCGGCGGGCAAGAGTAGCGGCAGGTTCGGGCTGGCCGCTGCCACGAAGGAGTTACCGATGGTTGCCTCAGCTCCCGCGGCGGTCACGGGGACGATCGTCCAGGTCACCGGCGCGGTCGTCGACATCGAGTTTCCGCCGGAGCACCTGCCGGAGATCTACAACGGCGTGCAGGTCACCTTCGACGATGGGCACACCCTGACGTTGGAGGTCCAGCAGCACCTCGGCAACGACTGGGTGCGCGCCGTCGCCATGAGTTCCACCGATGGCCTGCGGCGCGGGATGGCGGTGACCGACGTCGGGGCACCGATCACGGTGCCGGTGGGACCGGAGACGTTGGGGCGCATTCTGAACGTGGTGGGGGAGCCGATCGACCAGGCGGGGCCGGTCGAGGTCAAGACGGCGTATCCGATCCACCGGCCGGCGCCGACGTTCGAGGATCAGTCCACCCAGGTCGAGGTTTTCGAGACGGGCATCAAAGTCATCGACCTGGTCGCGCCGTTTACGAAGGGCGGCAAGACCGGCGTTTTCGGCGGCGCCGGTGTCGGCAAGACGGTCATCATCACCGAGCTGATCCGGAGTATCGCGGCCGAGCACGGCGGCTACTCGGTCTTCAGCGGCGTGGGCGAGCGGACCCGCGAAGGGACGCAGCTCTACCGCGAGATGCGGGAATCGGGCGTCATCGACAAGACCGTCATGGTCTTCGGGCAGATGAACGAACCGCCGGGGGCGCGCCTGCGGGTGGGCCTGACCGGTCTGACGATGGCCGAATACTTCCGCGACGAGGGCCGCGACGTCCTCCTGTTCATCGACAACATCTTCCGCTTCGTGCAGGCCGGGTCCGAGGTGTCGGCACTGCTCGGCCGGATGCCGAGCGCCGTCGGTTACCAACCGACGCTGGCGACCGAGATGGGGCAGCTGCAAGAGCGGATCACCTCGACCACGAAGGGCTCGATCACCTCGGTCCAGGCGGTCTACGTGCCCGCCGACGACTACACCGATCCGGCGCCGGCGACGGTGTTCGCCCACCTCGACGCCACGATCGCGCTCGAACGGTCGATCGCCGAGCGCGGCATCTACCCGGCGGTCGATCCGCTGGCCTCGACCTCGCGGATCCTCGACCCGAACGTCGTCGGGCAGGAGCATTACGAGGTCGCGCGCGAGGTGCAGCGGGTCCTGCAACGGTATCGCGATCTCCAGGACATCATCGCCATCCTCGGCGTCGAAGAACTGAGTCCGGACGACCGGCAGACGGTCGACCGGGCGCGGCGGATCGAGCGCTTTTTCTCGCAGCCGTTCTTCACGGCGGAGCAGTTCACCGGCACGCCGGGCCAGTACGTGCCGCGGGAAGAAACGGTGCGCAGCTTCAAAGAGATCCTTGAGGGGCGGCACGACGGGCTGCCGGAGCAGGCGTTCATGTACGCCGGCAACATCGACATGGTGGTGGCGGCGGCGGAACGGATGGCGGCGGGCGGGCGGTAGGTTACCCTCACCCCCTGCCCCCTCTCCCGGTGCGCGGGAGAGGGGGGATCACGAGCGCTTTGCCCAGGGTCCGATCAGGTTGCCATCGATCGACGCCTCCGACGATTCCCCTCTCCCGCGCACCGGGAGAGGGGGCAGGGGGTGAGGGTCTGACAATGGCGAAACTCCAAGTTGAAATTGTCACCGGCGAGCGGGTGGTGTTCACGGAGAACGACGTGGACATGGTCGTGGCGCCGGGGTCGGATGGGGTGCTGGGGATCCTGCCGCGGCATGCGCCGTTGATCACGACGCTGGCGGCCGGCGAGTTGCGCGTGAAAAAGGCCGGCCGGGAGCAGTCGCTGGTCGTGTTCGGCGGGTTCATGGAGGTGACGCCGGAGAAGGTCGTCGTGCTGGCCGACACGGCGGAGCGGGCCGAGGAGATCGACGTCGGGCGGGCCGAGGCGGCGCGGGGTCGGGCCCAGACCGAGATCGCCCGCCGGGCGTCGACGATCGAGTTGGCGCAGGCCGAGGCGGCGTTGCGACGGGCGACCCTGCGCCTGCAGATCGGGCAGCGGCGGGCGAGCCGGCGGCGGGCGCCCGGGCCAGGGGTGGGCGAACCCGGCGACAACGAGCTATAGTCTCCGTGCCCGCAGCGACGACCTTCCCCTGATCGCGGTGGCCGCCTGACGATTCCCGAAGGTGGCGGTCGGAGGTCGTCCACGCCTGAGGAGCCGAGCATGGTGACGATGTCCACGACGCTGGAGCGCCCGGGCGTCGCCGCGGCGACCGCCTCGATCGGCCGCCGCACGTGGTTGATCGAAGGCGGCAATCCGCTGCGCGGCGAGGTCACCATCGGCGGCGCCAAGAATGCGGCGCTTCCCCTGCTGGCGGCGACACTCCTCACCAAGGAGGAGTGCGTCCTAACCAATGCTCCCGATCTCTCGGACATCCGGACGATGGTCGCGCTCCTGCGGTCGTTAGGCGCCGAGGTCGAGATCGATAAGGGGCAACGCCGCATCTGGATACGGGCGGCCGAGATCACCAGCACCGTCGCCCCGGCGGAACTCGTCGCGAAGATGCGGGCGTCGTTTCTCGTCACCGGTCCGCTGCTGAGCCGCTTTGCCGGTTTCACGGCGTCGACGCCGGGTGGATGCCAACTGGGGGCGCGTCCGGTCGACGTCGACGTGCGGGGTTTCCGGTTGATGGGGGCCGAGGTCGACGTCTCGGAGCGCCAAATCGCGGCGAAGGCCAACGGACTGCGCGGCGCCAGCATCTACATGGACTATCCCAGCCACACGGGGACCGAGAACCTGCTGATGGCGGCGGTGCTGGCCGACGGCCGGACGACGATCGTGAACGCGTCGTGCGAACCGGAGATCGTGGCGCTGGGCAACATGCTGAACCGGATGGGAGCGAGGATTTCGGGACTCGGGTCGCCGACGGTGGTCGTCGAGGGCGTCGATCGGCTGCACGGTGTCTCGGAATCGATTTTGCCGGACCGGCTCGAGGCCGGTACCTACGCGATTGCGGCGGTGATCACCGGTGGTGAGGTGACGTTGAACCGGGTGCGCGAGGCGGACATGCTGCCGGTCCGCGCCAAATTGGAGGAGGCGGGGGCGGAGGTCTGGTCGCGCGGGGATTCGCTGCTGGTCCGATCGGGGCGCAAATTGCGGGCCGTCGAGATCCAGACGTTGCCGTTCCCCGGATTTCCGACCGACGTGCAGGCGGCGTTCGCGGTGTTGATGACCCAGGCACACGGCGTTTCGACCTTGAAGGAGCGGGTATTCGAGGATCGCCTTCGCTACACCGACCAGCTCGTGGCGATGGGTGCCGACATCAAAGTCGAGAAGTACGCCCCGGACAAATACGGAACCAAAGCCGAAATCAGTGGGCCGACGCCGCTGCGAGGCGCGCACGTGAAGGCGCTCGACATCCGCGCCGGTGCGGGGATGGTGCTGGCGGGTCTGATCGCCGAGGGATTGACGGTGATCGCCGACGTGCACCACATCGACCGCGGTTACGAGGGGATGGTCGACAAACTGCGGCACCTCGGCGGGCGGATCTCGGAGTCTGCGGTCCCTGCCTGAACGAGTGGCAAGTGGCAAGTGGCAGGTGGCAAGTGGTGAGCTGATCACTTGCCACTTTCAACTTGCCACTTGCCACTCCGTTGTGCCGTACAATGCCGAACGCATGCACGGACGCCGCCGGCGAAACCGCTGGCGTAGCTCCCGAGGAGGGGCGGGTGCCGCGCCGAATCCTGATCGTCGATGACGAACCCGCCGTCGCAGACTTGATCGAGGCCGTCCTCGTCGGCGAAGGCTACACGGTCGCGATCGCGCGCGACGGTGCCCAAGGATTGCTCTTCGCCAAGGAGTGGAGTCCGGACCTGATCCTGATGGACGTGATGTTGCCCGGCGTGGACGGCGGGACGGCGATCCGCCGGCTCAAGAACGATCCGTCGACGTCGGACATCCCGATCGTCGCGATGTCGGCCGGTCGCAACATCCGGCAGCAATCGGACGAGTTGACCGACGCCGACGCCGCGCTGGCCAAACCCTTCGACATCGACGCGCTCCTCGCCCAGGTGGCCTTCCACCTGTCACGGCGGCGGCCAGACGACTCTTGACCTGCCCCCAACACGATGTGGAGGCGACGGTTGCACCGGCGATCGTCGTCGTCATCCCGACCTACAACGAACGCGAGAACATCCGAACGCTGATCCCGGCGGTGCTTGCGCTCGGGCCTTGCTATTCCGTCATGGTGGTCGACGACAACTCACCCGATGGGACGGGTGCGGTGGTCGATGAACTGGCCATCGCCGCGGGTGGGCGGGTCAGCGTCGTGCACCGGTCGTCGAAGCAGGGGATCGGGCCGGCGTATCTCGATGGATTTCGGCGGGCGCTGGCGATGACGCCCGATCTGATCGCGACGATGGATGCCGACCATTCGCACGACCCGGCGGACCTGGTGCGGCTGGTGGCGGCGGCGGCCGCGGCGGATTTGGTGCTCGGTTCGCGGTACGTTGAGGGAGGGCAGACGCGCGGTTGGCCCGTGTACCGGCGGGCGATCAGTCGCCTCGGCGGGCTCTATGCCGACGCGGTGTTGGGTGTGTCGGTCGCGGATTTGACCGGCGGGTTCAAGGTCTACCGGCGAGAGACGCTGGCGGCGTTGGATCTGGAGCGGATTCGGTCGGACGGGTACGTGTTTCAGATCGAGACGACGTACCGGGCGATCCGGCAGGGGTTCCGCGTGGTGGAGGTGCCGATCACGTTCGTGGATCGCGTGGCCGGGAAGTCGAAGCTGTCGCGGCGCATCGTGGCGGAGGCGATCGTGATGGTGTGGCAGTTGCGGTTTGGGGGGAGGGGGTAAGCGTGCCCTCATTCGAGAGTTGTGCTCACGGACGCCCGAGGCTAACACCCAGAGGGTACCCGCCGGGCTCACCCAGATAAGCCTGTTGAACCAGGCTGGAGCGAGCGGCGTCACTCATCGGCATGCCGTAGCTGGGGGTGGCGAAGTGGACGAGCGGTTTCCGGTGCGAGTAGGCGCGGTTG
>DATBFX010000104.1:0-4304 GCA_036558305.1 Thermomicrobiales bacterium | reverse complement strand
CGCGCGTTGGTCACCCACTCGCGTGGCGGCGCGGGTGGGCCCGGCAGGATTCGAACCTGCGACCCTGGGGTTATGAGCCCCGTGCTCTGCCACTGAGCTACGGGCCCGAACTCGGCGGTCTTGCTTCCGGCAACCGGTCCGCGCGGCACCGGCGCAGCGCGCTGCCCGCGCTGTTGGTCTCGATGGTAGCACGACTCGGGCCAGGCCGGTGCCTCGAGAGGGCCGCGCCGGCAGCAACGACCAACCTCTCCGGACTACGTGATTCTCAGTAGTCGTGTACTGAGGATTCGGTGACCGACGGTTACGTGATTCCATGGATGCATCGGTCCGAACACGCCGATAGAGTCAAGGTGTCGGCAATTGGTCCGGCGTAGCGGAAAAGCGAAAGGGATACGGTCATGGTCGTTCGATTTCGTAAATTGGTGTTCGTCGGCTTGATGGCGCTCGCGGCGCTCGGTGCGCTTCAGGGCTCCGCCTTCGCGGCGGCCGACGGCGACCTGGACATCTCGACGCTGCCGCCCCAGGCGCAAGCGCGGATCAACCCTGGACTGGCCGTCCAGCAACAGGGCACGATCAAGGCCAATCAGGGGTTCGTCGCCGGCGTCGGTCACTAATCGTCGCGAGGAATCGTTCGGGCCAACGGCTCCCCATTGGTGGGAGCTGTCGGCCCGGCGCGTCCAGTGCCGTCGGATTCGTCGGGCAGCCCGTTCCCGCCCCCGGCTCTTTCCGCAACGCGCCCGGCGTACCGGCAGCCGATTCACTCGGTCGAGGTGCCGGGTCCGAAGACGCCGCCGGTGGCATCGCGATCGGCAGGTCGCCATCGCGACTCAGATGGGCGAGACCGATCAACGCCGACATGTTGTGCTGCACATAGTCGATCCTGATCGACGGATCGTCCGCGTTCGCGCCCCAACCACCGATCGTCCGACCGGGCTCGACGAAACCCGCGGTATTCGAGGCGGTGAACTGCACGCGCATCTGAAACTGTGCGTTGCGCTGGGCGCCCAGCGACATTCGGATTTTTCCCTCCGGGTCATCCCTGAACGCTGCCAGGCCCCACGCGGCCACGATCGCTTCGCCCTTGGTGGCGGTCGACGTGAAGCCGATCGTTCCGGTCTCGCTGCGAGCGCCGCCGATGCGCTCGGGATCGCCGTCCGCCGCCGTGTACTGGTGCGCGATCATCGAGTCGGCCTGGAGATACGCGACCGTCGCAAAGTCCTCGTTGTTGTCCAACCGATAGAGTTCGCTCAGCGCGATCGTCAACCAATGGTCCTCACGCGGCACCGTTCCCGCGCGTGGGATGTCGCCGTCCCGCCGGTGCACCAGGAAATCGGCGGCGCGTTTCGCGACGTCGAGATACGGGCCGTCGGGGAATTGTTCGGCCAGCCGCGTCAATGCCAGCAGCGCCTCTCCTGGGTAGTATTCGACCTCCGGCATCTCCGATCGCATGCCGGTTTTGGGAATGTAGAAGTTGTAGAAGCGACCGGTGTGGTCGTCCCGTTCCATCCAGAGCACGAACTTCGCAAGGTCGCCGATGAGCGGGTCGACGGACGTATCGCCGGTGACGCGCCGTCGTTCCAACAGGGCGACGAGCGCCAGCGCCTGCCCGCCGAGCGAGATGTCCCCATTCTGAATATCCAGGAACCCGCGGCCCGCCGCGCGAACCGGAACGGTGCTCCGGCGAATCCAATCGCAGGCATGCTCGGCGACCGTTAGGATCGACTCGTGGCCCAGCAACCCGTATGCCTGAAATAGCGCATAGGTGGTGCCGGCGTGCCGGACCTCGTTATAGGTGGTCGTTTCGTACGTGTCGGTGACTGGGTCGTAGACGTAGTAGAAGACCCCGGTCGGTCGTTGCGCTCCCGCCAGCCAGCCTGCCGCGAGTTCGACGCGGTTGCGTGCCAGTTCGGCGAGCGCACCGGCGTCGACCGGCGCTGCTCCATCGAGGACCGCTTGGTCGGCGCCAGCCGCTACCGGCGTGCCGTCAGATGCGACCGATGATCGCTGGTGAAGGCCGACCTTCGCTCCAATGCTCATGATGAGCGGGAGCGAAAGGACGCGGCGCCTGGTGAGCATTTGCCGCATACCCAATCGCATCCTAGGCGACGCCGGTGTTCGTCGGAGCGCGCGGCGCCCCGAGCGCTCTCAGGGCCGATTCCTCCAGTTGGTGAGCGCGCTCGCGACTGATCCCCAGATCGCCGGCTATCTCCGCCAGCGTGGCACCGTCCCAACGCCGGCGCACGACTCGCCACCGGCGATCGTCAAAGACCTCCGGCCGTGCCGGCAGACCGTTTGGGAATGCCGCCCGCGTCGCGTTCGCTCGCCCGGACTCGATCGGTTCGGCGAGGCGCGCGGTCACGAATCGCGGACCTTCTGGGTTCGGTTCGAGGGGTTCGATCTCGCGACCGACGCTGGTGCCGTCCGCCGTCGCGATCGTGCGGCCAAAACGTAAGGCATCGGCGTGCAGGTCGCAGACCAGAACCTCGGTGCCGGTTAACCGGTACGTCGCGACGCGGGTGCACCGGACGTCGCCGGCATATCGCTCTGGGTGTCGGGCGTACCAGAGGAGCGCTTTGCATCGGGCATCATCGACCGGCAACGGTCGCGGCAACCAGGTCGAAGGTCGGTTGGCTGTCAACGTCGGAACCCCTGCCGGGATTTTCCCGGGCACGCACCGCAGTGTCCCGCACCGTAGTGTAATCCTCCTACCTTGATGCGTCTGGAGGTCGGTCATTGCCGAGCGGTGTCGTGCCGGTCGTTGGTGCGGGGGCGAGCGAGACCGACCCGACGAGCTACCACGGTACGGCGTCGGTCTTGCCGACGCGCGAATCGCGATAGCCGAGCGCGCCGCTCCGTCGGCCCTCGGTCGTGGAGACGGTGTCGCGGTCGTCCGGCACGAACGCGTCCACGGCTGCCGACGCGTTCGCGGACATTCGGTGCCGGTCGGGTACCCGCGCCATCACCGCGGACATCGTTTCCTGCGTGAGGATGGAGGCCGGAACCGGGTCGGGAGAACGTCGCGGCGAGTACGCGACGGCCTCCCGGTCGCCGACGGTGCGGGAGCGGTCAGGTGGGCGACCTTCGGGCGCTTCCTCCCCGCGAATGTTTGGGCGCGTTGCCGCCGACGGCGCGCGCCCGGGCGACCACCGGCGGGGTCGTCACCGCGCCCACCCGGCGACCCCGACGAGGACGGCCACCAGCGCCCCCACGACCCTGCGGTCGGCCCACGACCACAGGGGACGGTCGGGGCAGCGCCGCGCGGCCTCGGCGGCCCGCCACCCGCGGACGGCGCGGCGGTCGGTCTCGGCAATCCTGGCGGTCGCGATCTGATGGTTGATCGTCGTCAACGGATTCATTGTTCGCTCCCTTCGCCGGTGCCCGCGGCCCGCCGCCGCTCTGTTGCCGGGTTGGTTCCGCCGCTGCGGGGAACCGTTACACCCTGGCGGCCGATCGCGGAGAAGGGCGAGATCGTCCGTTGATTCACCGACCGTACCCTACGCCACCCGTGTCAGGGCGGGTGGCGTAGGTCTATGCCACGAGCGAGACGGCGGCGGCCACCGCGGCGACGAGCATCAGCACCGCCAGGAATGCCACACCCGCGCCCGCCGCCAGCACCGCCCGCTTCCGCGGTGCGACCGGGTCGTGCGGCAGATCGCACTCGGCGACCCCCCGGCGCTCGGCCTCGCGTGCCCGCCCGTTGGCATAGGCCAGCCATGCAAGCCAATTCAGCAACCCCGCGTTCATCAGATCTCCCTTTCGGCCGGCGTCGCGTCGGGGACGTCCAGAGAAAACGCCGACGCCGACAGGAATACGGCACCGGGGTTGGGCGCGCGTCGGGGGAACTACGTATGGCGTCGCAAGGGTCGCGGGTGCTGCGGCGACGCAACGACGGTGCAAGGAGACGAACTCGCAGGGCGATCCGTGCGGTGGCACATCGCTTCCGGGCGTAGCGCTCTGCATCGCCCACGAATCCGCCTCGATCGTCACCATCGCCGAGGCGAGTCGAAAGGTCGGCGCGGAGCGCCCCAACCGGGTATTGGCCCGGCGCGAAAAAGGACGACGCCGGTGGTGCTCGGCAGCGACCTGCGGTGGCAAGCAGGGCTCAGTTCAGTGATGCGAAGGGGTACGGCGACGATCGGGCGATCGCGGCGCTGGTCCGGGCGGGGTCGCCGTCCGTCGTTCGGATCCCCGTGCCGGAGGACGTTCGGTGCGTCTGGGGTCACGACCGCGAGCGCACGGACTCGCCGAGGTTCCTTGCAGACGGGCAGACAGTCTATGCCGACTCAAAGCGGCGTGGGCACGCC
>DATBFX010000103.1:0-2667 GCA_036558305.1 Thermomicrobiales bacterium | reverse complement strand
CGGCTCAAGCAGCACCGGGCCATCGCCACCCGCTACGACAAGCTGGGCGAACACTACCGCGCGCTCCTGGTCATCGCCTTCATCCTCCTCTGGTTGTAGATTTTGCAGACAGACCCTAGTCGTTAGTCGTTATTCGTGGGCGGCCAAAATCGTTCTGGTTTGAAACGTAGTGGAAGGGCGGTCTGGTGTCAAACGGGGGAGATGGTCCGCGGGTCGTGCTGTTCGGAATGCGGTATGTCGGGTCGCCGCCGGCGTTGCGGGAGTTGTTGGCGGCCGGATACGACGTGCGGGCGGTCGTGATGCCGGGGCCGCCGGGGATGACGTCGTTGCCGGCTGTGCCCATCGGTGGTGTCGCCAGGGGCGATTTCATCCCGCTCACGGTTGCGGCGGAGGGCGAGGAGCACGTCGACGACATCGCGCGGGCGGCCGGGATTCCGGTGGTGCTGGCCGGGAGTCTCAAGCGGCCGGACGTCATCGAGGCGATCGCGGCCTATGAAGCGGACGTCATCGCGGTCTCGTGTTTTCCGTCGCGTTTGCCGCCGGCGGTCCTCGCGCTGCCGCGTTTTGGCTGCGTCAACGTCCACCCCTCGCTGTTGCCGCGCAACCGGGGCATCGATCCGGTGTTCTGGACGCTGCGGCGCGGCGAACGCGAGACCGGGATCACGATCCACCTGATGGACGAGGGCTACGACAGCGGGCCGATCCTGCTCCAGGAGCGAGTCGCCGTGCCGGGGGGCGTGCGGCTCCCGGACTTCGAGCGCCAATTGTCCGATCTGGGCGGTCGGTTGCTCGTCAGGGCGATCGCAGGGTTGGTCGCGGGGGACATCGTCCCCGTGCCGCAGGATGATCGGCTGGCGACGAGAGCACCGGTGCCGACAGATGAGGATTACCTCGTGTCGACCGATTGCTCGGCGGAGTGGGCGTTCAACTTCGTGCGCGGCGTCGCCCCGCTCGAAGGGCCACTGGCGCTGCACGTCGTGGCGACCGGCGAGCGGATTCGGTTGCAGGACGCGATCTCGTATGACCGCAACGGGCAACAGGTGCGTCCGATTGAATGGGACGGCGACCGGATTTCGGTCCGGTTCCGCCCCGGCGTGGCGCGATTTTGGACGCTCAACTAGGGGGCAAAGGGCCTGCTCCGCAGCCATAGTCTGCGACTGCGAGTCACCATAACGCGCGAAAATATTCCGTGGAACTCATGAACTCTGGGTAAAACGCTGTGCCAACCGTTGACACGTCGCGGAGCGGTGTGAGATAACCGGGGGCATCGCCGGTTAGCGGTTGCCCCGGGGTCGTTGGCTGCGGCTGTTTGGGGGCACGTTCCGGTCAATCCGACGCCGTGAGGGATGGCGTCCGGATTCCCGAAGTCGCCGGTTTAAGGGCCGGCCCGACACACATCGGCAATCGAGAGTCGCGATTTGCGTCTCACGCGATCGCCGCCGACCCGAAACCGGGCGGCGGACGGGTGGCCGTGCGCCGCCGTTCGTCAGCCGGGTGAGGGTAAAGGAGCGACCCGCCGTGTTGCAGACGGTCCGCCTGGGCTTTGCCGTATTCAATCGGAATCCCGTCCGGCTGGTAACGGCCATGCTCATCCTGGCCGCGGCGATCGCGCCGGAGATCGCGACGCCGCGCACGGCCCGCGCCGATTCGGCGGTGACGACGAGCGCACTCAATCTGCGGTCGGGGCCGAGCACCGATCAGCGCATCCGCCTGGTGATGCCGGAGGGGGCGGAAGTCGAGATCATCGGCGGGCCGCGCCACGGGTTCTACAAGGTGGTCTACAACGGCCGGGAGGGCTGGGCGTACGGCGACTACCTCGACATGGGCGGCTCCAGCGGCGGCGGGAGCGACAGCGGTTCGACCCTCGTGCTCTCGGACCTGAACCTGCGCACCGGCCCCAGCACCTCCAACTCGATCATCCTGGTCATGCCCGAGGGCTCGCACGTCGACCTCACCGGCGACAGCCGCAACGGTTTCCTCGGCGTCGTCTACCGCGGTACGTTCGGCTGGGCCTACGCGGATTACCTGGACGGTGGGACCAGTTCGGCGGACGACGGCGGTTCGTTGCCGACCGGTGACGGCGGCGGTTCCGCGACGGTCGATTCGGCGCTGAATCTCCGAACCGGACCGGGCACGAGCTACGACATCATCCTGGTCATGCCCGGCGGTGCGGACGTCGAACTGACCGGCGACCAGGCCAACGGGTTCTACGGCGTGATCTACGACGGCAACCGCGGCTGGGCATACGGCGACTACCTCAACTTCGGTGGCGGTGGCAGCGGTGGCTCGTCCTCCGACGACATCGTCGCGATCATCTACGCCGCCGCCGCACGTTACGGTCAAAACGGCGACGACATGCTGCGGGTCGCAGAGTGCGAATCGGGGCTCGACCCGTCCCAGGTGACACCCCCGTACAACGCCAGCGGGCTCTTCCAATTCCTCCCCGGCACCTGGGCCACGACGCCCTATGCGGATCAGGACATCTTCGATCCCGTCGCGAACGCCAACGCCGCCGCCTGGATGTGGTCGGTCGGGCGGCGAGGCGAGTGGGTTTGCCAGTAGACGAGACGGACAGACGGACAGACGGAATGGGGCGCGGTCGATGTCGGCCGCGCCCCATTTCGTCGGCGCGATGGGTAGGCAGGGGCGCGGTCCCTCCATCGACCA
>DATBFX010000102.1:0-4317 GCA_036558305.1 Thermomicrobiales bacterium | reverse complement strand
TCGTCGCCGCCGCCGCCCCGCCCTCGCCCACCCTCCTCGCCCGCCTCCGCGACCTCAACTTCCACGCCATCCACTACTACGGCGCCACCGAAACCTACGCCCCCGCTACCATCTGCGCCTGGCATCACGAGTGGGACGAACTCCCCGACGACGACCAGGCCCGCCTCCTCGCCCGCCAGGGCGTCCCCTACCTCAGCATCGACGGCGTCCGCGTCGTCGACGACGCCATGCAGGATGTCCCCCGCGACGGCCAGACCATGGGCGAAGTCGTCATGCGCGGCAACACCGTGATGCAGGGCTACTACGCCGACCCCGAGGCGACCGAGCGCGCCTTCGCCGGCGGCTGGTACCACTCCGGCGACCTCGCCGTCATGCACCCCGACGGCTACATCGAAGTTCGCGACCGCAAGAAGGACATCATCATCAGCGGCGGCGAGAACATTTCGACGATCGAAGTCGAGCAAACCATCGTCCGCCACCCCGCCGTCCTCGAATGCGCCGTCATCGCCATCCCCGACGCCAAGTGGGGCGAACGGCCCAAAGCCTTCGTCACCCTCAGACCCGGCACCGACGTCACCGAAGCCGACCTCATCGCCTTCTGCCGGGAGCACCTGGCCCACTACAAATGCCCGGTCGCCGTCTCCTTCGGCGACCTCCCCAAAACCTCGACGGGCAAGGTCCAAAAATTCGTGTTGCGTGAGAGAGAATGGGAGGGGTACGGGAAGCGGGTAAATTAGTGAGTCGCCGCCGGTAACGAAGTCGCAGACGCGCCTCGGTCGCCGAAGCGAGGAAGTTCGCTCGCCCGACGCCGGGACCGCTGTCGACCGCGCACAATCCGGGGGATCAGCGGAACAGCTTCGCCACCGCGATCGGCGCCAAACCGGGCAGCGCGTCGGAGACGTCCAACAGATCGTTCTCGTGCAAGACGATCCGCTCGCGGCCCGCCCCGTCAACCCAGACGATTCGCTGATGGGGGAAGCAGTACACGATGAGCGGCACCCCCGCCCGCCGGTAGTCGTCGATCTTTTCCTCGATCTCCGCCGCCGCGTCGCCCGGCGAGGCGACCTCACCCGCCAGGACGGGCGGGATCGCGAAGTACGATGTCCAGGGGCGCGGCGGCAGGTCACCGTTGCGGTAGACCGCCACGTCCGGTCCGCGCACCGTGTCGGGATTCCGTTCGAGCGTCACGCCGCTGTCGTTGCCGAAGACCGTGAAGTCTCCGGCCTCTTCGGAAGATGCGAGCCATCGACTCAGGCGCATGCACACGTACCCATGCTCCGGCTTCGGCGGCGGCATCCTCCGCAACTCCCCCCGTACAAGCTCGTACTGGTACCCATCGTCAGGTAGAGCGGACAGTTCCTCGGCGGTCATCAACTTCGTCGCCACCATCGCGGCGGTCTCCTGAGCGGGAAGTTCTCACGGACGCGCGTTCGCCAACGTTGCCGGCCCTTCCCCATCTTACCATCCCCCGGCAGCGATCCTCGATTCGGCGGGCAGGTCGGGGAATATTCGGCACCTACGCGCTCGGATTCATCACCCGCCCCACGAAGAGCAGCGTGCCCGTCTGCGTATCGCGGATGGCGAAGACGAACGGCCGATCGATGCGGACTTCGGTTGGCTGCGTTGGCGCCGGGGCTGCCGCTCCCGCCATTCCTACGATCGTCGCCGCCGCCGCTTCGGTGCCGTTCTCGTCGACGCTGATGAAGGCTTTGTGCAGGACGTCGCCGATGAAGAGCGGTTCGGGCGGCGTCCCTTCCACCATGCCGTTGAAATCGGCACGCGCGGGATCGAAGGCGTCGGTCATGCCCATCGCCCGTAGCGTTTTCGCGAGGCTTGCGCCAAATTCGAACTTGAACTTGGGCAGGTACACCAGCACGTCGGTATCGGCGAGTTGCCCGATCGCCGCGTTCAGCGCGGCGGCGTCAAGCCCTTGCTCGACTGCGTCGAATTGCCCCTCGTCCGGCAGGATCACCGTGAGCGCGAACCCGCTGCCCGCGTAGGGGAACTCGATCACCTGGAATCCCTCGCCGCGCCGATACGGGAGGTGGACATGCTGGACCATGAAGGGAACGGTCGCGGTCGTGCCGTCGCGCAGGAAGAAATCGCCGTCGCTCGTGGAGCCGGGCGAAAACGAGTCCTGCCATCCGCCGTAGAAATAGATCGCGTTGGCAAGCACCAGCCGCGTCGCCGGCGTGATCGCACCCTCCGGCACGATGTCCTGGATATGATCCTCGGTTTGCTCGGCAACCCAGTCGTTGATCTCCCCGCGGGTCTCCTCCGGCGCGTTGACGAAATCGCTCTCGTGCAACCCGGCGCCGTAGTACCGCGTGAGCTGCGCGCTGTACGACCGGCTGAACGGGTAGGTCTGCTCGCCCCAAAGCGCGTTGGCGATGTGTAGCGCCCGCGCCGTCTGCCCCTGCTCCGGGTCATCCTTGGCGGTACCACGCGCCACCAGATCGGCATTGAGGGCGCCGAACGCCTCGTGCAGCGCGGGCTGCGGCAACCCGAACGAGAGCGTCTCCGCCATCTGCGCCGCCGTCTCCCCGCCCGCGCCCGCGTACGTCATCGCCAGCGCCTGCGAGACGCTGTAGGGGGAAACCAGCAGGTTCCCGTCGGCAGTCTGCCGCACCGCGGCATACAGGTCGAGCGCGAACGCGGTGTTCCCGGCGACCAGTTCGGGCGTACCGTTTCCCTGTGCGAACGCACCCGCGCTCATCGGTGCGCACACCATCAGCGCCAGCAACATCCAGGTCGTGCGCCTCATCCCATCCTCCTTTCCCACACCCATCGGACGGTGAAGGTTGCCTCATTTGTCCAGCGTCCGCCCCTCGATTCCGTGCACCCATCTGTCTCCGCACATTATCTCACGACCTCGATCTCCCGTACATTGCCGGCGACTCGACGCGCTCGTCCGATACCTTACTTCCACCGCCACCCAGCCGGCCCCGTTCTAACCCCGAAGGCGTTTCGCCGCCTCGGCCCTGGCTTTCAACCCAAGACCCCCCCTGGAACCAATCTCGCCCCCCCGTCGTTCTCCCTCTCAGCACCAGCGCGTCGCACCGGCCGGGCGACGCCGGAGAACGAACGAGTGGCAAGTGGCGAGTGGCAAGTCGCAAGTCCCGTCAGTCCACTTGCGACTTGCCACTCGCCACTTGCCACTACCGTCAGGAGGTCACGCCATGCACCGTCGGACACTCCTCTCCCTCGCCGCGCTCCTCATCCTCGGCGTCTCCCTCGCCGTCCCGGTCCTCACCCGCGCCGACGGCGTCGTCATCGTCGACCCGCCGCCCTGCGATCCCGGCCCCTGCGTCACACCCGTCAACATCGGCGACCAGCTCGAGGTGAAATCCCACCGCGTCGACGTCACCATCGCCGACCAGGTCGCCACCACCAAGATCGACCAGGTCTTCCACAACCCCAACGATTGGGTCGCCCAGGGGACCTACGTCTTCCCGATCCCCGAGGGCGCCACCATCGACAACTTCACCATGGTGATCGACGGCGAACCGGTCCAGGCAAAAATCCTCACCGCCGACGAAGCCCGCGCCGTCTACGACGACATCGTCCGCAAACTCAAGGACCCCGCCCTCCTCGAATACGTCGGCCGCGGCGCCATCCAGGTCAGCGTCTTCCCGATCCAACCCGGCGAAGACCGCCGCGTCCAGATCGAGTACCGCCAGGTCCTGACCGCCGACTCCGGGCTGATCCGCTACGTCTACCCCCTCAACACCGAGCGCTTCTCCGCCGCCCCCCTCGACGACGTCAGCGTCCACGTCACCGTCGCCTCCAAAGACCCGATCCGCGCCGTCTACTCCCCCACCCACGAGATCGCCGTCGACCGCCAGGACGACACCCACTTCGCCGCCGGCTGGGAGGACAGCGGCGTCATCCCCAACACCGACTTCGAGCTGATCTACACCGTCAGCGCCGACGCCATCGGCGCCAACCTCCTCAGCTACTGGGACCCGGTCGCCCAGGAGGGCACCTTTCTCCTCCTCGCCGCCCCCGGCATCAACGCCGAGCAAGCCGCCGTCGCCAAAGACGTCATCGTCGTCCTCGACACTTCCGGCAGCATGGAAGGGGAGAAGATCGAGCAGGCCAAAACCGCGCTCACCTACGTCCTCCAACACCTGAACTCCGAGGACCGCTTCAACATCGTCGAATTCAGCACCGGCGTCCGCGTCTACGCCTCCGACCTCCAACCCGCCGCCGCCGCCCCCGACGCCGTCAACTGGGTCGGACGCCTCGAAGCCACCGGTGGCACCGACATCAACCGCGCCCTCCTCGAAGCGATGGCGATGGCCAAACCCGAGCGTC
>DATBFX010000101.1:0-8647 GCA_036558305.1 Thermomicrobiales bacterium | reverse complement strand
CGCCCCCTGGATGCGGATCATGGACGCGATGAGCGACGTCGCGTTCGCGCGGGAGGGCTTGACCGATACCCCGGTCGCCCTGCTGCCCCAGGCACCGTCGTTCGTCACAGAAGGCTTTCCCGCCTGGGCCTACTTCTGTTGCCAGCCACGCGGGCGCTTCCTCAACCGGCTGTTCGACACGCCGCTCGCCAAAATCCGCATGTCGGGCTGGCTCTTCTACCGCACCGGCGCCGGCGGGTTCCTCCACTGGGCCGCCAACTACTGGTACCGCTCGCAGACCGCGGACCTGATCGATCCGTTCCGCGTCGCCGATGCGGCGCGCTGGCCCGTCTGGCCCTACGGCGATCCCTTCGTCCTCTATCCCGGTCCCGCCGGTCCCCTCGACTCGATCCGCTGGGAGGTCTTCGCCGAGAGTCTGCAGGACTACGCGGTCCTGCAGGCGGCCGCCGTCGATCGCGCCGATCCGCTCCTCCGCGACATCCAAGACTTTGCCGAGTTTCCCCGCGATCCCGGCTGGGTCGGCAGAACACGGAACCAACTCCTGGACAGGTTGTCCTAGCGACGATCGTCGCACGCCTTCCGCGTGTAGGGGAGCGCCCCGTGCGCTCCCGCGACCGAAGTACTGATCGGTTGATCCGGTGCTCGCGTCTGCCAGGGCGGGAGGGCACGGGGCGCTCCCCTACCCTGCCCATGGTCGCGCGGTATTGACCGAGCATGGCGGCGTGACCCAACAATCGCTGGCACCCTGCCCACGGGCGCGCGGTATTGACCACCCCCGGACCCGGTGCTAGATTCCCGCCGTTCCGTAAGCACCCTTCGGGAGGTTCGTGGGCGGCATCGGCCGACACGTCCGTGTCTGAGCGAGAGGAGCAAAGCGCGATGGGCGAACTGGATCGCATCGTGACTCATGGGCTCAACCGGCGACGGTTTCTGCGGGGAGCGGCGCTCGGGCTGGGGGCCGGACTCGGCGGAAGGACGCGCGGCTTCGCCCAGGACGCGACGCCCGTGCCGATCGACACCGGCACGCCGGAGCCGCCGAGCGGGAAGAAGATCGGCGTCTCGGTCGCGTACCTGTCGGTCCCGTTCTACGCGAATTTCAAGACGGGGCTGGCGGACGGGGCCAGGCGGTTCGGGTTCGAGTACGAGTTGCAGGACGGCGGCGGCGGCGACCTGACCAAGGAAGTCGCCGTCATCGAGAACTTCATCACCAAGAAGTTCGACCTCATTCTCCTGACGCCCTCCGGCGAAGGGATCATCCCAGGCATCAAGGAGGCCAACGACGCCGGCATCCCCGTGATCGAGGTGAACAACAAGGCCGGGTTCGGCAGCGGCAAGGTCGACGTCGTCACCTACGTCGGCGCCGACGACGAGGAGTTCGGCAAACTCCAGGCGCAACTCCTCGACCAGACCTTCGCCGGGCAGCCGGCGAAGATCGGCTACGTCCAGGGTATCGCGGGCACCTCGCCGCAGATCCTGCGTGAAAAGGGGTTTAAAGAAGGGATCGCCGACAAACCGCAGTACGAGATCGTCGGCACCGTCAACGACGCCTTCGCCGCCGACAAGGCGCTGGCGGTCACCCAGGACCTGCTGACGCGCTTCCCGAAGGGTCAGCTCGACGTGATCGTGATGCAGGGACCGGAGGGGGTTCCCGCCGCCGACTTCGCCCGGAAGAACGGGCGAGAAGAAGTCAAGTTCATCCTCGGCGACTACCCCTCGGACGTCCGCCAGGCGATCATCGACGGCTACGTCGTCGGCACGATCGACCAGGACCCGTATCCCCAGGCATTCCAGGGGATGCACATGGCCTGGCTCTACCTCAACGGCCGCGACGCCGAGATCCCGAAACCGGACTTCTTGCCGCTGCCGATCATCACCAAGGAGAACGCGGAGCAGACGCCCCCGGCGTGGCAGCAGTAAGCCGGTAGCCGGTAGGAGTTTGCCATGGCTGTGATCCTGGGCTTGCGTGACGCCTTGCGGCGCTGTTGGATCGAGGGCGACGCTTCGCGCTTTGCTACCGGCTACCGGCTACCGGCTACCGGCTCGTGACGTCGGTGGCGATGAAGGTCTACGATCTGCAATGGTTTACGACCTTCGGGATGGGGTACGACGAGGCGGCGGCAGCGCTGCGAGCTGATGGGGTCGATCTGGTCCTGACCCAGAACCGGATCGACCCCTTGCCCGGCTCCGGCGTCGACCAATCGGCCTACCTGGCGGACGCAACCGGGCGAATCGGTGCGTACGACGACCGGGCCTGGGTCGAGGCGTTGCGGCGGGCCGGTCTCGCGGTCGAGCAGACGACGGCAACCTTCTTCGACCCGGCCGCGCTCGCCGTTTTCCCAAATGCGCGGCCGGTCAACGCGAAGGGCGAGCCCGACGCCGGTTTCGCCTGGTACGTCGGCGTCTGTCCGACGCACGAGGGCTACCTGGACTGGAAGATCGCCCGGCTACGCCGGGTGGTCGAGGAGTTGGCACCGGCCGGACTCTTCCTCCAGTTTTGCCGCTACCCCGGATTCTGGGAAAACTGGACGCCGGATTACCGCTTCTCCGACGCCGACTCCTTCTGCTTCTGCGACCGCTGCCGGACACGATTCGCCGGCGACGAGGGTATCGAGCTTCCACCCGGCGATGTCGCGGGCCAGGCACGAACCATCCTCACCGAGCACGGAGATGCCTGGACCAGGTGGCGATGTGCCAGGATGGTAGAGGCAATCGGGCGGATCGCGGATGGGGTCGAAGCCGAGAGCCGGGGATTGCGGATCACGCTGAACACGCTGCCGTTCCCGTCGTCGGACTTCGGCGGACGCGACGTGCGGCGGGAGGTGGCGGCGCAGGACCTGCCGCTGCTCGCCGGCCGCGTCGATCGGTTCGAGTTGATGACCTACCTCCAGATCCTGGCCCGGCCGGTCGAGTGGGTCGCGACCGCGGTGGCGGACGCGAGACGTGGACTCCCGACCGACCGCGAGATCGTCACCACCCTCCAGGTCGCGCCGCTCTATACAGAGGGCGTCCACGCGGGGCGGGGGCGAGTTCCCGCAATATCGGCCGACGACCTTGCCGCGGCCGCGCGGCAGGCACTGGACGCCGGAGTCGACGGGCTCGTCTTCTACCACTGGACCGATCTTCTGGAGGACGAGGCGCGGGGTGGGAGCAAGCGCGCCGTGCTGCGGGAGATCGGGCGTGGCTGACGAGGCCGTGGTGCCGGTCCTGCGGGCGAGCGGCGTCAGCAAGCGCTTCGGCGCCGTCGTCGCCTTGGAGGACGTCGCGATCGACGTCTTGCCCGGCCAGATCACCGGGCTTGTCGGCGACAACGGCGCCGGCAAATCGACCCTGATCAAGATCATCAGCGCGGTGCTGCGGCCGGACGCGGGGACGATCGAACTCGATGGCCGACCGCAAAACTTCGCCTCCCCGGCGGCGGCACGGGCGGCCGGGATCGAGACGGTCTACCAGGACCTCGCACTCGCCGGGAACATGGCGGTCTGGGCCAACATCTTCCTCGGGCGGGAGCGGACGACCCCATTGGGATTGCTCAACAAGCGCGGGATGGCGGGCGAGGCGCGGCGGATGCTGGAGCGGTTCCGGATGAACGTGCCGCCGATCAACGCGCCGGTGGCCGCCCTCTCCGGCGGGCAGCGGCAGGCGATCGCGATCGCCCGCGCGGCGGCCTGGGGCTCGAAGGTGATCGTGATGGACGAACCGACGGCGGCGCTGGGTGTCGGCGAAACGCGCGCGGTCGAGGAGGTCATCCTCGGTCTGCGCGAGCGTGGGTTCGGGTTGCTCATCATCAGCCACAACCTTGACCAGGTCTTTCGCCTGGCCGACACGATCTGGGTCCTGCGGCGCGGACGCCTGATCGGCACCCGGCAGAAGGCGGCGACGACGCCCGAGGAGATCGTCGGCATGATCACCGGGGCGTCGACGATCATCGGCGCGGGGCGATCGGCGTGAGTACGGGGGCGACTCCGGCGACCGCGGCACCGGCGGCGGAGCGGCAAAACTTTGCCCAGGCGGTACGCCGGTACGGGATTGCCGTCGTCTTCGTCGCGCTCGTGGTGGCGATGTGCATCGCCTCCGGACCGTTCCGGACGCACGGGAACGCGCTCAACCTGCTCCGGCAAAACGCGATCATCGGGATCATGGCCTGCGGCATGACGTTCGCGATCGTGCTGGGCGGGTTCGACCTGTCGGTGGGGGCGATCGCCGGGGCATCGAGCGTCGTCGCCGCCAAGCTGATCGTCGCCGTCGGGCCGGATCGATTCTTCTCGGGCGCCGACGTCGCGATCGGCGTGGTGGGGTGCCTGCTGACTGGGCTGGTGGTCGGTCTGGTCAACGGGGTGCTGATCGCCTACGTCGGTGTCAACCCGTTCGTCTCGACGCTGGGGACGATGACGATCCTGCGCGGGTTGACCTTCGTCTGGACGAACGCGACGCCGGTCTTTGGGGTACCGCTCGGCTTCTCCGAGCTTGGCCGTGGCAGCACGTTCGGCGTACCGAACCCGTTCTGGATCTTCCTCGGGGTCGCCCTCGTCCTGATCGTCCTGCTGAGCCAGACGAGGTTCGGCCACTACGTCTACGCGATCGGCGGCAACGCGCTGGCGGCGCGGGAGATGGGGATTCCTGTCCGCCGGATCCGGCTGTTCGTCTACGTCATCACCGGGCTCTGCGCGGCGATCGCCGGGCTGATCCTGGTCGGGCAGACGTCGAGCGGTCAGCCGACCGGAGCGACGGGCTACGAACTGACGGCGATTGCGGCGGTGATCGTCGGCGGGGCATCACTCAACGGCGGGCAGGGAAACATCGCCAACACGATCGTCGGCGTCTTCTTGCTCGGGGTCGTCTCGAACGCGTTGAACCTGCTGGGCGTGTCGCCGTTCTGGCAGCCGGTGGCGACCGGCACCATCCTGGTCATCGCCGTGGCGATCGACAGCGCGGCGGCCCGGAGCGTGGCGGCGCGGTGATCGCGGGGCACCTCAGTCCCTGGGTGGCAAATCCGGGTCGGGGACGTTGCCGCCGGTAACCAACGGCCGGCCCACACCACCCGCCGCGATAACCCCGCCGGCTCCGACCACGCCCGGCCCCGGCGCGGCCCCACCGGCGCCGAACAGGCTGGGGCTGTCCTGCGCCTCGATGTTCTCGCGCAGCCCTTCCTCCGCCGACTGGGTCAACGGCTGACCGCAGTTGGTGCAGAACTCCTCATCCGGTGAGTTCTCGGTCCCACAATTCCCACAGGTCACGGGATTCAGCGACATTGGCTGCTCCTCTCGCGAACCGATCGCTTCGGTGGTGCAGGGGTTCGGCTCAATCGCGCGGTGCCCGATCGAACTCGGGATCGATGGTCTCCGTCGGCACCGGGATCGGCGGCCCCCCCATGCCGCCCATGATGACGACTCCCGGCTCATCGCCCTCGCTTCCGGCTTCGTACCGCCTCGGTTCGTCCTCCGCCTCGGGCGTCCCTTCGAGGGCGGCCGCATCGGCGGCGAGCGTCAGCGGCGCATGGCACCTGATGCAGAATTCCTGACCCGGCGGGTTGTCCGTGCCGCAGTTGCCGCACCGCGTTGGGTTCGGGTTCTCCGACATGGCGTTACTCCTTTCTTCGTGGAATGACCGGGGACGATGTCGTCCCGAGCGTGCCGATGCGCAAGTCCTACGCCACGATCGGCAGCACCCCCTGTCCCTTCGGCTGCTTCCCAAGGCACGTTCTATGCGCAAGCTCCCAACAACCCCGGACGGGTGGGACGCTACGCGCGCCGCATGCGGAGGTCTGCATGGAGAGCTGCGACCCGCAGCAAGTCGCGACCGATCGCGAGATCACCGATCCGAATGCCAAGCAGCACGACCCACCAGATACTCGTCTCGGCGCGGCGACGGCCGCCGCCGCGGTCCAGGCTCGGCCATTCGACCAGGACGTGGCCAACCCGGAAATGGCGGGGGAGGTCCCGCTGGGCGAAGACGCTTCCGCCTTGGGCGGCGGGGACGGAGAGGGGCCGTAGGGGACACAGACCGGTCACTTACTCGGCGGCAAGATCGACGTACGCGCGTGGTTCCCGATGCGTTACTTCGTTCCCTTCGGGGACGGATGGCGGCGCGCCGCGCGCTCGGATTGGCGTGTTTGCACGTTGCAACAGCGATCGCACGCGCCCAATCGAATACGTGGTCTCTTGCGCGAGGTCTCGTATTGATCGTCCAGCCTCATAACGACGCCGTAGTTCTCCACCAAGGTAGTCGGCCGTATCATCGTCAAGGCGCATGTGCAGTTGGAGTTCAGGCACGACGATTGAGCCTCCAGCGTAACCGGGATGCACCTTTCCACGGGGAACGACCTCCTCATCGGCTTCATCTCCCCATCCCGTCCAACCCCGCCGCGCATGACGCGCGAAGAGTTCCAGATACGGACCAGGCGAACACGCCTCGATCAGGGCATACTGCTCGTCGGGTTTACGAGAGTGTTCCCGCTTGCGCGTCTCGATCATATTCACCTGCGATCGTGCCGGCTGGAGCGTACGCATACTCCCTCGAACCCCAAAGAGCAGCATCTCCGTGACGTTTCGGAAGTAGAAACCCACCCCTCGTCCATCCGGACCGCCGTCCTTGCGGCGCTTGGCCCAGATAATGTTAGAGACATAGCGGAACCCCCAGGAATCCATCACCTTGATCCCCTCGGGCAACAGCGCGTTCGGTACCCATAGGTAAAGATGGGCATTCGCCGCCGCCGCCTCTTCCACGGGAAGGGCGCAAATGTCCTCGATTTCCATCGTCGAGTAACGGTCCAGCCGTCGATGCTCCGGCGCGACCTTGCCCGTTCGATTGGTGAATCGCCAGGGGGGATCGGCCAAAATGGTCTTAAACCCTCCCTGGACGACCGGAAGGGGAGCCATTACCGGAGTCTCACGTAGTGGAGCCGCCCGCCGTGCCATGCTTACCCCTAAGTAGATCTTTGCTGGCATCGTCAAGTAGATCTTAGCACAAAGACTGTACGTTCACAAGACTTACCACAGGGTTTGGCGAGCCTTGTAGGCATCCACGACGATGTCGAATCCGTCGATGCGCTCCGGCTCGATTCCGACGACGAACAGCGGACACTCACCGCCGCCGCCAAGATTGATACGAGGAATGATCTTGTCCCAATGTGTTGTTGATGCCCCGTACTTCTTACTCTTCGACTTGGGCCCGGTAATGATGACCGGGCCGGCGTACCTCTGTAGAGTCGGTCCGCGGGTGACGATGATTCCGACCGCAAGCGCACCTTCACGGTGAAGAGCCGAAAAATTGATCAGGTCGCGATCGAAGAAGGGATCTTTGTTGTTCCACTCCATCTCGACCGCCACGCCCGGGTAGATATCGTCGCGAGAACCCGAACCGAACATGTCGATTTCGTGCCCTCTCGTGGAGTGGATCATTCTCTCGTCGATCAGCTTGGTAATCGTGATGTTGCGCCTTCCCCAGCCACGCTCGTGCAACAACGCGTCAAACCTGGTCGTTTGTGACGCCCGGTTGCCGCCGCCGCGGATGAGTTCGTCAACGTCGATCCGGTACTTGGAGAGAACCGCGAGCAGGTCACCGTATCTCTCGGGCAGCGCCTCGCGCAGAATGAGGTCCGCGTATCTCGTCACACCATAGCGATATCCGCGAGGGAGATCTTCCACGCTGGGCGGACCGACCATTCCCGCAAGTTCCGGCAATCCGTCCGAAGGACCGCCATCCTCGCCCACTGCATCTCTCCGGTTATCTGCGGGCTCGCAGGAGACCTTCCGCCGATTGTCGCACATCGGGACGATGGCACATTCGCCAAACAGCCGGCACGAGACCGTCCGTGTTCGCGCGGTTTGCCCAATGGGTGACGAAGGATTTCTGTCACCCTTCGGTGCCTTCCAGGACGGGCATCACACCAGGGACACGGGATCGTCCGCGTCATGCCACAAGACCCGCATCTCCGCGCAATTCGCCAGCAAGAAGTCCAACGTACCCTCGGCTTCGACGCGCCCCTCCTTCAACACCACGACGTGGTCGGCCCGGCGCAGCGCGGCGCGGCGGTGCGACACGGCCAGGCACGTCACGCTCCCGCCGGCAAACAGACGCTCCCACAAGACACGCTCGGTCTCGACGTCCAGTGCGCTCGACAGGTCGTCGATCACCAGCAACTCCGCCCCTCGCACCAACATCCGCGCCGCCGCCGTGCGCTGCACCTGACCGCCCGAGAGCTTGACTCCGCGGGTACCGACCGGCGTGTCCAGTCCCGCCTCCAGCGCGTGTACGTCGTCCTCCAGCACGGCGCCACGCACGGCGTCGGCCAACGCCGCGGGATCGTCGGGAAGCCCCAATAGGATGTTCTGCTTGAGCGTTTCGCTGAACAGGCGCGGCACCTGCGCCGTGTAGGCCGCGCGGGGCGGCACGAAGAAGGAAGACGCATCGTCGACAATCTGGCCGTTCCACCGGATTTCGCCGTCGTCTCTTGGCAGCAAGCCCAGAAGGGTCCGCAGCAGCGTGGTCTTGCCCGCACCGACGCGCCCCGTCACCACCGTCAGCGTGCCCCGCGGCAGGCGCAGGTCCACCGCTTCGATACCGCTCCCGAATTCCGGGTGGCGATAGGTCAGGCCCCGCGCCTCCACGAGATCCAACCGGTCGGTCGCGCGACGCGTTGGCGGCGGCA
>DATBFX010000100.1:0-4109 GCA_036558305.1 Thermomicrobiales bacterium | reverse complement strand
AACCCGTATCACCGCCAGAGTTGCCGCCGTCGCCGCCGCCCTTCTGGGTCGCGAAGTTGAAGAGGTGAAGGGTTACTTCGCCATCGGTCGACGTGTCGAGGGTGACGACGCCGTTTTCGGCGTCCACGTTGGACGGCGGGGCATCGCCGACGGGGTCGGTCTCGGCCGCACCGAGACCGTACCCGTCGGGGAACTTCGTTTCGGTCACCGTGACGTCGCCCAGGGCGACGTCGTCGTAGGCATACCCGGAGACGTCGAGGCAGAGATCGGTCGAGTTGTCACCGTCGAGATCGACCCCCAGGTCGCTTTCGCACACCTGGGCCGGGACGAAGTTCGCGTGGGAGATCACGTGCTCCGTAGCATCGGAGTCGGTAACCGTGACGCGGACGTCGGCGTGGGCACCGTCGGCACCGTCGATCGGGCCGTCATCGTCGTTGCGTGTGACGACCGGGCAGCCCTTGAGTTTCGCCGGGAAGTCGCCGAGGTCGGCAAAGTCGCCGGCGTTCTTGACCGAGTCGGGACAGTCGTGGACGACGATGGTGACCCGCGGCGGCGAGAAGTTGTAGACGTGGACGACGAGGCTGCCATCGCCCGACGTGTCGAGCGTGGGATCGACGACGAATTGCCCCACCGCGACGTCGACGCTGTTCGGATCCAACGCCGCCGCGTCGTTCGCATCCGGCAGTTCGACGGCGCCGAAGCGGTGGCTGTCGGGAACGGTGGTCTCGGAGACCGTCACCGGTCCCCCCTGAATGGTCACGGCGTAATCGGAAGCGTCGAAGCAGGTGTTCTGCTCCCCATCGCCGTCGACGTCCTTGCCGATCGCGGCGTCGCTTTCGCACATCTGCGCCGGGGTGAACGTTGCATTCCCAACCAGCGTTTGCGAATCACCGCCGTCGACGGCGAAGGAGAAATCGAAGGAAGCGTGACCGCCGCCGATCGCGCCGTTCGGTCCGTCGTTGCCGTCGAGGGTGATCACCGGGCACACCGTCCACTTGTCGTCGGCGGTGAGGGCGGCGAAGTCGTCGGCCGTTTGGATCGAGGGAGCGCAGTCGTGCTTGATCAGATGGATCGTCGTCGACGCGGGCGCTTCGGCGGACTGCGGTTCGCCGGTCGGGGTCGGTTCTTCCTTGGGCGCGGCGTAGGCGACGACGGAGACGGTGGTCGTGGCGTCGGCTGCGAGGTCGACGTCGAGCGTGGCACCGGTGGTGTCGGCGAGCGAGTGGGTGCCTGCGTCGAGGGGGAAGTCGGCGCTGCCGTCAACCTCGACGGGGTCGCCGCCGTCGATGGTGATGGTGGCGGTGCTGTCGGTGCAACTGCCGTCGGGGGAGAAGTCGCCTTCGGCGAAGATGGCGCCGGTGCCGGGGTCGCCGCCGGTGGTGCAGACGTAGGCGTGGACGGTCAGGGTGCCGGTGGCGGGAGGGGATTCCGTCGGTTCTTCGCCCGAGTCGCCGGTGGAGTTGCCGGTTGCGTTGCCGTCGTCCGTCTGCTCGGTTCCGGTTCCGTTGCCGGTTTCGTTGCCCTGCGCCGCCGCGTGGAACGACGCCGCGCCGACCAGCCAGAGCGACAGCCCGAGGGTCGCGAAGAGCCGCATGACGACGATCGTACGCTGCATCGAAGTCCCCTTCCCCGACGGCGCGCGATGTCCCCGGGACACGCCAACGGCTCGCGCAACCGCCCTGCACGGCCCCAGGATAGCAACGGGTCCGCGCGGACGCCAGCCCCGGCCTGCCCCATTCGTGCGGGTCAGTTCGGGCCGTTCGGGTGCCACCGGCCGGGACCGTCGCCATGCATACCGATCCGGTCCTGGCGCAAGTTCAGACGGCGACGCCGGCGCGCCAAATCATCGCCAGTCCGAGCAGGAGCACCACGACCGCGCTGATCAGGGGGCTGACGGCGACGAGCCGGCCAAACGTCGCATTCAAGCGGGGGCCGAGCCCGCCGCGTGCGGCGGCCGCCTGCCGCGCCCGCGTCCAGAACGGTCCGGCCAGCGCGATCGCCAAACCGAAGGCGACGAGGACGCCGGCGAGCCCCAAACTGAAGGAGAGGATGGCGACCATGCCGAAGCCGGCCTGGTTGATGCCGATCGCCAGCAGCAAGATCGCCAGCGCATCGGGGCACGGCGCCAGCCCGCCGGAGACGCCGAGGGCGATCAGCCCGCGCCGCTCCACACCCGGCCGCCGCGCGGCGAGGGCATCTTCCAGGTGGAGGCGGGCGTGCTCGTCGTCGGAGAGGTGGTGGTGGGCCCTCACCCCCTGGCCCCCTCTCCCTTCCGAGGGAGAGGGGGAACACGGTCGACGGGAGCGGTTGCCTCGAAATTCGCCACCTTCGGTTGTGGAGCGCTCCCCTCTCCCTCGGAAGGGAGAGGGGATGGGGGTGAGGGCTCGCAGGAGCATGGTCAGTCCCATCCCCGCGACCAGGAGACCGCTGAGGACGCCCATGACGGGGATGACGTGGGCGGGGAGGAAGAGGCGGCTGGCGGCGAGGGTGGCGAGACCGAGGGCGAAGACGCTGATGGTGTGGGTGAAGGTGACGATGCCGGCGAGGGCGAGGGCGTCGCGCGGGGTGCCTTTGGTGGCGACGAGGTAGGCGGCGACGAGGGTTTTGCCGTGACCGGGTTGGAGGGCGTGGAGGGCGCCCATGAGGGCGAAGACGGCGATCAGGGTGACGAGCAAGGCGGGAGATTTGGGGCGTTCGAGGATGGTCTTGGCCTTGCCGATGACGCCGCCCTTGCCCCAGACCCTGGCGGCGTCGGGGACCGAGTCGTCGGCGCCGGCCACAGCCAGCGCCGGATCGGCGGCGAAGGCAATGCGGACGGTCCGGCCCGGCCAACTCTGGTCGACGACCTCGGCGCCGGAAGCGGTCTGGACGTCGAGCAGGTAGTCGGTGCGGTCGAGGTGGTAGTCGTCGCGAACGATCAGGCGGTGGTCGGCTTTGCCGTCGGTCGCGGGGATGGGGACGGTGAGGATGAGAACGAGAGGGCTGAGACCGAGGTGGAAGTCGTCGAGTTTGGGGAGTTGGGTCGAAACGGCGGCGGGGTCGAGGGGAACGTCGCGGCCGTCGAGCGTGACGCGGAGATCGCCGAGGACGCCGGCGATCCAGGCGCTCCGCTCGGCGGGGTCGACGGTGCCGTCGCCGTTGGGATCGAGATCGGCCAGGACCAGCTCGTTGGCGAGGATACCGCCGCCGATCGCGAAGGAGAGTTGGGCACTGGATGGTCCCAACCCGACGACGAGGTGCTGTTTGAGGCGGTCGGCCGGATGGGCGGAGCCAGTGCTTGGCAAGGTCAGGGAGAGGAGTGCGGCGAGGATTGCCGCGCACCCGATCGTCATTCCGAGCTTGCCGAGGAATCTCTCTCCGCCAGAGGAATCGCACCCACAGGACCGACGCCTCCGCTGCGCTCCGGGAGATTCCTCGGCAAGCTCGGAATGACGATCGTGGGTCGGGATGACTCGGAGGGCGCGCACGGCGGTCTAATTCCCGTCGCTGGGGTCCTCGTCGGTTGCCGAGAGGGCCGCTTTCAGGCGGGCGACGTAGGGGGGAGGAAGTTCCCAATAGCGGGCCGCGGCGAGGGCGTCGTTCGGGTCGCCGTCGATCAGGGTGTCGCCGGCCAATGCCGCCTCGATGGATCGCCCGTCGTCGGTGGTTGCGGTACGGTGGGCGGCGGCAATCGGGTCCGGGACGCGGATCACGATCCCCCAGACTTCGCCGTCGAGATGGGCCGCGAACGCCGGGGCCACGGTTGCCCCGTCCGCGGCGATGCGAGCCCGCGCGACGAACCGGGCGCCGGGATACGCGGTTCGCACCGCCGTCGGCTCCATCTCCGCCCCCGACAGAAAGAGGTGCGTCGCCTGCTCACTCATCGCCATCGCCCCGTCGTCTGTCCGCTGGCCCAGAGGGCACCCCGTCTGTCCGTCTGTCCGTCTGTCCGTCTGTCCGTCTGTCCGTCTGTCCGTCTGTCCGTCTCTCTAACGACTAACGACTAACGACTAACGACTCAGGCGTAGTGAATCCGTGGGTCGAGGAACGAATAGCTCAGGTCGACCAGAAGATTGAGCACGACGTAGGTGACCGCCCCGACGAGGACGATCCCCTGGACGAGCGGAAAA
>DATBFX010000099.1:0-25140 GCA_036558305.1 Thermomicrobiales bacterium | reverse complement strand
CCGCTCAACGTGATCTGGACGCCGACGCTGCTCTTCGCCGACCGGCGCGGCACGGTCCACTATCGCTCGCTCAATTTCTTGCCGCCATCTGACTTCCTCGACCTGCTCGACATCGGCGAAGCGAACGTCCGGTTGCGATGGGGCGAGTACGACCGGGCGATCGGGTTGCTCGCCGCGGTGACGGAGCGCGACCCGGCCGCGCCGTCCGCACCCGAGGCGATCTACCGGCGGGGGATCGCGACGTACCTGAAAACGCGATCGAACGACCAGATGTACGCCATCTGGCAGGAACTGCTCGACCGGTTTCCCGATTCGATCTGGGCGCACCGCATCCCGTAGTGCCTCGCCAGGCAGCTCTGCCGGGCGAGGCGATGGATGCCAACGGGCGGTCGCCTCAGGCGGCCTGGTCCCCTTCCTGCGGCGCGAGCGAAACCGGCTCGGCTGCCGCCTGACGCGGTTCGGTGGCGAAAATCTCGTGCCGACCCGTGATGACCGAATCGAACCACTGCTTCATGGTCGCCCCGTCCCACCGCGACCAATCTTCGGATTCCGTGACGAACGCTCGCCCGAGTTGTCGCGCGAGTTGGACCGAGGCGTTGCCGGCCGCGGTCTGCTCGTCGTCCCATTCGGCCAGGGCGGCGTCGAGCGCATCGTGTCGGCGCAGCGCCTCGCCGAGGGCCACCGCGTTGGTGATCGCCTTGAGGGCGCCGCTCGCGGCGTGTGGGCGCGCCGTCGCCGCCGCGTCGCCGGTGAGGCAGATCCGGCCGTCCGCATAGGCAGGAACCAGGCAATCGAAGACCGCATGGACAAAGGTGCCGGTGCTCAGGTTGGTGATCTCGGCGTAGTAGTCCGGCAGCATTTCTCGGGCCAGGCGCTTGAGCGAGAGTTCGGTGCCGATCGGTATTGCGTTGGGTGCGAGCGTTCCGTCGCGAAAGGCGCCGGCCGCGTCGGTGAAGAACGCCGCGTACTCCGCCTGGGGAACCTGGAGGTAGATGGCCCAGTTGACGAGCCGGCGTCCGGGTTCGACCGATCCGTCTGGACCGGCGACGAAGATGAAGATCCCGTGTCCGCCCCGGTACCCCGGCGTGACGATCACCCCTTCGAGCGGTGCCGCATCCGCGATCTCGCGCTCGGGCAAGAGACCACGCCAGAGCACGTAGCCGGCATACTCGACGCTACTTTGCGGGAAGAGCGTCTGCCGGCCGAACGACCGGTAGCCGTCGGCGCAGACGACCAGATCGAATTCCAACCGGCGACCGCCGGCGAGCCCGACTACGACCGTCTCGGCGTCAGGGCGGTCCAGCGCGACCACCTGCTGTCTGGTTCGGTAGGCGCCCTCCGGTACCCGCAGGCGAAGGTTGCGGTAGAGATTGCCCCAGTTGAGGGCGACGAGGTTGGCAGGTTGTTCCCAGGCGACGTACCCGAAGCGCTCGTGCTCCTGGGTCCGGCAGAGACGGACGGCGGTTCGGATGCGGATGCCGGGTGTCCCCGCGTCGATCAGGTCGCGCCCGACCAGCATCTCGTAAACGGAGGGTGGCATGCCGATGCCGGCGCCGCGTTCCTTCAACTCTTCGCCGCTGCGTTCCAGCACCGTCACGTCGCAGCCGGCCCGCGACAACTCGATCGCCATCGCGCACCCGGCGATCGAACCGCCGATGATGCCGACGCGCAATCCCCTGGCTACTCCACGACCAATCTCGAACATCGTCTACTCCGTTTCCATTACTCGTCCGGGTCCGGCGATCGCAACCATTCCGCGTTCGCCGGACCCGACCTACGACAACAACCAGACGCTACGGTTGGCGCTCGAGGGTCATCGGCGGCAGACCGCGACCGTCGGGCATGATCAACGCGAGTTTGAGGGAGTTCCCCTGGCACGAATAGTCGAAGGACCCACCGACGAGGAGTAAGAAATCGCCGATGTCGTCGGAGTAGACCTCCTCACCGTCGAGAAGGACGGTCGCGGTCATCGTGAAGTCGTTCGGTACCATCTCGGCCTCGCCGGAGAGACCGCCGGCGTTGACGTGGTAGGGGGCGCTGGTGGAGCCGTCGATGCCGATCTCGATGTCGGCGTTCGTCCCCGCGATGGTGGCACCGGCTTTGATGACGAACTCGTCGGCGGAGACCGTGACGTTGGTTTCGCCGAATGTGTAGGTCAACGAACCGTCGATGCCGCTGTAGTTCAGGTCGATGGCGGGATTGACGACGGCGTAGGCATCGACGAAGGAGGCTTCGACGTCGGTCGCCGCCCAGGTCCCGATCAGGCAGGTGTCGGTGACGTCCGCTTCGCAGCTATCGTCGACCGTCGCGGCGCCACCGTCGGTGGTCGGGGTCGAGGCGGATGGGGTGCCGCAGACGTTGTCTTTGCAGTCGGATTCGAACCCGTTGAAGTTGAAGACGATTTTGGCATCCTTCTCGGGGGCGATCGCGAGACTGGTCACGGCGGTCGTCCACTCCCGCGGGTCGTCGCAATCAACCGTTTTCCGCATCTCGGCCCAGGTACCGGGCGCGGACGTACTCCGCGCGCCGTATTTGAGAGTGCCGTGGACGACCTCGATCACGATCTTGGGATCGGGGGCGAATTTCCAGGAGAAGCGGCCGATCGTGAACGGATCGGGCTCGAATTCGATCCGACCGCTCCCGCGGACGATCTTGTCCGACGAGTAGATCTGGGGATTGATCGGGATCATCCCGCCGCCGGTGTCGGCGATCGTCTTGTCCACATACTGCTCGGCGAACCGCTGGTAGAGATCGGCGAAACCGGGATAGTCGCGGAGTGCCTGTTGCTGTTCGCGCTCGCCGCCGGACGTCGGCAGTGCGTGGAGCAAGAGAAGGGTGCCGTCGTTGCCGATCTCGTTGCCGAGAAACTGCCAGAAGACGCAGGCCTCGTACGACATCTGGGTCAGCGGCACATCCTCCGACCCATTGTCGAAGGCGGCCATCCGGGTCCATTCGAAGTTCACCGAGGGATAGGCGACGTTGCTGAAATACTCGGCCAGCCCTTCGACCCACCACTTCCTATTGCTCAGGTCGAACTGCTCCGGCAGGTTCCAGTATTCGAAACAATGGAAGATCTCGTGGGCGAGGACCTGACGAAAGGAGTCGAACGACAATTCGGCCATCAGGGTGAAGATCACCACCGTGCACGCCTGGGTGGTCAGAAGTTCTTGGACCTGACTGTTGGCGTAGTCCGTCCCGTGGTCCAGATCGAGCAGCGAAAAGACGACGACGACGTTTCCCATCGTGCCGTACTGGCTGAAGGTCTTGACCGACTGCTCGATCGCCTCTTGCGCCGGATCGAGGTAGCCGTAACCCCAGCCGCCGTTTGGCTCCCATTCAACCGGGTAATAGAGCGAGTAGTCGGCACCGTTCAGGTGCTGGTTGGAGTACTGCAGGCAGTCGACGAGTCCCGTGCCTTTGAAGCGGGAAGGATTGGGAGAAAGACTGTCGCATGGCACCGGGCTGCCGGCCGCGGACGGTGCGCGCGAGGGCGCACTGGCACGGCGAGAGTCCGCACCTGAGGCGATCTTTGCCCCGGATGCCGGCGCGTTGGCCGTGGGGTGACTGGACGCGACGGGTCGCCTCGGCGCGGCGGCGACCGGCGAGATCATGCCGGCCAGGATCGACAGCAGCACGGCGACCGACACCAGCCGCGCTTGCCAACCGCGCCGTGCATTCCGCGCCGGCAGGAACGACAGGCGGATTCGCCGCCGTGACCGCCTTCTCTTCTTGATCTCGACTTTGGGCGTTTCGAAATCCGGTGTGACGCACGTCGTCTCGCCGTCCATTAGGTATCGAGTCTCCTCTTGCCAGGCCGCTTTTCCTTATCCCCGGCAACCTGCCCTACGTAGTCCGCCATTACGTCCTTACCCGTGGTCACTCGCCGGGTACAGCGACATCCTGGCCGTCGCCGCTTTCGAGGTCATCCGTCGAAACACCTACGCGATTACCTGCTCCAACGGCGGAGCAAAACGAAGGAGGCACATCAGCCGGTGCGGACCGCACGACGCTCGGTGGGCTAAACTCGCCGCGGTCCGGGCGTGGTATTGCAGGGGTCGTGCAAGGCGGAGGAAGATCGTGAGCGAAGCGGTGCAGCAGGTCGACGTCGAAGCCCTTCGCGCCAAGGTGCGCGACATCCCGGACTTTCCCCAACCGGGCATCCTCTTCCGGGACATCACGCCGCTGCTCGCCGACGCCCCGTCGTTCCGCGCGGCCGTCGACGCGATGGCCGTGCCCTTCGCGGGTGTCTCGATCGTTGTCGCGATCGAGAGCCGCGGGTTCATCCTCGGCGCGCCGGTTGCCTACCAACTCGGTGCCGGGCTGGTGCCGGTCCGCAAGGTCGGGCGACTCCCCGCCGCCACCCTCCGCGAGGAGTACGCGCTGGAATACGGAAGCAACACCGTGGAGGTCCACAGCGATGCCATCCGCCCCGGCGAACGCGTCCTGATCGTGGACGATCTGCTGGCCACCGGCGGCACGGTCCGCGCGGCGGTCAATCTGGTCGAACGGCTCGGGGCCGAGGTCGCCGGGATCAGCGTGCTGGCGGAGTTGGGATTCCTGAACGGGCGAGGGTTGTTGCAGGGCTACGATATCCGCAGCCTGATCGTCTATTGAGCAGCGGGCTTCGACCGCGTCACGAGCCGACCACCGCGACCACACCCGTCATCGTGCCGAGGAAGATCCGGCCACCGGCCAGGGTCGGTGTCGCGAATCGCGAGGTCTCGCCCACGTCGACCTTCGCCCGGACGCTGCCGTCGTCGAGGTTGAGGGCGTAGAGTGTCCCGCCCGAACCGGTGGCGTAGACGGTGTTGCCGCCGACGACGGGTGAGCCGTTCGCCCCGTCCTGCGCCTGCCAACCCAGCGCGAACGCGGCGCCCGGCCCGACTGCGATTTCGCGCAGTCCGTCGGTGCAGGGAAGAAAGATGCGCGAATCGACGACGGCGGCGCCGCCGAAGGCCCGGCAGACCGGTGCCGCGGTGGTTTGACCGCCGACGCCGCCGAGGGCGTTGCTGTCGAGGAGGTATCCCGTACCGGACTTGCCGGCGATGAAGATCGAGCCGTCGGGCAGGAGCACCGGCGCCAGCGACCCCAGATCGGCATCGGAAGCGTTGTCCTCGGCCCACTCCTCCGGGGCGAAACCGTCCTTCAGTTCCAGGTTCGGCGAGAGGCGGAGCACCGAGTCGCTGTGATCCCAGTCGCCCCCGGTCGCTTCCCCGTTGCCGACCGAGACGAAGAGATCGCCGGCGGCGTCGATGACCGGCCCCGGCGGTGCCCAGATGCCGCCCTCGCGGGTGGTTGGAACCTGGAACATCAGCAGGTCACCTTGCCCGTCCGTGCGCGCGGCCACCACCGTCCCAAGATAGTCGCCGCAGTCGCCAAAGAGACCGCCGTAGGCGACGTAGACCATCCCCCGCGAGAGCGCGAGCGCCGCTCGTTGTTGGTGGGCAAGCGGGGCGAACCCCGGCGGATCGGCCGACCGCCGAACCCGGACCTCGCCGGTTGCGGCGTCGAGCCCGACCAGGAGGTGGGAGGGGCCGGCGTCGCCCTGCACTTCGGCCACGGCGAAGACCAGACCGGTGGCCGGGTCGTAGACCGGCGTCCCGGTGATGCCCAGGGGATCGATGTTGCCGCACGGCAACTCCGACGACGGCACCGGCGACCCGAAGTTGGTGTGCCATTGCACCTGTCCCGTCGCCGCATCGAGTGAGTAGAGCGTATCCCCTTCGGTCGCGACGAGGACCCGGTCGCCGACAACCAGGGGCTCGGCGTAGACGGCACCGTCGAGTTCGGTGCTCCAGGCACGGTCGAGGTGCTGGGGATCGGGCAGACCGGGAACGTAGCCGGTGCGGGCGTTGTCGCGGTGATAGGTCGACCAGTCCGTGGACGCCGCCGGTGCCGGGCTGGCGACCGGACTGCCCTCCTGCGCGGCCACCCCACCGGCACCGACCCACCCGAGGATCACCAGGGTGATGCCAAGGCTTCTGAGCCATTGCCTACGTGCCATCGCCACCGGCTGACCTCCTTGTCGACGGAACGGACCGGCGAGGGCGAGTCGGGAGTTGCCGCTCGACGTACGAGAGGCGGTGTCCCCGCATCGGTCATGCCACCCGACGCAGTCGAGCCGGTGCGGCGGAGGCGTCCCACCGCCACGGAACGGTCCGTCCGCGGAGATGGACACCGCCGATCCAGCGGTCGATGCCGTTGAGGGACACGTGGTCGGCCTCGCCCGAGACAACCTTGCGTCCATCATCGGTGATCGCGAACGACTGCCCGGCGAACGGTGTCGGGTCGCGATCAGGTTCGGGAATGGCGAGCGCCGTCGGCGCGAGCGGCGCAAGCAACGGGTAAGGGCCAACCGTCAGCGTGTGAAGCCGACTCCAGTACTGCTCGTCGCCCATGAACGGGCGCTCCTCACGGTCGAAGACGTCGCGGAATAGCTCGCCCGCCGTGCGGGATCCCTCTCCGATCACCTCGAGCGTCTGCCGTTCGGTCCGCGATAATCCTTCGCGCCGAGACGGAAACTCCTCAAGGTAACGGGTGAGCGCACCGTGCAGGAACGGCAAGTCGTGCGTATCGCCGGCGAGGACCCGCTCGACTGCGGTGGGATCGGACGACCGCACCGCATCCCAGGCGGTTCGCGCGAGGTCAAGCTGCGTGGCGGTCACCCTTTGGCGCTGAGGAAAGAGCGAAGACATCTGCTCCCCGCTCAACTGACCGAGACCGTAAAACGGGAGCACACCGGGGAAGGCACCGATGCAGATCATCGACAACCGGGTCGAACCCAACCGCTGCCCGGCGAACCGATCGAGTACCTGGAGGAGTTGGAGTTGGTCGTAGAGATCGTGTTCGAACCAGAGCACGACCTCCTCATGCTCCCGAAAACCGGTCACGATTTCGTCACGCCGCCGGAAATCGGCACGCAGTTGCTCGTATTGGCCCCAACCGCGACTCGCAATGAACCGTGCGCGGACGTCCCGGAGTTCGTCGAGGCTCAGCGCCGACGGAATCGGTCCCTCGTGGAGCACGTCGCGCCAAGGCAGGATGATTCCGTCCAGACCGCTCGCCACGATCCCCCCGGCCGCACTGTCCCCGTTGGTGATGTGCAGCATCCGCTCCGTCTCCGGGGCCGTGAGGTCGGTCCTACTCGCCCCAGGTCTTCTCGAAAACGCGCAGCCAGTTCTCGTAGCCGATCTTCCGTAGCGCGTCGTCGTCGTAACCGCGGCTACGGAGATCTGTCATGAGGAGCGGCAGACCGGCGGCGTCGCGCAAGTCGGCCGGCATCGTCGCGCCGTCGAAATCGGAACCGAGCGCGACCTTGTCGATGCCGATTCGCTCTGCCAGGTAGTCGACGTGGTCGGAAATGTTGGCGACCGTCGTTTCCGCGGGCAACTCCTCCCCGTCGGGCCGGAGGAAACCGACGTGGAAGTTGACGCCGACGATCCCCTCGGACTCGCGGATCGCATCGAGTTGCTTGTCGGTCAGGTTGCGCGTCGATGGGCTGAGGGCATGTACGCCGGAATGGGTGGCGACGATCGGGTCCTCGCTGACGCGCGCGACGTCCCAAAAACCGGCCTCGTTCAGGTGGGAGACGTCGACCAGGACGCCGAGCCGGTTGCAGGCGCGAACCAGCTCTTTGCCGGCGTCGGTCAGCCCCGGACCGGTATCGGGCGAGTGATCGAACTGGAACGGCACCCCGTGCCCGAACGCGTTCGATCGCGACCAGACGATCCCGACCGAGCGCACCCCGGCCCGCGCGAAGACCTCCAGGGCGTCGAGACCGGGATCGATCGGCTCGGCCCCTTCAAGGTGGAGTTCGACGGCAAAGGTCTCGTTTTCGACGCAGCGGCGGAGATCGGCGGCGGTCGTCACGATCTCGATCTCGCCGCTGGACGCTTCGGCCTGCCGGATCAAGGTCGCCAGCGAGCTCAGGACGTAGTGCTGGGCATAGTCGGTCGCCATCTGGGGTGGCATCTTGGTCGGGTCCGCATAGGCGGAGACATCGGGATCGGGTTGTTCTCCCGGTGGCGGAGCCAGCCC
This sequence comes from Thermomicrobiales bacterium, assembly GCA_036558305.1. Lineage (GTDB taxonomy): Bacteria > Chloroflexota > Chloroflexia > Thermomicrobiales > UBA6265 > DATBFX01. The sequence goes on along the minus strand of DATBFX010000099.1, from coordinate 17,103 downwards.
CGGATCGGGGACCCAGACGGCGAAGAACCCGCCGGCCATCCCGCCCGACTTCGCGCGGGGGAGGTCGACGTGTCCCATTTCGCTTCGGTCGAAAAACGACCGCCCCGTGGTCCGCAGACTCAAAACCGTGTCGTTGTGCCCGTCGAAGATCGGAACCACCCGACCGTTTAGATTGCTCACGCCGCCTCCACTCCAATGTCGTCGCGTCAGGTTTGTCTGGGTATCATGCACCAAATGAGCGTGCTCGGTCATCCGGCGATGGCCGAAACGGGGGAGGAATGGGCGTGGCGGCACAAGGGACCGGATTGCTCGCGGGCAAGAACTGCGTCGTGATGGGTGTCCTCAACAAGTGGAGTATCGGATGGGCGATCGCCGCGGCGATGGCCGATCAGGGGGCGCGGGTCGGAATCAGCTACCTCGACGAGCGGTCGAAGCGCGACGTCGAAGCTTTCGTCGCCGAGCATCCCGGCAGCAGCGCCTATCAAGCCGACGTGGAGTCGGACGAGAGTCTCGACGCCTTCGGCGATGCGCTCAAAGCGGACTTCGGTCGCGTCGATTCCCTCGTCCACAGCATCGCCTTCGCCCCGGTCGGCGAATTGAAGGGCCGGTTCTTGGAGACGACGCGGGAGGGCTTCAAGATCGCCCACAGCGTCAGCGTCTATTCGCTGATCGCCGCCGCCCAACGCGTCGTGCCGCTGATGTCCGACGGCGGCAGCATCATCACGATGACCTACCTCGGCGCCGACCGTGCCTTTCCGCGCTACAACGTCATGGGCGTTGCCAAGGCTTCCCTCGAAGCGACGGTCCGCTATCTGGCGGCCGACCTCGGCGAGCAGCGGATCCGGGTCAACGCGATCTCGGCCGGACCGATCAAATCCGCGGCGGCGCGCGGCATCCCCGGTTTCATGGACATGCACAAATACCTGACCGAACGGGCGCCGATCAAAGAGGAGTTCAACGCGAGCCACGTCGCCGGACTGGCCGTCTTCCTGGCGTGCGACCTCTCGACCGCGGTGACCGGCGAGACGGTGTTCGTCGACAACGGCTACAACATCATGGGGATGTAACCGTCGATACGTTGCGGAGGCGGCGTCGCTTCGGACTCAGCCACGTCCCGCCGGCGGGGGCGGTTGCAAGGCCAGACTCTGCTCCGTTTGCGATGCCTTCGCCCGGTCCGCCCGCCGTGCGGCGGCGAGACCGAGTCCTGCCGCGAAGAGTGCCGCCGATCCCCCGACCACCAGGGACACCCGCGCCCCCGCGTGCTCGCCGATCCAACCCTGAAGCGGGCCGCCGATCGGCGTCGTGCCGAGAAACGCCACCGTGTAGAGCGCCATCACCCTGCCTTGCATGTCGGGACGCGCTTCGAGTTGCAAGGCAACGTTTCCCAGCGACGTGAAGTTGATGGAGAAGAAACCGACGACCAGCATCGCCGCCACCGCAAACGCGAGCGTCGGCGCCGCGGCGACCAGGAGCACGGACGACCCGAAACAGACCGCTGCGGTCGCCAGTTTGCGCGGCGTGCTGTAGCGGCGGCTCGCGGTGTAGAGGCCGCCGACGACCGAGCCCGCGCCCATCGCCGCCGTCAGCGCGGCATAGCCGCTGCTACCGGCGTCGAACGTGAACTCCGACAAGAGGGGCAGAATCACCGAGAACTCGTAGGTGAGCATGCCGACGATGGCCAGCATCAAGAGGAGATTCGACAGGACGGGCGAGGAGAGGACGTAGCGAAAGCCCTCGACGAGTTGACCCTTCGCGCGCGAAACCTGCGGCGCGCGGTGCAGTTCGCTCGTCCGCATCAGCGACAGGACGGCGATCACCACGACGTACGAGAGTCCGTCGACGATGAAGCAGGTGCCGAGGCCGACCGTCGCCACCAGGATGCCGGCGATCGACGGCCCGATCACGCGCGCCATGTTCCCTTGGGTCGCGGTGAGCGAAATCGCGTTGGCCAGGTACTTCGTGCCGACCATTTCCCGCACGAACGTCTGCTGGGCGGGCTGGTCGAAAACGCGGATGAACCCGAGGAGCATTCCCATCGCGTAGACCATCCACAACCGAATCCAATCGCCGATCACGAGTATCCCGAGGGTGATGCCGAGGATCGCGCCGGCGGTCTGGGTGGCAAAGAGGATGTTGCGTTTGGGGAAGCGATCGGCGACGACGCCACCCCACGGCCCGAGGATGAGAACGGGCAGGGCCTGCAACGCGATCACGAGCCCGAGCGCGGTCCCCGATCCCGTCAGGCGTAGGACGAGCAAGCCCTGGGCGACGGATTGCATCCACGAGCCGCACGCCGAGAGCCCCTGCCCGATGGCATAGAGACGGTAGTTTCGGATGGAGAGGGACGCAAAGGTGCGCCGACCGTAGGCGCGAACGGCATCCATCGCCGTAGTGTCTCAGAAACAGAACGTCGGCGCATTCCTCGGAATTGCGCGCACGGAGACTAGGTGACCCACCTCGTGAACCAGTACACGGCCATTCCGACGCCGATATAGGCCCACAGACGGGGAAAGCGGAGCACGACACATGCGGCCACGGCGACGGCAGCCAACCGTGGGCCCAGGTCATGGTCGGAACGACCAAGTCCGGGGGCTACGAGTGCCGCGAAGGCGGCAACGGGCACGTAGGCAAAGAAGCGCCTGGCCACCGGCGGAACCGTGCGATCTCCGAGTGCGAACCCGGCGATGCGTGTACCGTAGGTGATCAATGCGGCGACCGCGATCAGCGGCAGGTAGCGGCTTTCCATCAGGGCACGAGGTGTCAGGCGGCTTTTGACCGGTGATCGAGCACGACGCCGAGACCGGCACCGGCGATCGTGCTGGCGAGGATGGCAATCCCGCCGCCCAGGGAGACCGACTCATCGCCAACGCCAATCCGCCGGAGACGAGCGCGATCGTCAGGTCAACGCGAGTCCGGAGAAGCGGCAAGAGCAAGGCCAGAAACGAAAGCGGAAAGACCATATCGAGACCGAGTCGGTCGGGCGCCCGCAGCCGCGATCCAACGAGGGCGCCGATCAGCGTCGCGATCGTGAAGCCGACCAGCAGACTCAGGTTGGCACCGAAAAAGAAGCCGTCGCTGCCGCGTCCGCTCAGGTGGGCGCGGATCGTCAGCCCGTACGACTCGTCGGTCATCCCGGCGGCGAGGATCTGTCGCGGCGGTCGTGTCCGCGGGGGAAGATGGGCGTTCAGCGACAGTCCGTAGAGGACGTGCCGCAGGTTGAGCAGAACCACCGCCACCAGGATCGCTGCGCCGCCCGCTCCATCCCTGGCCAGACCGACGAAGGCGAGTTGGGCGCTCCCGGCGAAAACGAGGATGCTGAGCGCTTCCGTCTCGAAGGTCGAAAAGCCGCTCGTACGCGCCAAGATCGCAAAGGCGAGGGCGAACGGGACCACGCCGAGCCAGAGCGGCAGCATCGCCACGAAGCCGCGTCGGACCTCACGACCGTCGCACCGCCTCCCGCTCACGAGAAGATGCGGTCCAACTCGTCGAGGTGATCGGTCCGGTGGCGCGAGCGATCGAGCCGGATTTCCCGACTCTCCTTGAGGGCAACGGCAAACTCATCCGACAGCGCCGCGATCTTCGCGTTGACCTCCTCACCCGCGGCGAGCGCGTCGTTCACCGCGTCCCGGGGCGGGAGGATCAGCCATTGGGGCAACATGGCATCGTTGACGACGTCGACGTCCAACCCCGATGCCGAAACGCCGTCGCGTGCCCATTTGTCGACGAGGATCGAAGCCCGCCGGTCAAAAAAAGCGAGGTGGGCGATCTCCGCGGCGGCGGTCCAGCCATTACCGAGCGGACGAGCAAGTTCCTCGTCGGTCAGCCGATCGGTCAGCGCGCGAAGCCGGGCGAGCGACGCGGCGTTTCGACCGTCCACCTCCTTGAGTGTCTGAGCCATCCGTTCCTTCCTCTCTCATGATCGGTTCAAGATCACCGCAGAAGGGTCCATTATGCGTCTTGCCTTGGAGGATCTCCTGCTCCGGTACCGCCCGAAGAAACTCCTGTACGCGACCACGACGTTCCAAAACCCGACCGGTTTTACCCGGCCGGGTTCACTTCGTCTCGATCTTCTGGATCTGACGACGCGCTATCGGTTGCCGGTGGTCGAAGACGAACCGTACCGTGACCTGTCGTTCGGCCCGCCGACACCAGGCGATGCTCTCGGCACTCCGCCGGCACGTCGCCCCCGGCGCGCTCACTTACCGCGCCGCCTCCGGGGGCCTCTACCTCTGGTGTCGCCTCAGTGCCGGATTCGACGCACGGGACCTCATTCAGGCGGCCACCGCCGCAGGAGTCGCCTTCGTCGCCGGCGACCACTTCTATGCCGATGGCGCCGGTGCGAACCAGTTGCGCCTATGCTTTTCGAGCGTCCCCACGCCGCGGATCGAGGAGGGGGTAAGGCGGTTGGGGGCGCTGATCGGCGAGCTTCGGCTTGACCCGCCAAGACTTAAGGAAGCACAGCCAATCGTCTGACCTCGTGTTCGAGCATTAGGTTGATTAGACTTCGTCACGGATTTGGTCGTGCCCTTCTGGAGACGACGATGCGCACCATGACGGCCAAAGAAGCCAGAGCAAATTGGTCGAAGATCCTCGAGGAAGTGTCCAAGGGTGAATCGATCACGATTACGAAACAGGGAGAACCGATTGCGGAACTGCGTCCACCGCAATTGAGACCGCTTTCCGACCGTCAACGTCCCGATCCAAAGGACGCTGTCGAAGCCTTGCGTGCATTTCGGAAGCGTGAAAAGATGACGCTCGATGGGCTATCTATTCGAGAAATGCGAGAAGAAGGCCGGATGTAGTGGCATTCGTCCTTGACGCGTCGATGACGGTGGCATGGTGTTTCGTGGACGAAGGATCGACCTTCACCGAGGGTGTGCTCGACCTATTGATCCAAGAACCGGCGATCGTGCCGGTCATCTGGCCGTTTGAGGTTGCCAATGCATTGCTAGTCGGTGAGAGACGGCAACGAACGAACGCGTCGCAGGTTTCGGCATCGCTCCAGCAGTTGCTTGATCTTCCGATTAGCATCGACGATGCGATGTTCAGCACTGCCTGGGGGACGGTAGTGGCAATTGCTAGGCAGTATGAACTCGCCGTCTACGACGCGGCATACGTGGAGTTGGCGCAACGACGGAGTATCCCGATCGCGACGATCGATGTTCGTCAACGTGACACCGCCGTCCGTCTGGGTGTACCCCTGGTTACGGTTGAGTGAAGGGTGGCCGAATGATGGGGCGCCCCTGTAGAGAAGCAGAGTTGACGCTTCACCGCACGTCGAACACCCACCGCCCGCCCACCATCGTCGCTGCCGGCTTCGTGTCCCTCAACGCTTCGGCAGACACTGCAAGCGGATCGTGCGGCAGGATCACCAGGTCGGCCAGCTTGCCCGGTTCGATCGACCCTTTGATCCGCTCCAGACCGGTCGCATACGCGCCGCCGATCGTGTAGGACCGGAGGGCTTCGCGCGCCGAGATTCGCTCCTCGGCGCCGAGGACCCGGTCGGCGACGGTGCTGCGGGCCACGGCGCCGTACATCCCGACCCACGGGTTGTAGTCGGAGACCGACGAATCGGACGAACCGGCGAGCGGGATACCGGCGTCGAGGTAGGTCCGCATCGGCATCGCCCGAGCGGCGCGATCTTCTCCGACGGAAAGGACGAAACTCTCGCCGAGGTTGACGATGAACGGGTTGGAGACGACGGCGGGGATCTTGTGCGTCGCCATCAAACCGAGGGTGTCCGCGGTCGGGAAATAGGCGTGGTGGACGCGGTGGCGGAGCCAGGGTTTCGGATTTACCGCCTGCGCCGCCGCGTAGGCGCGAACAACCGTCTCCTGTGCTTCGTCGCCGCAAGTGTGGCTGTCGATCGACCAACCGAGGTCGTGGACCCAACGGATCAGCTCGGTCAGGCGCTCCGGTTCGACGACCCAGGTGCCCCGATTGCCGGGTTCGTTCAGATACGGCGCAAACATCCGCGCCGTCCGGTCGCCGACACCGCCGTCGGGCATGAACTTGATCCCTTCGAGCCGGAGCAGGTCGTCGCCGAAACCGCCCTCGACCCCGACGGCCGAAAAGCGGTCTTTGAGCGCTCCCTCCTCTGCCGCGGCTCCAAAACCCCACCCCGCCATCAACATCTCGACACGGACGGTGAGTCGCCCTTCGCGCCTCGCCCGGTGGAACGCTTTGATTTCTCGCGGATAGAGCCCCGGCTCGGCGACACCGGTCAGCCCGACGGCGTTGTAGGCGCGGCATGCGGTCTCGATCGCGTCGATGAGGTCTGTGTCCCTTGGCGCGGGTACGTGGTCGAGGATCAACTCCTTCGCCCGGTCGCGGAAGAGTCCGGTCGGCTCCCCCTCGCCGTCGCGCTCGAACGACCCGGCATAGGGCACGCTCGCGGGCGGATCGGGTGTCTCGCGCGTGATTCCGGCGGCGCGGAGGGCAGCGGTATTGGCGACGAGTTTGTTCCAGACGCGGTGGACGACGACCGGATGGTTCGGAGCGACGCGGTCGAGGTCGTGGCGGGTCGGATGGCGGCGTTCCGCGAGCAGACTCTCGTCCCAGCCGCGACCGAGAATCCACTCGCCGGGTGGCGTTTGCCGTGCCCGTTCGGCGACCCGGTCCAGGATCGCGTCGAGCGTCCGGCAGTCGTAGAGCTGGATCTGGTTGAGCACCTGACCCGTCATCAAGAGGTGGTTGTGCGCGTCGATCAAACCGGGAACCACGGTCGCCCCGCCGAGGTCCTCGGTAAGGGTGCCGAAGCCGGCGAGTCCGCGGACCTCGTCGTCGCCGCCGACCGCGACGAAGCGCCCGTCCTTGACGGCGATCGCGGTCGCCGTCAGGTCGTTGGCGTCCATCGTGTGGATGCAGCCGTTGACGAGGATCAGATCCGGGGCGAGTGAGCGGTGGGGCATCGTGGTTTCCTTCGCGGTCGTGCGTTCATACCGGACGCATCGTCGAACGTGGCCGTTCGTTTTCGTCAGTACCATTCGGCCGGGACCGCACCCGGCGGTACCCAGGCATCGAACACCGCCCGGCCGACGCGACCGTTGAGCACGTTGCCCTCGTGATCGACGCGGAAATGGGAATCGGGGCTCCCCTCGTTCATCGCCGCGACGACGAAGGTGATGCCCGGCGCGGCGACGATCGCCGCGTCGGCGCGCATCCCCATGTAGTTGCCGATCTTGTTCATCACCGAAACCGGTTGCTCCCGTCCGATCTCGGTGGCGTATTGGTCGTACGGCAGATAGCGGGGAATCTGCTCCAGGTGCTGCTGCCGGCTCAAGTGATAGCGCATCGCCGCGGTCGATGCCGGGGTCAGGAAACCGTCGGTCGCGATCAACTCCATCAACCGGCCGAGATCGCGCGGTGTCGAGACGGCGTATTGCCGGATGTCGTCGCCCAGCTTGATGTTCCAGACCAACTCGGTTTGCGAGAGTCCCCAATCGTCGAACGAGCGGTTGATCCGGTCCTTGCCCAGGAGGCGAACCAGCATCCCGGTCGCGACGTTGTCGCTGACGACGATCATCATCCGGCAGAGATCGGTCAGCGTCGGTTGCACACCTGGTTCGAACTCCTTGAGGACACCGGTGCCGCCGTAGTGGTCCGACGCCTGCACGGTGAGCCGGCGGCCGAGATCGACCTCCCCCGCCTCCGCCTGCCGGTACAACTCGGCCATGATCCCGACCTTGATGACGCTGGCGGTCGGCATCACCGCGTCGGCGCGGTGGCCGACCTCCTCGCCCGTCGAGAGGTTCTTGGCATAGAACCCAAGAACACCCGGAAAGACCGCCAGCGCCTCGTCCACCCGTCCCAGAATCTGGTCCGAACCGAATCGATCGCCCACCTGCTCCACCTCCGAGATCCGAACGCGTCCGCGAGAGACCCCAGTGGCGCCTGGACCGCGCGCCTGGCTCGCGCCGCGTACTGCTTCTCCGGGTCCAATGGGGGATAGCCGTCCGCCCGTCTGCGCGGCAAAGTCGTGCACGAAGATCGCTCGATCGTCAAGGAGGCGGATCGGGTACGCACCGTCGTTGCCGGAGGGCAATGCGCTTTCGCGGGCATTCAAACGATACCACCGGTGGCACGTGGAGCGCCCGATCCGGCCGTAGCAACGGCGGTGGATCCACCGGATGCTGCTCTGCGGCGTCACCATCGGGGCGGTCTGCGCCGGCCAGGTGGACGGGGAAACGAGAGGCGCCCTCCTCAAGGGCGACGTGGCGATGCTCCTGACCGGGCTCGCCGTGTTCAGCATGGGCTACGCTTATCGGATTCGGGGCTGGGAAGATGACGTGCCCAACGGTCAGAAATCGGAGATCGCGTCGCTGTTGATTTTCAGCGAAGCCAGCGGATGCGCGGCGATCCTGCTCGGTCTGTGGTCGGGCGTCTTTATCTGACCGCGGGCGTCGCATCGCCATCGTCCGCGCGTCGGACGGCGACAAAGAGCCCGTCCGCGATCACGTCGTATCCCTCACCGGCACGACGCACCGCGAGCGAGCCACGGCGCCCGCGGACGTGGAGGTCGCGGATGGTAATCTCGTTCAGCCAGATCGGGAGTGCCGGAGCGACGGAAATGCGGCCGGTGCCGATTTCGACCCGCAAGCCGAGCATGGCGCGGACGAGGAGCGGCATTGCCGCGGCCGCCCATGCCTGCGGGCTGCAACTGACCGGGTAAGCCACCGGGGCGTCGTCGGTTCCTTCCTGGCGTGCGAAACCGCAACACAATTCGGGCAGGCGGTCGAGGAAATAGGCGCGGGCGACGGCAAAGAGCGCCTCGGCGATGGCGTGCCCGGCGCTGGCATGCCCGTACCGGTATAGCCCGTCGCCGATCAAGCTGTTGTCGTGGGGCCAAACCGAGCCGTTGTGGTAGCTCATCGGGTTGTAGGTCGCCATTTTCGCGCTGAGGGTGCGGATTCCCCACCCGGAATCGAGATCCGGCTGTCGGAGTCGGGCGGCAATCCGTTGCGCCCGTTCCGGCGACGGGAGACCGCAGGCAAGCAGATGACCCGGGTTGGAGCTGATCGCTCGCACCGGTTGTTTGTCGCCGTCGAGCGCCTGGGCATAGTAGCCGTCCGCATCCAGCCAGAAGGCGTCCTCGACCCGCCGCCGCAACATCTCTGCCTTACCGCGCAACTCGGACGCCCAGGCGGTGTCACCGTAGGAGGCGACGACTTCGGCGAGTCGCGCGTACGCGGCGTAGACGTACCCCTGGACCTCGATCCCGGCGATGAGCCCGGTGATGGGTCGTCCGTCCGGCTCATTGAGCGAATCGAAACTGTCCTTCCAGACTTGATGGGTGATGTGACCGACACCGTGGGCGTCGGTCCGGTATTCGACGAAACCGTCGCCGTCCTTGTCGCCGTACCGCTCGATCCACTCCAGCGCCCGGCGTACGTTGGGAAGCAGGTCATGATAGAGGCCGTGGTCCCCCGTCCAGGCCACCGTTTCGGCGAAGAGCCAGACGAAGAGCGGGGTGGCGTCGACGGTGCCGTAGTACGGTGTGTGCGGAATCTCGTGGCAGCGTGCCATTTCGCCGTAGCGCATCTCGTGGAGGATTTTGCCCGGCTCCTCCTCGCGCCTGCGGTCGATCTTGTCGCCCTGCAAGGCGGCAAGGACGCGCAGGGTCCCGGCCGCCCGCGCCGGTGCGAGGTGGTAGGTTTGGAGACCGACGATCAGACTGTCGCGGCCGAACGGGGCGACGTACCAGGGAATTCCGGCGGCCGGCAGCGTGCCCTCGGGGAAGTGCGTCATCAGCGAGGTCAGATCGAGGTCGCTCCGTTTCAGCACACGATCGAATAATGGGTTGTCGGTCGTGATCGTCGCACGCTCGGTCAGCACCCGACCGCCGACCTCGGACAGCGCGGAATCGACCGTTTCTCCTGCCGGGTGTGGGGTGACGACCGTCCGCATTTCCCATCGGGCACCCGGTGCCAAAGGCACCATAAACGTCGCCTGCGCGCCCGGTACGACACCCGAGGCGGGCTCGAACGCGACCGCGTCGAATCCGGGCAAGAGCAACACGGGTTGGTCGGGTCGATGGGCATCGATCCGCAGGAGCCGGATCGAAGGCGCTCGATCGAACGCGATCGTCGTCTCGACGAGTTTTCCGTCGAGACCGCAATAACCGAGGACGATGCGCTGTTCTTCGAGCCCTGGGGCGACAAAGTGACCGCGCCCGTCTCGTGCGAACCCCCGGATGTCGAAGAGGTCGCGGAAATCGGCGCCGAATTCGAGACCGAGTGCCAGCGTTGCGGTCCGGCGGGAAAAGTTCTCGAGGACAACGGTCACGTGGAGACCGTCGGCGAGGGAAACCCGGTGTTCGAGTGCGATTTGGTGCGGGTGGATCATGCCGCCGTCGTCGAGGCGAATCAGTTCGTTGGTTGTGAAGACGGTCGCGCTTGTCGGGTCGTGGATGTGGGAGGAGAGGCGATCGGGGAGCATCCCGTTAATGGTGACCCGGAAGCGACTGAGGTGACGGGTGTCACGGAGGTAGAGCCCGGTTGCCCGTTCGCCGCTGCCGTCGGTGGAGATGTCGCCGACGAGGTAGAGTTCGTCCCTCTTGAGCACCAGATTGTAATCGAGCACCTTGCAATCTCCCGAAGCGTACGAGGAATCACCCTCGGCGCGGCTGTCGTCGGGCTATCCGCGCTCTGCGGGAAAGTATGATCCATGACGCAGAGTCGCTCCGGCAGGGAGGGCCCAATCCGTAATGCCGGCCCGCCCGTACGGCGAAGGGCAGAACCGATGTCGCGTGGCGTGCGGATCTTCTTCCGCGGACTGTCGGACACGCTGGAGAACCTCCTCCAGTTCGTCCTCTGCAGCCTCAGTTGGTGGCTGTGCTGCCTGACCGTCGTCCTCGCGCCCGGTGCCGTCGTCGCCCTGTTCGCGGCGGCCGACCCCCGGATCACGTCCGGTTTCGACCGACCCGGACCGCGGGCGTTCGTTGCCGACGCCGTTCGCCACCTGCGGCGCGGCTGGAAACTGACGCTGGTCGCGGCGCCGATCCTGGCGCTCCTGACGTACAACCTGTGGTTCTACGGTGCCGCCGATAGCAGGCTCTCGCTCCTGACTCCGGCCTGGTTCGTGCTCCTGGTGATCGGCTCGCTGATCGCCCTCTCGGCCTTCTCGATCGTGGCCCTCCTCGACGAACCGCCCCTCTCCGCCCTGCGCGCCGCCGCCGTCCTGACCGGCGCCCGCGTCGGACACGCCCTCGTCGTCGGTCTGCTTCTCTATGCGCTGATCGTCCTCGGCGGTCTCCTCGTCGTCCCGCTGTTCATGTTTCTCCCCGCCACCGTCGCGGCCACGATCGATCGCCTGGTCCTCGACGGCCTCCGCATCCCGATCCACGACCCGCTGGCGCCCACCGACGAGCGACGCGTCGAAGAATTGGTCGCTAAGGACCGGAAACGCTTCGGACCGTGAATGAGGCGGTGAGGCGGCAAGGCGGCAAGGACGATTCGTCTCTCTCCTTGCCGCCTTGCCGCCTCGCCGCCTATCCCTTGATGCCGCTGCTGACCTGACCCTCGACGAACCAGCGCTGGAAGACGAGATAAAAGATCGCGATGGGGACGGTGGTGATGACGGCCATCGCCATCAGGATCGTCCAGTCGGTGTAGTTTTGCTGCCGGAAGTAGGCGAGACCGAGCGGCAGCGTTCGGACGCGCGGGCTGGTGGTGAAGATCAACGGTTCCAGGAACGCGTTCCAACTGCCCTGGAAACTGAAGATCGCCAGAGCGGTGAGCGCGGGCATCGCATTCGGCAGGATGATCTGTAAGAACATGCGGTAGCGACTGGCGCCGTCGACCCGTGCCGCCTCCTCCAACTCGACGGGGACCGATTCGAAAAACTGCTTCATCAGGAATATCCCGAACGCATCGGCCAGGAACGGCAGTGTCAACGCGCCGTAGGTGTCGAGCAGATGGAGTTGCTTCAAGATCAGGAACTTCGGGACGATCGTGACCATGCCGGGAATCATCAGGGTGCTGACAACCGCGAGGAACAGCAGATTCCGGCCGGGGAACCGCATCCGGGCAAATGCGTAACCCGCGGCGGAGTCGGCGAAGGCGCGGCCGATGACCCAGATCGTGGCGACCAGCACGCTGTTGAAAAACCAGCGGCGAATGTCGGAGTCGAGAACCGTGCGGTACGCGGCCGTGGTGAATTCTTCGGGCCAGAACAACCCCTTGAACGTCAGGGGGAGCGTCGCTTCCTTCGGCGTCTTGAACGACGTCACCAGCGAGAAGATGAACGGAATAAACATCGCGAGCGCGACCAGGATCAAGACGACGTAGGCGACGATCTGGAGGACGAGATCGAGCCCTTTCAACCGCTCCTCGCCGGCGGCGGCCGATCGCGGCCGCGCGAGTTGCCTGGTGGCAACGGCCATCGTCATGCCTCCCGGCTCGACCGATCGGTCGTCATTGCTGGGTTTCCTCCCCGGTGATGCGCCGCTGAATCAGGTACAACACGAGAATGATCACGAAGAGAATGACCGCCAGCGCGGACGCGTAGCCGAGACCGCGGCCCTGCTGGAACCCTTCCAGGTAGATGAGGTACGCGATGGTCGTCGTCGTCTTGGCCGGGCCCCCTTCGCTCATCACCCAGATCTGGTCGAAGACCTGGAAGGTCCCGATCAAACCGATCGTGACGACGAAGGCCGTGACCGGTTTGAGCAGTGGCACGGTGACGTCGCGGAACATCCGAAAGCGCGAGGCGCCGTCGAGGGCGGCGGCCTCGTAGACGTCTCCGGGGACGTTCTGCAACCCGGCGAGAAAGATGACCATCATCGTCCCCGTGGTCGTCCAGACGTTCAGCATCATGATCGAAAGCAAGGCGACGCTCGGTCCCTCCAGCCAGACCGAGACGTTGTGGATACCGACGTTACCGAGTGCCATCGCAATCACACCGCGCGGGTTGGCGAGCCAAACCGGCTTCGGCGTCGGTAGTCCGAATGTGGTCAGAACGAAGTTGATCGGGCCGCGGGCGGAGTACATCCACAAGAAGATGACCGAGATCACCACGGAGGAGCTGATCGACGGGAAATAGAACGACGTTCGGAAAAACGTCTTTCCCCTGATCTTGCGGTTGGCAAGCACCGCGAGGACAAGCCCGGTGATCGTCTGCGCGGGGACGACGCCCAGCGCATACCAGGCGGTGTTGCGGAAGGCGAGCCAAAAGTCGTCGCTGTGGAAGATGTCCTGGTAGTTGTTGAGCCCAACCCAGGTGCGATTCGGATGGGTGAAGATCTGCCAGATGCCACCCTTTTGCAGAAGCTTGTAGTCGTGCAGGCTGACGTAGAACGCAAAGAGCACAGCCCCGAAGATGAAGACCAGAAACACCAGCATCGCGGGAAGTACGAAAACCCAACCGGCCCGCTGGTCCTCGACGACGATCGGGTTGCGACGACGCGGTGGCCGTGCCGCTACCGCAGCCATGACACCTCTCCCTCGGCCGTAGGGCGAAGACCGAGTGCGACGAACCGCTCGCGGGCGCCAATGCGACGCCCGCGAGCAACAAAGAAAAAGCCCAACGCTACTTCTTGAGCTGGATGCGGTTTTGCGCCGCCTTGGTCATGTTCTGGAGCGTGGTCTTGACGTCCTGCCCGCCGGCGAAGAGATTCTGCAGTTCCGCGGTCGCGTCGGTGTAGAAGGCCTGCCCGCCGACGCCCAACTGCCAGCCCTTCGCGTAGTCGCCGCTCTTCAAGAATGGCTCCCGCTCGGGGAACTTGGCGAGCCAGTCCTTCGCCAGCGCGGGACGCGAGGGCATGGCGAGTCCGAGCGACGTCCACTTGGCCATCCCGTCCGGCCCGGTCAGGTAGTTGAGGACCTTCCAGGCCGCGTCGGGCGACTTGGTCGAGGCATAGGCGGAGAACGAAACCGTGAAGGCGAGGGTCGCCTTCCCCTTCGGGCCGGTCGGCATCTCGGAGATGCCGAATTGGAGATCGGGCGCGTTCTCTTGGAGGAATGGGAAGACCCAATTACCTTCGAAGACGATGTCGCCGTAGTCCTTGGCGAGGGCGTCGCCCGGCCATTGCGCGCCGGTGTCGGCAGGCGTCGAGGCGATGCCGTCCTTGTACAGGCCGTAGTAGAAGGTCAGCGCCTCCTCGGCCTCGGGACTGTCGATCGTGATCTGCGTCCCGTCGTCGCTGATGATCGAGGCGCCGGCGGCGTAATGGAAGGCGAAGTAGCGAGCCGGGTCGGGCACGATGTTGATCCGCCCGGAACCCGATTTGTCCTTCAGGGCCTGACCGGCGGTTTTCAACTCGTCCCAGGTGGTCGGTGGCGCCGTCACTCCTGCGTCGGTCAACGCTTGCTTGTTGTAGACCATGGCGAGACTTGACCAGTCCTTGGGGAGTCCGTAGGTCTTACCGTTGTACTGGAACGACGCGATCAGGCCCGGATAGAAGTCCTCGGCCTTGACCCCCGCTTCCGACATGTCGCTGTCGAGGGCGAGGAGGGTGTCGTTCGACATGAAGTCGGGCGCCGGTAGGCTGTCGAGGTAGAAGACGTCGGCCACCGTCCCGGCCGCGATGTCGGTCTGGAGTTTGGTCGGGTAGTTGGACGGAATCGGTTCGTACGAGATCTTGACGTCGGTCGCCGTTTGCGCTTCCTGGACGATCTGGCTGAACAGCTTGTTTTCGGCGTCGGACGACGTCCACCCCGTCAGTCTGATCGACGCCTGCTCCTGGGCGCCGGCGCGGCGCACGCCGCGACCGACCGTGGCCAAAGCAAGACCCGCCGGTACCGCCAGGGCACGGGCCCGGTTCGAGATCTTGCGCGTCAGCAGTTCCTCGTTCATCTTGACCTCCTACGATCACCTGACCGCGTACCTCTCGCCGCCGCGAGGGGATGCCGTGAACCACCCGGACGTCGACCGCCGCCACGCCTGCGCTTCCGGGCACGCACCGCATTCGCTCGGCGGGAAAAAGGAACGCGAACCGACAGAGACGCGCGACATCACGACGACCCACGGGCCGTCGGGCGACCGTCCGGTGGCGAAACGGTTTACGGTGTGCAAGATTCGTGCCAGTTTTACCGTGGTCGGTGCCCGTTTTCGCGCACCGGTACCTCCCACCCCGCCCGCCCGATCAACGGCACGAAGCG
Organism: Thermomicrobiales bacterium; assembly: GCA_036558305.1. Lineage (GTDB taxonomy): Bacteria > Chloroflexota > Chloroflexia > Thermomicrobiales > UBA6265 > DATBFX01. Next base: position 2,005 of record DATBFX010000099.1, on the reverse strand, counting down.
CACCGGTCCGAGCGGTTGCTCGGTCGTGCGGTCGCCCTGTCGTTCGACGACCAGGAGCACCTGATCGTCGGTCTCGCCGACCGGGATCACGAGCCGCCCACCGTCCGCGCTCAACTGTGCCAGCAGCGGCTGCGGCACGCGCGGCGCGCCGGCCGTGACGATGATCCGCTCGTACGGAGCACCCTCGGGCCAACCGGTGGTACCGTCGCCGACGACCACCCGGACGTTGGGATAACCCAATTCACAGAGGAGCGACTGGGCAGCCCCGGCAAGCGTCGCGTGGCGTTCGACCGTGACGACCTCCGCCGCCAACTCGGCGAGGATGGCCGCTTGATAGCCAGAGCCCGTCCCGATCTCCAACACGCGTTCCTGCCCGGACAACCCCAGAGCGGTCGTCATCAAGGCGACGATGTACGGTTGGGAGATCGTTTGACCAGCGCCGATCGGCAATGCCACGTTCGCCCACGCCTGGTCGCGGTTGGTCTCCGGCACGAACCGCTCGCGGGGAACGTGGCCGATCGCGGCCAGCACCCGCTCGTCGCGGATGCCCTGACTTTGGAGGTCCGCCAAAAGCGCGGCGATCGCGTTGTCGCGGGGGGATTCCGGCTCGGCCATGCGCGCGCTCCGTCCGATGCCCTGTGCGCGGCTGCCGCGGGTGATGCGCCATCCATAGTGGCACGAATGCGGTACTCAGGCAACGTCGAGCCGGCCGGCGGGTAGCAAACGGGTGACGGCGTGAGGTGCGAAATGACCGGCCGCGGAGCGCGAGATCGATCGGCTCGCGCACCCTGAAACAAGGGAGATTGTGATAAGATACACGAGGTTTGGGGTCGCCCCGATGTGCCGGGCTGACACACGACGGGCGGCATTCGAGCGGGCCGAAGCGGGAACGATTCGGCTCGGCCGTGCGGGCAACTGCTGAGGACTCGCGCGGGTCGCACAGACGAAGGAGCGGCGCGCCGGTGGAGGTCTTTGGCGACAACTGGATCGTCGTCGGCTTGATGGCGATCGCGGCGTTCGCGATGGGCATGACGCTGCTGACCCTGAACTGGATCGTCGCCCCCGCCAAACCCTCTCCGGTCAAATCCGCACCCTACGAGAGCGGCGTCCCGGACGTCTCCCCGGTCAAGCCGCGCTACACCCCCCGCTTCTACGTCGTCGCCATGCTCTTCGTCGTTTTCGACATCGAGGCAATCTTCATCTATCCGTGGGCGGTCAACTTCGACCAGCTCGGTCGCTACGGTTTCGTCGAGATGGTGTCGTTCATCGGATTGCTCTTCGCCGGGTACATTTATGCCTGGAAGAAAGGGGCCCTGGAATGGGTCTGATCGACGACCGGTTCGACAAGAACCTCTTCGTCACCTCGCTCGACTTCCTCTTCAACTGGGCCCGCCGCTCCTCCCTCTGGTGGTTGCAGTTCGGGCTCGCCTGCTGCGCGATCGAGATGATCTCGGCCTCGATGAGCCGCTTCGATCTGGCCGAGCGCTTCGGCATGCTCTACCGCGCCTCCCCCCGCCAGGCCGACCTGATGATCGTGGCCGGCACCGTCACCAAGAAGATGGCGCCGGTGGTCCGCACCCTCTACGACCAGATGCCGGAACCGAAGTGGGTGCTCTCGATGGGCAGTTGCGCCAACGTCGGGGGGCCCTTCGACACCTACGCCGTCGTCCAGGGCGTCGACCAGGTGGTCCCCGTCGACGTCTACGTCCCCGGTTGCCCGCCGACCCCCGAATCGCTCTACTACGGCATCCTCGAGCTGCAAAACAAGGTCATCAAGTACGAGACGATGGCCAAGAAGCAGGGCGCCGCGGCGGCCGATGCCGCGCGGATCGCCGACCGCGAAGCCGCGATGGCCGCGGTGCGGGCGTAAAGAATGTCGCCGGCACGGACGAGCGCCGCTCCGGCGTCCGCCCGGGGTTTGAACCCCGGGCTCACTCAGATAAGCCTGTTTCAACAGGCTACGGCGGCAAGATTCAGCCCTCTTCAGAGGGCTTATGGGGATGAG
>DATBFX010000098.1:0-3337 GCA_036558305.1 Thermomicrobiales bacterium | reverse complement strand
ACGCTCGGTGTCGCCTCCTTTGTTCTGGTTGCGATCGGTCTGGTGTTGGTCGCGTTCACCGTCGGCAACGACTGGAGTACCCTTACGGTCATCCTGGGACTACTCATCGTCGGTGTGGGTGAAGGCACCCTGCTGACGCTCCTGTTCAACGTGCTCGTATCCGCGTCTCCCAAGCGACTGGCCGGCGACGTGGGCGCCTTGCGCGGCGTGGCGAACAACGTCTCGTCGGCACTGGGCGCGGCATTCGCCGGCGTTGTGGCGGTGGGGTTGTTGGGCGTGATGATCGCCACGGCCTTTAACCGGTCCGACCTGCCGCCCTCACTCGAGACCGAGATCAATTTCGACAACGTCGACTTCGTGACCAACGACCAGCTCAGGACCGTGCTCGCCGGGACCTCGGCGACGCCGGAGCAGGTTGAGGAGGCGGTGACGATCAACGAGGATGCCCGGCTGCGCGCCTTGCGGGCGTCGTTCTTGATCCTGGCGGGGATTTCGTTGCTGGCGATCTTCCCGGCGGCCGGATTGCCGAAGTACGTGCCGGGCGAATTGTCGGCGGAGGACATCGTCAGCGAGGCGAACCCGAGCGAGACAGCCGCAGGCTAACCGGCCTCAGCAAGCAGACGCCGGTAAGGGCACCGATCGGGGAGACCGCGCGACTTGCGCGCCAGACGAGTCTACGCTGGCCGGCGCTACGGTTGGCGCGGGAAGAGGTACTCGTCCGAATCGCCCGATGACCAGTAGGACGAAATGTCGTAGTACCGGTAGATGGACCGGACGTCTGGTTCCGGCAGGACGACGACCGGATCCCAAACCGGTGCACGCCCCAACCGATCCTCGTCGAATTCGATCCGCACGAAGTCGGGCTCGACCCTCGTCACCGCGGCCGTCGGGACGAGGACTTTCCGCCGCTGCCCGCCGAACAGACCGAGCGGGGCGACGACGAGCAGGCGCACCCGGCGCTCGGTCTCGTCGACGATCAGGTCGTCGACCGTGCCGATCTCCCGCCCGGCACGATCCTGGACCGCGCGGCCCCGCACGTCCTCGCCCGGGTACTCAAGCAGCAGGTCGGAATCGCTCAGCTTGACGAGACCGCCTCCATCCCCGGTGAGCACCTTGTCCGAGGCGAGCGCGAGCCGGACGAACTTTGCCGTCGCCGTCTCGACGGCGGCCACGGGGACGTTGACCGGTTGCCGATTGCCGACGCCGGTACCCATCACGAACCCGACGACTTTGCCCTCGCCGTCCAGGTTGACCTCTTTGACCTCGCCGATCTTTTCGCCATCGGCGCTGACGACGTCGAGACCGGTCGCGATGACCAGCGAGTCGTCGGCAAGATTCGACCGGACTTCGAATGACGCCCCCTGAAGCTGACCGTGGGTGTAGGCGCGAGACGGCAGGGGGGCGCCGGAGCCGCCTCCGCTCAGCATCGGGCGGCTCGCGCCGAAGGCGTCGGCCACCGAGACGCCGTAGAGATAGGAGTCGAGGTGGATCCCCCGCGAGGCTGGTGTCACGTAGCTGGCCTCGACATACGCCGGCAGATCCTCCAGGTCGGCGCGGGACCGGGAAAGCCGGATCGTGCCGTCGTCGTCGATCGCGGCGACGAACGAGCGGTCGACGATCCATTCGTCCTGGCGCAGGCGACCCCGCCGAACGATCAACTGGACGACGGCGCGGGTCGTCGGGTCGAGAACCAGATGTGTGACCTTGCCGACCGCTTCCCCATCGCTGGACACCACCTGGGCGCCAAGTCGAATGTCCATCGAGCGCTCCTTTCTCAACGACAACGAACCCCAGGGGCCGTGGTCGAGGGATACCATCGTCACGACCTCCGAGCCGCCGGCACCCATCGCGCCCTCACCGTATCCGATCGGCTGCCGAGCGCGGTGAGCGCAAGGTCGTAATCGGCAGTCGTATTCGGCGGTCCGGGCGGGGGCTGCGGCCGGCGATTACACCCAACCGGTTACACCATTTGGCGTTGGTCTTTGGCGCGGCAGCCATGCATGATTGACCCACGGCAGGCGAAGCGGCGTCCGACCGGCCGCGCTTTGTCGCCGGCATCACGGCGGATCGTGCCCGGTTCGCCGAGCAGGCCGCGACCCTTGAGGTTCCTTCGTCATGACTTCGACTCTCGAATCGCAGCTCTCTGATCTCGAATCGCGACTTTCCGACGCGCTCGATAGTCTGACCGCGATCGCTTTCGGGCTGGTCGAGGCGGTCATCGTGATCGTCCTCGCCCGCTACGTCCACCGGTTCATCCACAACCGTCTGCTGCGCCGGCTCGACTCGCCCGATCTCTCCGAAGGCGGACGGACGGCAATCAACGTCATGACCACCGTGGTCGTCGGCATCGGCGCCGCAACGATCCTGCTCGCTCTATGGGGCGTCACCTGGTCCGGCATCGTCGCGGCGATCAGCCTCGGGACGTTGGGCATCCTCCTCGGCATCCAGGACGTGCTCAAGAGTCTGATCGGGGGCATCTTCCTCGTGCTGGAGCGGCCCTATTCGATCGGCGACCGCATCCAGGTCCGCGACGTGACCGGCCGGGTGATCGGGATCGACCTGCGAACGACCGTCCTCCGTTCGGACGATGGACACCGGATCGTCGCCCCCAACTCGATCGTTTTCACCGACACCATGACGAACTTCAGCCTGCGACGGCAGATTCGGACCACGCTGATCGTCAGCGGCATCGGCGGCATGCCGGCCGACCTTCGCACGAGTATCGAAGTGGCGCTCGCAGGGATCGAAGGGATCGAGGGCGCGGTCGAGGTCCGCATCCGGACACGCCGCTCTCGACTCAGCGCACCGATGCGCGATGGACGCGACGATTCGCCGCCCCAAGAGCAGGTCACCATGAGGAACGTCGAAGCCTGGATCAGCTGGCTGGGAGGCGGTGAACCGGAGGTTCAGGCGGCGGTCGTCGCGCGGCTGCATGAGCTTTTCCCTCATGGGCACCTCCGCGCACGCACCGTGCGCGGGACGGTCGCTCCCCATGCGATTGACGTCCAGACCTCCGCGAGACGAAGCCCCCCGTCGGATGGGTAAGCGTCCGATTACTTGGAGGCGACAAGACGGGCCAGTGGCAGGAGTGCTATCGCGAGGCCATTCCCGCGGCCGAGCGACTCTACGAGACCCATCTCGCGGAGTTGCGACAGGAAGGACTATTGCCATGAGCGGACACCGGCCGTGGTCCGAATTGCGCGCAGAAGTCGAGGCCAAACCGGGCGCGCGGGAGCACATCGACGCCGTCAAGCGCGCGATGGACGACGTGCTCCGACTGGCCGAACTCCGCCACGAACTCCACCTTACGCAAGAGGACCTGGCACGCGCCCTCGAC
>DATBFX010000097.1:0-11035 GCA_036558305.1 Thermomicrobiales bacterium | reverse complement strand
CGGACCGGTTGCCGGAAGCAAGACCGCCGAGTTCGGGCCCGTAGCTCAGTGGCAGAGCACGGGGCTCATAACCCCAGGGTCGCAGGTTCGAATCCTGCCGGGCCCACCCGCGCCGCCACGCGAGTGGGTGACCAACGCGCGGCGATGGACCGTTGCGATCGAGCGGCGTCCTGATATACTTTGCCCAAATCGCCGGCGTTCGTTCGTGTTGTACGTACATAGTGAGGCCGCAGGAGGGTCCCATCATCGAGTCGAGCATCAACAACGGCGCCGGATTGTCCGCACCTTCCGTCGCCTCGGCCGCCGCGACGCGGGACCTGGCGGTGCGGATCGCCGAAATCATCGCCGAATCACCGGCCGCCGACACGGTGGTTTTGGACATCCACGAGTTGTCGAGCTTCGCCGACTACTTCGTGATCTGTTCCGGGGAGAACGAACGGCAATTGCGGGCGATCGCGGAAACGATTACGACGAAACTCGCCGAGGATGGTGTTCGGCCGCATCGGGTCGAAGGCACTCCCGCGTCGGGTTGGGTGGTGATGGATTACGGCGACGCGATCGTCCACGTCTTCGACGCCGACCAACGCGACTACTACCGATTGGAAGCCCTCTGGGCGGAGGCACCGACCCTCCTGGTAATCCAGTGAACTGACCCGGACGACGGGCGAGGGACCGAATGGACATGAGCGACCCGTCACGTTCCACCCATCACGTCACCAACGGTCACCTTGCGACCGGCGGGGCGAACGATCCGGACGCGATCGTTCCGTTTCTGCTCGGTGCCGCCGTCGGCGGTGTTGCCGGTGCCGTGGTGGGAACGGTCTTGAGCCAGCACACCATGCAGCTCATCGCCGCCCTGATCGCGGTCGTCGATCGCCGCCTCCACGAGGCGGACCGCGAGCGGTTGAAATTCGAGTTGCTGTTGCAGTAACGGGCCGCGTCGCCGGCTACTTGGTGGCGTCGGTGCCAGACGACCGGTCGGTAAGCGCCAATCCTCCTACCGTGGATAAGAGGACCAATCCGAGGGCGAGGATCGCTCCGAGTTTGAGTCCGCGCGTCGGCAAAACCAATGCCAGCACACCGAATACGGCGGAGACGCCGGCCACGAATTGCACGATCCGCGCCTGACTCCAGCCCCGATCCAATAGGCGATGATGGAGGTGGCCGCGATCGGCACCAAGCGGCGACCGGCCGTGCGCCGCCCGGTAGGCGATGACCCAGGCGACGTCAAGGACGGGCAGACCGAGCGCGAGCAGCGCGGTCGCGATCTTGGCACCTCCGATGATCGACAACACCGCCAGGGCGAAACCGAGGAAGTTCGCGCCCGCGTCGCCGAGGATGATTCTGGACGGGTACCAGTTGAAGGGCAAGAAGCCGAGCACGGCCGCTCCGAGTACGAGGGGAAGGATCGAGATCGTGAACTGGGGATCGCGTCGGGGCCAGAAGTAGGTATGGGCAAAGAGGACGGCACAAGCAATCAGTGTCACCGAAGCGGCCAGACCGTCCAAACCGTCGAGCAAATTCAGCGTGTTCATCATTCCCACTATCCAGAAGATCGTGAGGGCGATTGCGGCGAGGAGCGGCAACGTGACCTGGCCGGCGATTGGCAGATTGAAGTTGTCGAGAACGATCCCGTGTCCACGTCCGCGCAAGCGCGGAAGGACGACGAGGGCGGCGATGATCGATTGTGCCGCAAGTTTCAGCCACGCGGGAATACCGATCGCGTCGTCGTAGATCATGAAGCCGACGACGAGGCATGAACCGCCGAGCAGGAGAACGAGGCGCTCCGGTTCGGCGCCGATGCGCTGGATGTCGAACGAAAAACTCAGCGTGAGACCGAACACGAAGGCCAGAAAGACCGCGGCGCCGCCCGCGTTTGGCAGCGGCGTCAAATTGACACGGCGGGGGTTGGGTTGGTCAAGAAGACCGAGCCGGAAACTGAGGAGAATCGCCCGCGAAACCAGCGCCGCCGAAAGGGCCGCCGTAAGCGCGAAGATGACGAGCGCAATCGCGGCGTGTTCCACTGGCCGGTGTTAACTCCGTCGGCACGAATCAGCCGCTCAAAGGTCGTCCGCGCCCGGCAATGGGAAGCGCGACGTTAGATCGCGAACCTCGCCGGCGATGCGTTCGCGAACCCCAGGGTCGTCGGGGTTGGTGAGGACCTCGGCGATCATCTCGGCGATCCGGCGCATCTCTTGGCTGCCAAAGCCGCGCGTCGTGATGGCCGGCGTGCCCAGCCGGATCCCGCTCCCTTGCGTGGGCGGTCGGGTGTCGCCGGGGATGGTGTTCTTATTGACGGTGATGCCGACGGTTTCGAGCGCCTTTTCGGCCTGCTTGCCGCTCAGACCGATCGCGCCGACGTCGACGAGCATGACATGGGTGTCGGTGCCGCCGGAGACGATCGGCAAGCCCTGCGCGATGAGGGTCGAGGCGAGCGTCTGGGCGTTGTCGATGATGGCGCGGGAGTAGTCGCGGAACGCCGGCTGCAGGGCCTCGCCGAAGGCGACCGCCTTGCCGGCGATGACGTGCATCAGCGGTCCGCCCTGGAGACCGGGGAAGATGGTCTTGTCGACGGTTTTGGCGAACTCCGCGCTGGTCAGAATCATCCCACCGCGCGGTCCCCGCAGGGTCTTGTGGGTGGTCGTCATCGTGATGTGGGCGTGCGGAATCGGGCTCGGGTGGAGACCGGAGGCGATCAGACCGGCCGGGTGGGCGATGTCGGCGAAGAGATAGGCGCCGACCTCGTCGGCGACGGCCCGGAAGCGGGCGAAGTCGATCTGGCGGCTGTAGGCGCTGGCGCCGGCGATGATGGCGCGCGGTCGCACCTCTTTGGCCGTCACGAGCAGCGCGTCGTAGTCGATGAGACCGGTGGCGCGATCGAGGCCGTAGAAGTGGGCTTCGAACAGGCGGCCGGAGAAGTTGACGCCGAGACCGTGGGTAAGGTGCCCGCCCTCTTGCAGACTCAGACCGAGGATCTTGTCGCCGGGATTGAGCAGGGAGAGGTAGGCCGCCAGGTTGGCGTTCGCGCCCGAATGAGGCTGGACGTTGGCGTGCTCGGCGCCGAAGAGCGCCCTGGCGCGTTCGATCGCCAATGTCTCGACCTGGTCGACGAATTCGCAACCCCCGTAGTAGCGCCGGCCGGGGTAACCCTCGGCGTATTTGTTGGTGAGGACGCTGCCGACCGCGCGCAGGACGGCGCTGCTGACGAAGTTTTCCGAGGCGATCAACTCGATCCCGTCGCGCTGCCGGTAGAGCTCGCCCTCGATGGCGGCGGCGACTTCGGGATCGGTCGACCTGAGGGACGGCGGCGCGCTGATCATGGCGATACCTCGACGTAGCGTGACCGATCGGTAGCGAACGCGGTCTTACGAGGCAGGGAGTCTGGTTGCGGGGACGGGACCATTCGTCCGGCTAGTGTACCATGCTCCGCGGTCGATCCGGCCGCCACGGGCGGCATCTGACGTGGAAAGGGCGGCATGCGAATTTTGGTCACCGGCGGTGCCGGATACATCGGGAGCGTCGCGGTCGAACTGTTGGTGGCACGCGGCGACGAGGTGGTGGTCCTCGACAATCTCTGGCGCGGTCACGCCGCCGCCGTTCCCGCCGGGGTGGAAACGATCACGGCGGATCTGCGCGACGCGGACGCGGTGCGAGAGGCCGTGTTCAACGTTCAGCCGGACGCGGTCATGCACTACGCGGCCGCCACGATCGTGCCAGAGTCCGTGGCCGACCCAGCGACGTACTATGCGATCAACACGATCGGTTCCCACAACTTGCTGACGGCGATGAACGAGGCGGGGGTTCGCAGGCTGGTGTTCTCATCCACGGCCGCGGTCTATGGCGTGCCGGCGGTGGTGCCGATCCGCGAGGACGCGCCGACCGTGCCGATCAATCCGTACGGACATTCCAAACTGATCGTCGAGCAGATGCTTGCCTGGCATGCGGCGGCCTACGGGCTTCGGTACGTCGCGTTTCGGTATTTCAACGTGGCGGGTGCAACGTCGATTCACGGCGAGCATCACGGACCGGAGACGCACGTGATTCCCGTCGCGTTGTTGACGCTGCTGGGAAAGCGCGACTGCTTCAAAGTGTTCGGAACCGACTACCCCACGCCCGACGGGACCGCGATTCGGGATTACGTCCACGTCGTCGATCTGGTCGAGGCACACCTGCTGGCGCTTGGGAAGCTGGACGAGGGGTTGGGCGCGTTCAATTTGGGCAGCCGCGACGGATTCTCGGTCAAGCAGATCGTGGACGCGGTGGAGCGGGTTTCCGGGCGATCACTCCCGGTCGAATACGCTCCGCGCCGGGAGGGCGATCCGCCGGTGCTGATCGCCGACAGCAGCCGCGCCCGCTCGGTGCTCGGATGGCAGCCGACGAGGTCGACACTGGACGAGATGATCGGCAGCGCCTGGGACTGGTTTCAGCGGCATCCCGACGGGTACGGCCGCGACTAACCGTACCGCCGTATTCGCCGCTATTCGCTCTCCTCGCGGCCGCGGAAGCTCAAGCGGATCGGCGTCCCGGTGAAGCCGAACGAATCGCGGAGTCGGTTCTCGAGGAAGCGGCGGTAGGAGAAATGGATCTGGGTGGGGTCGTTGACGAAAAAGACGAACGTGGGGGGCGCCACGTCGACCTGGGTCGCATAGTAGAACTTCAACCACTTGCCGGGCTTGCTTGCCGGGGGGTGTTTGGCGACGGCTTCGCGCAGGAGTTTGTTGAGCTGGGCGGTGGTGACGCGCCGGTTCCGCTCCTCGACGACCTGGAGCGCGGTCTCCAACACCTGGTGCACCCGCTGACCGAACTTGGCCGAGATGAACGTGAGGGGAGCGTACGGCATGAAGTCGAGGGCTTCCTGCGCGCGTTGGCGATAGGCCTCCATCGTCGTCGGTCCCTTGTCGACGAGGTCCCACTTATTGACGACGACGACCAGACCCTTCTTTTGCTCTTCGACGTAACCGGCAATGTGGAGGTCCTGAGCGGTGAAACTTTCGGTGGCGTCGATGAGGAGGAGGACGACGTCGGAGCGATCGATGGCCCGCATCGAGCGCAGGACACTGAAGTGTTCGATCCCTTGCTCGACACGCCCCTTGCGCCGGATGCCGGCGGTGTCGATCAGCGTCAGCGGCTGGCCTTCCCAGACGAGTTGAGTATCGAGGCTGTCTCGGGTGGTGCCGGGGACGTCGCTGACGATGGCGCGCTCTTGACCCAACAGAGCATTGAGCAAGCGGCTCTTGCCGACGTTGGGGCGGCCGACGATGGCGATGTTCGGTCCTTCGGTTTCCGGTTCTTCCTCGAATTCGGGTAGCGCCTCGACGATGCGGTCGAGAAGGTCGCCCGAACCGGCGCCATGAATGGACGAGACCGGAAGCGGTTCGCCCAGACCCAGCGCGTAAAACTCGACCGCGTCCTCCCGGCGATTGAGGTTGTCGGCCTTATTGGCGACGAGGATCGTCGGTTTGTCGGTCCGCCGGAGGAGTTCGGCGACTTCCTGGTCACCGGACGTGAGACCGGCCTTCGAGTCCACCAGGAAAACAATGACGTCGGCCTCGTCGATCGCGCTCTTGGCTTGTTCGCGGGTGTGGCGGGCGATTTCGGCGACCGAGGAGGTGGAAATTTCTTGCTCGTCCTGGAGACCGCCCGTGTCGACGACCGTAAACTCGATGCCACCCCAGTCGGCGGAGCCGTAGACGCGGTCGCGCGTCGTCCCCGGTTCGTCCTCGACGATGGCGCGGCGCTCGCCGACCAGCCGGTTGAACAGGGTCGACTTTCCCACATTCGGACGACCGACGATTGCGACAATTGGCTTCGACACAGGTACCCCGCCCCCGACGGCCCGTCCTCCGCGCGATCCGATCCGGCCCTGCAACGCCCGCTCGCGCTGTTGCTCTTTTGCAAACCAAAACACCGGTGTTCGCGTCGACCGGCAAACGGGGAGTATATCAGACCCCCCGGTTGACTTCGTTTCCGACCGTCGGTCCGGCGGCTCTAAGAGTCGAGCGCGGTCACGAGCGCATCGATACCCGCCCGGTCGTTGAGTTCGGTCGTGCAGAGCAGGAGATGCCGGTCGAGCGCGGGATCGACGTTGCCGAGATCGTACCCGCCGATGATGCCGACTTCGGCCAAACGGCAATTGACCTCGGAGGCCGCGACCGGCGTCTTCACCGCGAACTCGTGGAAGAAAGGACCGTCGAACGCGAGTTCGTACCCCGGCAGCGACGTCAAGCGGTCGGCGAGGTGGTGGGCGTTGTCGTAGCTGCGGCGGGCGACCTCGCGAAAGCCTTCGGGTCCAAGACTGGCCATGTAGACGGTCGCGGCGGTCGCCATCAAACCCTGGTTCGTGCAGATGTTGCTGGTGGCCTTTTCGCGTCGGATGTGTTGCTCTCGGGTCTGGAGGGTGAGGACGAATCCGCGCTTGCCCTCGCTGTCGGTCGTGATACCGGCGAGCCGTCCCGGCATCTGGCGGACGAACGACTGCCTGGCGGCGAGGAGACCGACGTACGGGCCGCCGAAACTCTGGGCGACGCCGAGCGATTGGCCTTCCGCGGTGACGACGTCGGCTCCCAGTTCGCCGGGCGCCTTGAGGAGCGCGAGCGGGACCGGCAGCGTGTTGACGACGAGCGAGCCGCCGGCGGCGTGGGCGAGCTCGGCGACCGCGGCGACGTCCTCGATCGCGCCGAAGAAGTTCGGATACTGGACGACGAGACAGGCGAGTCCGTCCCCGAGGTACGGCCGAAAGTCCTCGGGTTTGGTAACCAACCCGTCGGTCGGCACCGGGAGCTCGATCACCTCGACCGGCAGTCCGGTGGTGTAGGTGCGGAGGACTTCGCGGTAGTTGGGATGGACGGTGCCGGAGACGACGATCCGCTGCTTCTTCTTTGGCAGCGAGACCGTCATCAAGATGCCCTCGGCGAGGGCGGTGGCGCCGTCGTACATCGAGGCGTTGGCGACGTCCATCGCGAAGAGCGCGGCGACCATCGATTGGAACTCGTAGATGACCTGGAGCGTGCCCTGGGCCACTTCCGGTTGGTACGGCGTGTAGGCGGTGTAGAACTCGCCACGAGCCAGGATTTGGCCGACCGTGGCCGGGACGTAGTGGTGATAGGATCCGGCACCGAGGAAGGTGTTGCCGTTGTTCGGCACCAGATTGCGTGCGGCCAGTTCGGACAATCGCGAGGCGGCTTCCATTTCGGTGAGGACCGGCGGGAGATCCAGGGATGGGAAGCGGATCGCGGCTGGGATTGCGGCGAAGAGGGTATCGATCGAGTCGACTCCGACAGACTGAAGCATTTCGCGACGGTCCGCGGCCGTGTGCGGATTGAACGTCATTGGCTTGTGGGTTCCCTTCGGTCTGATTGAGGCGCGAGTAAGTTCGTTCCGGCCATTAGTGCGTTGTCGCGGTCTCCGCGAACCGGTCGTAATCTTCCGATCCCATGAGGGATTCGATCTCGGCGGGATCGGCGACGCGGACGCGGATCAGCCAGGCGCGATCGTACGGCGATTGGTTGACGATCTCCGGCGAGCCGATCGCGTCCTCGTTGCGCTCGACCACCTCGCCGCCGACGGGCGAGTAGATGTCGGAGGCGGCCTTGACCGATTCGACGACGCCGAGCGGTTCGCTCTGCGTGACCGAATCGCCGACTTCGGGCAGTTCCAGGTAGGTGATGTCGCCCAACTCGCTCTGGGCGTGGTCGCTCAGCCCGATCGTTGCCAGATCGCCGTCCAGTCGTACCCATTCGTGCGTCTTCGTGAAACGTAGGTCCGTCGGCGACGCCATGCTTGCCAATCCTCTCCTGCCTGTTGCGCTTGCGGCCGCTGCCGCGGCCTACTTCTGACGTTTATAGAACGGTGTTTTGACCTGGACGGCCGCGACCGGTCGATCGCGGACGAGGATCTCCAATGGCTTGCCGACCCCGGCGGCTCCGGCTTCGACCAACGCGAGACCGATGTTTTCGCCGAGGGTCGGCGACATCGCGCCGCTCGTGACCTCGCCGACGTGGCGCCCGGCGACCTGGACGTCGTAGTGCGTGCGGGGTGAACCGCCGCGCTCGGTCAATTTGAAACCGACGGTCCGTCTGGGCGGTCCGGACGCCTTCATCGCGGCGATCTTGTCGCGGCCGATGAAGTCGCCCTTATCGAGTTTGACGGCCCACCCCAAACCTGCCTCGAGCGGCGAGATGTCGTCGGCCAGTTCCTGGCCGTAGAGCGGCATCCGCGCCTCGAGCCGGAGCGTATCGCGGGCGCCGAGTCCGACGGGTACGGCGCCGTCAACTGTTCCCGACTCCAGCAAAGCATCCCAGAGCGGTCCGACGTCTTCGGTCGCCGTGTAGAACTCGAAACCGTCTTCGCCGGTGTAGCCGGTGCGTCCGAGCATCGCCGTGACCCCGGCAACGGTGCCGAGGTGCCAGGAGAAGTAGGGCAGCGCCGAGAGGTCGAGTTTCGTCAGACGCTGGGTGATCCGCTCGGCCGCGGGCCCCTGGATCGCGATCATACCGGTGCGATCCGAGATGTCCGTGACCGCCACACGGAGATCGCGGCGGGCGGCGACCTGGCGCTGGAGCCAGGAAACGTCCTTCGAGCGGTTGGCGGCATTGATCACGACCATGTAGCCGTCGCCGTCGGGATTGCGGTAGATGATGATGTCGTCGACGACCCCGCCTTGCTCGTTCGGCAGCAACGAATAGTGGGCCTCGCCCGGGGCAAGGGCGGCGACATCGTTGGTCGTGACGTATTGGAGAAACGGCAGGGCGTCCGGACCGGAAACATCGACCTGGCCCATGTGACCAAGGTCGAACAAACCGGCCTGGTTTCGCACCGCCCGGTGCTCGTTGATGATACCGGTGTACTGGACCGGCATCGTCCAGCCGGCGAACGGGACCATCCGTGCGCCGAGCGCCAGATGGCGTTCGTAGAGCGGCGTCCGGAGCTCGGCGCCGGTGTCATCGCTCGTTGTCACAGGTGCTCCCTTCGCCCGGCCTTCCCGTTCCCTCGACGGCGGAACAACCGGCCGATTCTAGGCAGCGCGCCCCGGTCCGTCAAGCGCCGACCGGCACGCGTTCGAGGACGAGTTTGTCCATCTCCAACTGGACGGGAACCGGATAGTTGCCGGTCAGGCAGCCGGTGCAAAAACCGCCGGATTGACCGATCGCGCGGAGCAACCCCTCCAGGGACAGGTAGCCAATGCTGTCGGCGCCGATGAATTCCCCGATCTCGGGCACGCTCATGCGGGCGGCGATCAGCTCTTCGCGACGCGCGAGGTCGACACCGAGGTAGCAGGGCCACATCATCGGCGGCGCGTGCACCCGCATGTGCACTTCTTTCGCCCCCGCCTGCCTGAGAAGTTGGATGATCGGTTTGCTCGTCGTACCGCGGACGATCGTGTCGTCGACCAGGACCACGCGCCGGCCCTCCAGAACCTCCGGCAGGGCATTGAACTTGAGGGAGACGCCCATCTCCCGCAAACGCTGATCCGGCTGAATGAAGGTACGGCCGATGTAGCGGTTCTTGATGAGCGCTTCCATGAAGGGGATACCGGAGGCGCGGGCATACCCGATCGCCGCCGGCGTCGCCGAGTCGGGAAGTCCGACGACGATGTCGGCATCGGCGGGTTGCTCGCGCGCCAACTCCTCCCCCATCCGTTGGCGAACGAGGTGGAGACGCTGGTTCTGGATCATGCTGTCCGGGCGGGCGAAATAGATCAGTTCGAACAGGCAGGTCGCGGGGCGGACCGACTGTGGTGCGAGGTGCGACCGTAGTCCGAAAGCGTCGATCTCGACGATTTCGCCCGGCATCACCTCGCGTTCGAACGCCGCACCGACCGTCGCCAGGGCGCAGCTCTCGGAGGCGACGACCCAGTGATCGCCCAGGCGGCCAAGGCAGAGCGGCCGAACACCGAGCGGGTCGCGCACGGCCAGCAGGCGACCGGTCGTCAGGATCGTCAGGCTGTAGGCACCGATCATCCGCGGCATTGCCCGGCGGACCTTGGTCACGACGTCGTCGCCGGGACTGAGGGCGATCAGCCGGGTCAAGACCTCGCTGTCGGTGGTCGTCGCGAAGCGCTCGCCGCGCTCCTCCAGTTCGGTGCGCAGCGCGAGCGCGTTGACCAGATTGCCGTTGTGGGCGACGGCGATCGGACCGACGTTGCTGTCGGCGACCAGGGGACCGGCGTTGCAGGCATTGCTCGTGCCGGTCGTCGAATACCGCGCGTGTCCGATCGCGATCTCGCCGGGGAGATCCCGCAGATCGTCCTCGGCGAACGCCTGGCTGACGAGACCGAGCCTGGTGCGAACGTGGAGGCGCCGCCGGTCCGAGGTGGCGATGCCGGCGCTCTCCTGGCCCCGGTGTTGGAGGGCGTAGAGACCGAAGAAGGTCAGGCGGGCGACCTCCTCGCCGGGGCCGTAGATTCCGAAGACGCCGCACTCCTCGTGTGGCTTGTCGTCAATCATGACTCCCCCCGGCATCGGACGCCTTTCTGCACGATTGTACACCGGAGACCGGTCGGTTCGACTGTTATGACAAGTCGAGGAGGGCAGATTCATAGCGTGATCGGGCAACGGCGAGCGGCAACGCCGCCGCGTCGCCCAACTCGATCTCCTCAGAACCGGCACGGCCGAGGTGTCTCAACGGGAGGCCGAATTCTCCGGCACGCCGCTCGATCTCCGGCAGCGCGGCCGTCTCGCACGCGATGACGATGCGGGATGGTGCCTCGCCAAACCAGGCCGCATCGGTGCGTCCATCGGCACCGGCAGGGACCGAGGTGACGCTGACACCCACTCCAGAGACGATCGCCATCTCGGCCAGCGCGACGGCAAGCCCGCCTTCGGAGCAATCGTGCGCCGTTCTCACCAGCCCCCCGGCGACCAGGGTGCGTACGAACGCTTGGACTCGGCGCTCGTGGTCCAGGTCCAGGTCGGGAGGACGCCCCGCGGTCAACCCGTAACGGCAGAAGAGATATTCTGAGCCACCGATCGTCGGGCATTGACCGCCGATCAGCGAGACGGCGTCCCCTTCCTGCCACCTCATCGTGGCGTGACGC
>DATBFX010000096.1:0-1527 GCA_036558305.1 Thermomicrobiales bacterium | reverse complement strand
GCCACCTGGGCCAGGGGCGAGGCCCGGTTGTCGACGACGGCAACGGTCGTCGCACCCCGCTCGCGCGCCACGGCCAGCGCCTCGCGGGTGTCGCGGATCACCCACCAGGCGGCCGTACCGATCACGACGTCGCCGGGTCCGACCGTTGCCAGCCGTGTCGCCAGCGTGACGCCGCCGCGGTTTTCTGCGTCGAACGGCAGGCCCATGAAGCGGCCGAGGTGGGCAACGATCTGCGCGACGCCGCCGTGGCTGGCGAAGCCGACGATCAGGACCGAGCGCGCTGCGAGGATGCGGGCGGCGACTGCGCGCAAGACCTCCCGGTCGACCGTGCCGCGGGTTGCCGAGAGATTGCGGATGTCCTGGTCGAGCGAGGCGAGGGCGATGTCGCCGTGAAGGTCCTGGGCGTGGGAGTGCATCAGGGTGACGGCGTCGAGGGAGGCGAGATACCGGTGCCGGATCGCCTCTTGGAGTGCCGGGAACCCTTCATAGCCGAGCAGTTGCGCCAATCGCACGACCGTCGAGGGATGGGTACCCGCGCGCCGCGCCAATTCGGCCGTCGTGGCGAAAGCGGAGAATTTCGGATTGTGCTCGATGTACGACACCAACGCCCGTTGCTTGCGCGTCAGGCTGAAGGCACCGACCGCCTTTGCGGTCGACGGATGTGCCACGACAATGGGCTGGAGGAGATTCTCTCTCCCCGCGACGACTTCCTCTCTGCGATCGATCGCTGGGTCTTGGTTGGCATTTTGCGCACCGGCATCAGCCGATGCCGATGCGGTGCCGTCACCCCCGTCGATCGGCAGGCGGAGTTCATCCTGTGATCGTCTCTGAGGCATCCCGTTCAATCTCAGCGGGCCGTCAGACCGCCGTCGACGACCAGGCACGTTCCGGTCACGAAGGAACTGGACGGCGACGCCAGATAGACGACCGCGTCGGCCACCTCGTCGGCAGAACCGACGCGGCCGAGCGGGTGCAACGCCGCGGTTTCGTCCCAGGCCCGCGCGGGATCCGGCAGGCGATCGATGTTCTGCTCGACCATCGGCGTCCGGATCGAACCGGGACAGATCGCGTTGACCCGGATCCCGCGCGGCGCCAACTCGACGGCGAGGAATTTCGTCAACGCGATCGCCGCCCCCTTCGAGGCGGAATAGACGCTCGAACCGCCCCAGCCGATCATCCCGGAGACGGAGGCGAGGTTGACGATCGCCCCTCCGCCTGTTGCGCTCAGCGGTTCGATCGCGGCCTGGGCGCAGAAGAACAATCCCTTCACGTTGACGCCCATCACGCGGTCGTAGAACGTTTCGTCGATCGCCGTCGTCGCTTCGACTTGTGGATTGATGCCGGCGTTGTTGACCAGGACGTCGATACCGCCCAACCCCTCGCCGATCCGCCGAAACGCCGCGGTGACGGCCGCCACGTTGGCAACGTCGCACGGAAGCGCCAGGTGCTCGCCACCCGGCAACGAGCGGACGACCTGGCCGAGCCGTCCCCCGTCGACGTCCAGGAGCGCCAGGCGGGCGCCCCGCT
>DATBFX010000095.1:0-2308 GCA_036558305.1 Thermomicrobiales bacterium | reverse complement strand
GGTTGCGGCTGCCGACGAACCAGAAACAGCCGGGGACGGCTTCCAAGAAGTAGCTGAAGTCTTCGGCGCTCATGTGGAGGGGAGCGGGGAGGACGTTGTCGGCGCCGACGACCTCGGCCAGGACGCCAAGCGTGAAATCCGTCATCGCCGGGTCGTTGACCGTCGGCGGGTAGCCAGGGGCGTAGTTGATCTCGACCTCGGCCCGCATCGCCGCGGCGACACCACGGACGAGCTCCTGGATACGGGTGGCGAGTTGCTCCCGGACGGCAGGGTTGAAGGAGCGGACGGTGCCGCGCAACTCGGCGGTGTCGGGGATGACGTTGGCGGCTTCACCGGCGCGGAATGCGCCGACCGTGACGACGGCCGGCTCGGTCGGATCGACCTCGCGCGAAACGATCGTCTGCAACGCGGTCACGAGCTGCGCACCGACGGCGATCGGGTCGATGCAGAGGTGGGGTTGGGCGCCGTGCCCACCCTTGCCCTTGACGACGATCGTAAAGCGGTCGGCGGCGGCCATCATCGGACCGGGTCGGACCGAAACCGTCCCGACCGGTTCCTCCTGGGCGACGTGGATACCGAAGGCGGCATCGACCCTGGGGTCATCCAAGACGCCTTCGCCGATCATGACGCGGGCCCCCGCGCCTCCCTCCTCCGCCGGTTGGAAGAGAACCTTAACGGTGCCGGCGAAACGATCGCGGCGTTCGAGGAGGAGACGCGTGGTGCCGAGGAGCATCGCCGTGTGGGCGTCGTGGCCGCAGGCGTGCATCGTGCCGGGGACGGTCGAGTGGTAGTCGACCTCGTTTTGTTCCTGGATCGGCAGCGCGTCCATGTCGGCCCGCAGGAGGACGACCTTGCCGGCGCCGGGGCCGCTGCCGGTGCCCTTGATCAGACCGGTGACACCCGTTTTGGCGATGCCGGTCCGGACGTCCTCGACGCCGAGGGCGCGCAGGCGGTCGGCGACGAATGCGGCGGTTTTGACCTCCTGGTAGCCGAGTTCGGGGTTCTGGTGGAGGTGGCGGCGATCGGCAACGACGCCGGGGAGGATTTCATCGACGTCGTGGCGAAGATCGGGGGCGGTGGCGACCATCGGGGTGGGTGTTCCTTTCGTTGTTTTCCGTCGAATGCGAGGCTTTCCCTCGCGGCGAGAGATTTCTTCCGGGACAAGCTCCTCGACAATCTCAGGAAGGTCCGAGGTACCGCAGCACCGTGCGGGTCATCGTTTCGACCCCGATGGCGAGGGCGTCCTCGTCGACGTCGAACCTGGGGTGGTGGTGACCCCAGACGAGACCGCGGTCTCGGTTGCGGCTACCGACGAAGAAGAAGCACCCGGGAACGCGGTTGAGGAATTCGCTGTAGTCCTCGGACACGACCTGGAGGGGCCCCTCGATCGCGTTCTCGGCACCGACGACTTCGGCGGCGGCGGCGCGGACGATCTCGGTCATGGCCGGATCGTTGACGACCGGCGGGGCGCCGAAAGTCATCGTCAGGTCGATCTCGGCGCGCATCGCGCCGGCGATGCCGCGGACCAGCGCCTCCAGCCGTTCCTTGACCTCGTCGCGCTGCCACTGCGTAACAGTTCGCGTGGTGCCGCGGAGGACGGCGGTGTCGGGGATGACGTTGGCGGCCTCGCCGGCGTTGAAGGCGCAGATGCTGACGACGGCCGGCACCGTCGGGTCGCTTTCGCGGGAGACCAGGGTCTGGACGGCGGTCACGAGCTCGGCGCCGACGGCGACCGGGTCGACCGTCGACTGCGGCCGGGCGCCGTGCCCGCCCTTGCCCCGGATCACGATCTGGAATCCGTCGGAGCCGACCATCGCCGTGCCGGCGCGGGCCCAGACGGTGCCGAGGTCGGCCCCCTGCCAGATGTGGAGACCGAAGGTGGCGTCGACGTTCGGGTCCTCCAGGGCGCCGGAGTCGACCATCGCCCTGGCGCCGCCGTAGCCTTCCTCGCCCGGTTGGAAGAGGAGCTTGACGGTGCCGGCGAAGCGGTCGCGCCGCTCGTTCAAAACCCGGGCGGCGCCGAGGAGCATGGCGACGTGGGCGTCGTGGCCGCAGGCGTGCATCGTGCCGGGGACGGTCGAGCGGTACTCGACGTCGTTCTCCTCCTCGATCGGCAGCGCATCCATGTCGGCACGGATCATCACCGTTTTCGTCGGGTGAACCGTCGGGGCGGTACCGCGGATCAAGGCGGTAACGCCGGTTTTGGCGACGCCGGTGCGGATGTCCTCGCAACCGAGGGCGCGCAGGCGGCCGGCGACAAAACCGGCGGTCGCGGTCTCCTGGAATCCCAATTCGGGGTGCTGATGCA
>DATBFX010000094.1:0-2356 GCA_036558305.1 Thermomicrobiales bacterium | reverse complement strand
ACCGATCGACCGACCCGAGCACGATGTCGATCGTGCCGATCAGGGCGACGACGTCGGCGAGCATGGCGCCCTGGGCCATGTGGGGGAGGACGCCGAGGTTGACGAAGTCTGGGGCGCGGATACGGAACCGATAGGGCAGCGGGGTGCCGTCGGAGACGAAGTAGTAGCCGTTTTCGCCCTTGGGGTGCTCGACCGCAGCGTAGGCTTCGCCGACCGGCGGCGAGAAACCCTTGATCACCCAGATGAAGTGGCGCTGCATGTCCTCGGCCGTCGTCATCGTCCCCTTGTGGGGCGGGATGACGTAGGCCGATTCGTAGGCCATCAGCGGCGTGTCCATCGCCTCGACGGCGTCGAGCGCTTGGGTGATGATCTTGAGCGTCTGCCGCATCTCTTCCATGCGGACGAGGTAGCGATCGTAGACGTCGCCGCGGGTACCGAGCGGCACCTCGAAGTCGAGGCGGTCGTAGACGCAGTAGGGCATCGCCTTGCGGATGTCGTAGTTGACGCCGGACCCCCGCAGGCAGGCGCCGGTCAGCGAATAGCTGATCGCGGCTTCGGGAGAGATGACGCCGACGCCTTTGGTGCGGGCGATCCAGATCGGGTTGGCGTCGAGGAGACCGGCGTACTCGGCCTGGCGGTCCGGGAAGATCTTGACGAAGTCCCGGATCATCTGCGGCAGTCCGTCGGGGATCGGGCGGGAGAAACCGCCGATCTCCATCATGTTCGTGGTCAGGCGGGCGCCGCAAAACGCCTCAAAGCAGTCGAGGATGAGTTCACGCTCGCGGAAGCAGTAGAGCGACATCGAGAGGGCGCCGATGTCGAGGGCGTGGGTGCCGAGCCAGACGAGGTGCGAAGCGATCCGAGACAATTCGCTCATGATGACACGCCAGTACTGTGCGCGCTCCGGCGCCTCGACGCCGCAGAGTTTCTCGATCGCCAGGACACAGCCGAGGTTGTTCATCGGCGCCGCGACGTAGTCGGTGCGGTCGGTCCAGGGGATGACCTGGGCGTAACGGTGCGCCTCGCCCAGTTTCTCGACGCCGCGGTGGAGGTAACCGATCACGGGATCGCAATCGACGATCACCTCGCCGTCGAGTCTGAGGATGACGCGGAGGACACCGTGGGTGCTCGGGTGTTGCGGTCCCATGTTCAGGGTCAGTAACCGCTCGCCGCTCGCCAGCGCTTGCTCGTCGGAGACCGTGAGCGTTCCGAACGGCGGCGCCTCTTCGCTGAAGTCGAGACTGGAACCGGTTTCCGGTTTGGTGGTGATGCTCATCGGAGTTTCCGTCCTAACAAGATAATCACGACGACAAGGAGAAGGACGAGCACCTGGACGATCAGCCGGGACCAGTTGACGCCCAGGCCCGTCACGAGGTCAGACTCCCCGTCCGGTCCAACGGGTGCGGACGCGACTGACCGTCCGCTCCGTGTTGTAGCTCGGGTATTCCTTCCATCCTCGAAGCGGGTAGTCCTTGCGGAGCGGGAAGCCTTCGTCCCAATCGTCGGCGAGGAGCATCCGCTTGAGATTCGGGTGACCGTCGAAGACGATGCCGAACATGTCGTAGACCTCGCGCTCCAACCAGTTGGCGCCGTTCCAGAGCGGGACGAGCGAGGGAACGGGATCGCCGTCGTTGGTGCCGGCCTTGATACGGAGCCGGACCCGGTGCGAGATCGAGTAGAGCAGCGCGACCACGTCGAACCGCGGTTCGGTGCGCAACCGGAGCATATCGACCGCCGTGACGTCGGTCAGGAAGCTGAAACCCATTTGGGGGTGATCCCGCAGGAAGGCGCAAACATCGCGGAGCAGGTCGGACCGGACGTGGATCGTCGTTTCGTCGCGGAAGCGGACGACGTCGACGACCGCATCGCCGAATTGCCGGCGCAACTCGCGCACGGCCGGATGCTTCTCGACGTCCGGGTCGAAGTAGAGCGACCGATCCCAGGGATCGGTCGTCTCCGCGGGGGCGATCGGTTCGGTGCCGGTGGTGGCGAGGTCGGTGGTTTCTGATGATGGGGTTTGGTTATCGGCCACGTACATGACTCCGCCGGGAGTGTTTGACACTGAGGCGGTCCTGCTCGGAATGAGGCCCGCTCCGGCGTCCGCCCGGGGTTCAAACCCCGGGCTCATCCCCATAAGCCCTCTGAAGAGGGCTTATGGGGGTGAGCCCGGGGTTTGAACCCCGGGCAGACGCCGGCGCAAGGTTCTGCCGAGTCGGACCGCGTCGGCGCCGACTACTCCCGACGGAGTCAGGCACGTGGCCGATAGCCAAACCCCATCCTCTGAATCCACAGACCTCGCTACCACCGGCACCGAACCGATCGCTCCCGCGGAGACGGCCGATCCCTGGGATCGGTC
>DATBFX010000093.1:0-19714 GCA_036558305.1 Thermomicrobiales bacterium | reverse complement strand
CGTCAACGAGTGCTGGTAGACCGCAAGCGCGGCTCCGCCCCGCCGGACCACCCACGGCGCACTGGATTCGCCGGCGCGCTGCCGCGGATCCTCGTCGACCGGCTCGTCCTCGTCGGGGTCCTTCGATTCCGCCGAACCGCGTTGGAAGAGGAACGCGGTGAAGAGGACGTAGACGCCCATCTGCAGGTATTCGCTTTCCCAGTTCTCGAACGTCGCCTCGACGAAGTGGCCGGACTTCAGATAGGCGAGGTAGTCGACGGTCGCCTCGTTGTGCTGGCGCTGGTCCTGGTTGTAGCTGCGCATGCCGGTAACGCTCTGGGCGACGAGGAACACGGCGAAGAAACCGAGCATCGTCAACGTCAATCCGTGATCCCGGAGCCACTCGCGCATCGTCGCGGTCCTCTCTGATACCGGCAATCCGCCTCGGCTACTTCCGGCGATCATGCAGATTCCGTGCTATGCCCGCGAACGGTCGAGGGCACCAGACCGGTGACGGACGCGTCGCGCGCCACCCTTCTCTGCCAATCACCCGAAATCGCGAATCCACCCTACGTAATCCCTCGGATGTGCCGTTCGCCTGCCTTGCTATCGTATCGTCGGGATCGTGAGGTAAGGACCGCATCGACGGCGCGGTCGGCGTGGCATCGGGAGGGCCCGCGGATGAGCGATGGCGCGGTCGGGATCTTCTGTTGCATCGTCGTTCCGCTGCTGGCGGCCGGCGTCTTCGTCTATTACCAGCGGAGCCGCCGGCGCGACGACGGCGGTCCGCCTCGCTACTGCCCCTGGTGTGGCCAGCCGAACCGGTCGAATGCCAGCGCCTGCCGTGCCTGCCGGCGCCTGCTCCCTGCCCCCGCCTGGATGCCGCCGCAACCCGCGCCGACGTGGGCGACCGCGGCGCCTCCGTGGACCGAACCCCAGACCGACCCGCGGGCGGAGGAGCGCGCCCACATCGGCTGGCTCCTCGGCGAGTTGGAACGCCCCGAGATTCGGCGGCTCCTCGACCCTGCCAGCGCCGCCCTCCTGATCAGCTACTACCAGGACCAGCTCGCTGCCCCGCTGCCAGTTGCCGAGGAGACCAAGGAGACCGCGGTCGCGGCACCGAGCGACGAGCCGGCGGTCGCCGTGGTCCCGATCGCGGCACCCGCGGCGACCGAGCCGGCGGAGGCCGCCATCGTCCCGCCGCCGGTCGTCGACCGCTCGCTCTTCCCCGCATGGTCCGGTGATCTCGAAGCGCCGGCGGCACTGGTGGCGACGCCGCCTGCGCCCGCGATCGTCGACCGCGAACCGTTCCGCATCCCGCAGCCGTGGAAGGAGTGGGACAGCGCGGTCATCCTCCTCTACCTCGGGGCGTTCCTGATCGTCGTCGCCGGTCTGGTCTACTCCTCCTACAGTTGGGAGCAACTCGGTGGGTGGCAAAAGGTCGGGTTGCTTGCCCTTGCCACCGCCGCCTTTGCCGGCGGTGGGTTGGCGCTGCTGCCGTTCGCCCGCGTCCGACCGGCGGCGGAGACCTTCATCGGCATCGGCGCCTTCCTGGTGCCGATGAACGCGATCGCCGTCAGCAACGTCTCCCGCAACGACGCCACCGGTCCCGCCACCGTCGGCGAGATCGGGGCACTCGTGGTCACGGCGCTCTACGCCTTCTTCTCCTTCCGTCCCGGCGGCATCGTCTACCGCTACGCCACCGTCGTCGCCGCCCTGATTGCCCTCGCCCTGCTCCCCAGCGCCCTCGGTGCCGCGCTGCCCTGGGGAGCGCCCCTGGTCGTGCTGGCGACCGCGGTCGTCGCCGATGCCCCGCGCCGACTCCGCGGTCGCCCGCGGCGGTTCGCATCGCCCATCGTCCACGTGGGGCTGGTGGTGCTGCCGGTGGCAACGGTCGTCGGCGTCGCCGGCCGTTGGACCGAGTCGGTCGGGACCTGGTGGATCGTCGTCGCCACCCTCGCCGCCGCGTCGCTCAGCGTCGCCCGCCTGGCGCTCCGCCGTGGCGACGATCGCCTCGCCTGGCTCTGGACGGCCCTGACCCTCGCCGCCGGAGCCGCCCTCCTCGCCGCCCTCGATCGGCCGCTCGCCGCCGGCACGGTCGCCTGCGTGCTGGCCGCCGCCGCCTGGTTGATCCTCGGCGAGCGCGGGCCCGTGCTCGCGCGCCGCCCGCCGAACCGGACGGTCCTCCACGCCGAAGCCGCCGCCTTGCTCCTCGCCGCCCCGTTCCTGACCGATCCCAACGCCCGCCCCCTCCTCTTTACCCTCGCCTGGGTCGCCGCCGCCGCCGGAGTGGCGGCGATCGCTTGCCTGCGCGCCGTGCCCGAGTTCGGCGCGGTCGCGGCGGTGCTGGCGACGGTCGCCTATCTCTCCCTCGGCAATCTCGTCGAAGACACCGATCTCTACCGATCGTCGCCGCTCGCGATCCTCTTGGCGCCCGCCCCGCTCCTGCTCGCGGTGGCCGCGTTCGGTCTCGGGCGCCGGCTCGCCGGTGCGCGCGGTCGGCGCTGGTCGCTGCCGGTCTGGGCGGTGGCCGCGGCCGAGGCGGTCCTCGTGACCGCGGTCGCCGCGGCCGAACTCGCGGCCGACTTCGACACGAACCGCCAACTCTCGGCCGCCGCCGTCTGTCTGGTCTTCGCCGTCGCCGGTGCCGTCGGCGCCCGCGTCCTCCGCTGGTCTCCCGGTCTGCTGGCGGTCGCGCTCTGGCTGGCGGGCGCCGTGGCGGCGTCGCTCTTCGCGCTCCCGATCGCGGACGAGCGCCGCCTGCCGCTGCTGGTCTTCGCGAACCTGATCCTGGCCGGGTTCGCTTTCCGGGTGCGGTTCGGTACCGATTGGGACCTCGAACGGGCCCGCCGGCAGTCCACCGGCGCCTACCTCGTCTTCGGCGCGATCGCCCTGGCGGCGATGGTCGCGATCACCGCCCCGTACGTGTTCGACCGCGATCGGCCGCCGGCGTCGACGTCCCATCCGGAGACCGGCTGGTGGTGGCCCTACCTGGCGACGTACGCGCTGGTCGCCGGGCTCGCGATCCTCGTCGGTCGGCGCGTCGATCGGCGGGCGGTCTGGCCGGCGTCGGTGGCGCTCGCCGCGACCGGTATGCTCGGGCTTCGGATGGCCTACGGCGCCGTCGACGTCGCCCCCTGGAGGTGGCCACCGATCGTCGTCGCCCTCGCCGGCGGCGGGGCGGCCCTGGCCGTACTCTGGCGACCTCGACACCCGTTCGATCGCGTGCTGCGTGTGCACCTGATCGGTCTCCTCGCCGGGTTTTTCGGTCTGCCCGCGCTCGCGGCGATGGCCGTACGGACGGCTGGTTACGCCCTCGAACGGCATCCTCCCTTCGACGTCGTGGACCATCCCGCGGCCCGGTGGTGGTGGCCCGACCTCCTCGTCTACCTCGCCCTGATCGGCGTGGGGTGGTGGCTGGGGCGCCGCCGCGATCTGCCGCTCTGCGCGACCGCCGTCGCGGCGGGGTTGGTCCTGGGCGAGATGCTTGCCCTGCGACTGCTCTACGGCAACGTCGCGGTCGAAGGGAGACATTGGTGGCCGCTCATCGGCTCCGTCGGTCTGGCGACGGCGGTCGCGGTCTGGATCGCCACCCGTGGCGACACCGATGGATTCTCGCGGGCGATGGGGGCGCAGGGAACGCTCGCGGGTGGCGTGGTTGGTCTCCCTGCCGTCGTCGCGATGCTGGTGACGACGGCCGGGTACGTGATCGATCTCGACGCGCCGTACGATCTCTCGCTCGATCCGCGGGCGAGTTGGTGGTGGCCGTTCGTCGGGTTCTACGCGGTCGCCACCCTCGCCGGCGGTCTCGTCGGACCGCGTCTGCGTCGCCTCGATCTATCGCCGGCGGTGGCGACCAGTGCCGTCGCCGGTTTGCTGCTGCTCCTGCGGATGGCGTACGCCGTGGCGCCGTTCGACCGGTCGACGTGGTTGCCGCTGTTGACGCTCGCCGGCGCGGCGACCGCCGCCGGCGGACTGGCGGTCCGGCGGCAGGGCAGCGGTCGCTTCGGTCGCCGGTTGGGAACGCAGGTGGCCGGCGCCGGCGCGGTCATGGGCGTGATCGGTCTGGTGGGGTCGGTCGCGGTGACGATCGGGTACATCGTCGACGCGACCCGCCCGTTCACCGTCGCCCACGCCGAGGACCGTCACTGGTGGTGGCGGTTCCTGGCGCTGCACCTTGCGGTGGCCGTCGCCGCCTGGGTTGTCGGGCGCCGGAGCGGCCGGGCGGCAGCGGGACCGATCGTCGTCGCCTTCGGCGCGCTCGCGCTCTGGCTGCTGCTGCGTATGGCGACGACCGACCTCGTCGTCTGGACCTACGCCGGGATGGTCCTCACCGTCGCCCTCGCCGCCCGGCGCTCCCTCGACCATCCGCGCGGGGAGTCGCCGTTCCTGACGTCGTTCCGCCTCGGCCTCGACGTCGGCGCGATCGGCATCGGTGCGTTCGCACTCGCTGCCAATCTCGGGCTCGGTGCCGCCGGCGAGGGGAGCTACGCGGTCCAGGCGATCGTCTACGCGCTGCTCTGCGCGACGATCTTCGGCTTTTCGCTCTGGGAGCGGCAGCCGCTGCTTACCTACGGCGCCGTGCTCGCCGCGGTCGTCGCGGCCTGTTTCGCCGTCGCGGCCTTCGACGCGGGCGCTGCCAACGCCGGTTATGCCTTCGCCGCGATGTCCTGGTTGCTGGCGGCCGGGTCGCTCACGATCCCGACCACGGGCTGTTGGTCCGGCCAGCGCGTCGTCTGGGAGTGGTCGGCGTTCGCGGTTGCGGCCTTGCCGGTCGTGCTCGGGCTGGGCGCGGCCGGCGCGCTCGATCCGGGCGAACCGGGCTACCAGCGGCTCGTCCTGGCGATCCTGTCGGCGGCCGGCGTGCTGGCGCTGACCGCGGTCGTGCGGCGGAACGCCGTCCGTGGCTACGCCGCGTCGGTGATCGCACTGGTCGGGGTGCTGATGCAGATCGCGGCGACCGAACCGGTGAACGTCCAGGCCTACACCGTGCCCGTCTCGCTTTACCTGCTCGGGCTCGGTTGGATCAAGCGGCGCGACCCGAGACGCTTCGATGCCTTCGTCGGCGCCGGTGCGGCGTTGCTAATGTTCCCCTCGTTCGCCCAATCGTTCGGCGACAACGGCTACGCGTGGTCGCTGCTCTGCGGGGCGGAAGCGCTGCTCTTCGTCTTCCTCGGGCTGGCGCTCGGTCGTCGCCTGCCCGTCGCCGCCGGCGTCGTCGGCCTGACCGCCATCGTCCTCCGCGAATCGGTCGACTACGTCCACTCCCTGCCGACCTGGGCCATCCTCGCCGTCGTCGGCATCATCCTGCTCGGTGCCGGCACCCTCTGGCTGGCGGCGGGGGAGGAACTGCGCCGGCGGTTCGAGGAGTTGCAGACGAGGTGGGAAGGGCTTCGATAGGATCGATTGCGCCCATACGTTCCTCGCATCGTACAATCGGGCAGTTCCGCGCACAGCACTGGAGGATCGAACGATGGTAGCGAGGACAATCGAGGTCGAGCCAGACAGCGAAGTCGCCCGGTTGCTCCACAAAGCAAGGGAACAACCGATCGTGCTTAAGCTGGAGGGACAGCGGTTCCAGTTGCGGCGAGAAACAACTGCCGAAGAACCTGAAAATTGGACCTACGACCCGCAGCTCGTCATCCAGGGTATGGAAGAGGCAAAAGGTGCCATCACGCCGCAGGAGGCTGAGGAGTGGATTCAGGACGTCGCCCGCAGGCGTCGAGAGGGAGCTCAACAGGGCGGGGTCCACGAGCCGGAAGGCGGGTACGATGCCGACCGATTCGGTGAGACGTTGCGTCAGGTCGCCGGCAGCATCTCCGTAGAAGACGGAGAGAGAATAAAGGCGTACATCTATGCGGCCCGCGAGGCGGGCTCCCGTCCGGGCGACAAGGAGTGAGGTATCTCGTCGACAGCGATTGGATCGTCGACGCGACGAGCGGCATTCTCGGTGCAGTTGCCGCATTGAACGATCTGCGTCCCGACGGTCTCGCCGTCAGCGTGATTGCGGTTTGCGAAGTGTATGAAGGCGCCCATATGGCGCGCGATCCGCTAGCCAGTTTGGCCTCCTTCCGCCGATTCCTGGCTGACTACATCCTCCTCGATCTCACCGAGCCAATCGCCGGGGTGTTCGCCGGCATTCGGGCCTCTCTCCGACGTCAAGGAAACCTCATCCAGGACTTGGACCTCCTGATCGCTGCCACGGCGATCTATCACGACCTCGAACTCGTCACGCGGAACCTCCGTCATTTCGAGCGCGTTCCAGGGCTGAAACTCTACCGACCGTCTCAGACGTAGACGGCGACCGGTACGGTCGGAAGTCGCCCCAGTCGCCCCGTCTCAGCTTAGGAGCGAGATTCGGTTCTATGCCGGCCACTTCAGCGCCGGGATCACCTCTTTACCGTATGCCTTGATGAAGGCTTCCTGGTTGCGGCCGACGTTGTGGACGTAGATCTCGGTGAACCCGAGGTCGATGTAGTGCTGGACCAGCGCGGTGTGCTGGGCGAGGTCCGGGGTCATCAGGACGCGGTTCTTGAAGTGCTCGGGTTTGACCAGTTTGGCCATCGCCTCGAAGTCTTCGGGGTTGCGGATGTCGCCCTTCGGGAAGGCCATCCCGCCGTTCGGCCACTCCTTGATCGCCTGGGCGACGGCCTCCTCTTCGGTCGCGGCGAACGAGATCTTGAACTGGATGATCTTCGGCATCTTTGACGGGTCTTTGCCGGCCTCGCGCGCCCCCTTCTCGAACCGCTCGATCAGCATCTTGATCTTCTCGTCCGCCGCGCCGACGGTGATCAATCCGTCGGTCATCTTGCCGGTCCGGTACGACTGGATCGGACCGGCGGTGGCGACGTAGATCGGCGGCGGCGACGGCGGCAGCGTGTAGAGTTTGGCGCTCTCGACGTTGAAATGCTGCGAGCGGTATTTGACGACCTTGCCGCTGAAGAGTTGCTGGATGATCTCGATCGACTCGGCCAGGCGTTCCAACCGCACGGGCGCCTCCGGCCAGTAGTCGCCGGTGATGTGCTCGTTCAGCGCCTCGCCCGCGCCCAGCCCGAGGTAGAAGCGGCCGGGGAACATCGCCTCCAACGTCGCCGCCGCCTGCGCCAGGATCGCCGGGTGGTACCGATACCCAGGCGGCGTGACCCCCGTCCCGAAGCGCAGCTTCGTCTCGATTCCCAGCGCCCCCATCCACGACCAGACGAACGCCGAATGCCCCTGCGACGGCACCCACGGGTGGAAGTGGTCCGACGCCATCACCGCCGCGAACCCGTTTTGCTCCGCCTGCTTCGACCACGTCAGCATGTCGGTCGGATGGAACTGCTCGAAACTCGCCGCGTACCCGAGGATACCCATGGTGCCGCTTCCCTTCGGACGGAGGGCGGAAGGCGGAGGGCGGAAGGCGGGGATAGCGAATCGTTCCGCCTTCCGCCCTCCGCCTTCCGCCCTATCGGAATAGGTCCCTCGCCGGGTCGAGGACGAGGTCGTGCCCGGTACCGGGCGGATGGTCCGTGGGCGGGACGAACCCCCGCACCAGGACGACCGGCCGCGCGTCGAGTTTGTTCATCACCAGCTCGGCCGCCGCGGCCAGTTCGTCGGCGACGGCGAGGACCGTGACGTGGAGTTCGTAGCCGCTGGCGTCGTATTGCCCGCGGTAGTCGGCGAGCGGGGCGAGACCGGCGACGCCGATCGCGACGTTGACGATGCCGTTGCGCCAGGGCCGACCGAACGAGTCCGAAACGATCACGCCCGGCGCGACGCCGAAACGGCGGGCGAGGGCCTCGCGGATCGCCGCGGCGGAGGCGTCGGGGTCGACGGGCAGCAGACAGACGGTCTCTGGTGCAACGTTGGAGGCGTCGACGCCGGCGTTGGCGCAGACGAACCCGTGCGTCGTTTCCGAGATGATCACCCCGCGGTCCATCCGCACGATGCGGACCGATTCCCGTAGCACGACCTCGACCTGGCGGGCGTCCTTGTCGTATTGCGCCGCGAAACGACGCGCCAGCGCGGACGGCTCGATCTCCGGCAGGTGGACGAGTCGCCCCTCCGCCTTGCTGACGATCTTCTGGGTGACCACCAGGACGTCGCCGGTTTCCAGCCCAGTGCCGGAGTCCTCGATCGCCGTTGCGATCAGGGCCGGCAGGTCGTCGCCGGGTTTGACCTCGGGGAGACCCGGCAGACCGATCAGGCGAAGCTCGGCGGGTTGGTGGCTGGCGGCGCTCATCGGGCGATGTCACGCAAGGCGGGCTCGATCTCGGACAGCTCTTCGTCGCCGGCGACGGCTTCGGCGCTCAGGACGCGGCGGAGGTCGTCCGGCGTGTCGAGGTCGAGTGCGGTGCCGGCCGCCAGCGAAGTCGCCACGTCGAGACCGAGGCGGTGGGCTTCGTCGACGTGCTTGGCGTAGCTTCCCGGTCCGAAGTGGAAGGCGAAATCGCGGCCGTCGTCGGGACCGGTGCCGAGCCGCAGCATCAGTGCGTTGGTGCCGGTGCCGTGGCGGTCCGGCGCGAGGACGACCGGGGCGTCGCGGCGCAAGAGGTTGCGGACGTCGTCGCCGGTCAGGAGTGGCAGATCGCCGAAGAGGATAAGGGCCGCCGCGGCGCCCCGGCCGGCGGCGAACGCGACGCCCTCGGCGAGAGCAGGGTTGAGTCCCGGTCTCTCGTCCGCTTGGCGGAGGGGGACGACGGCAGGGTCGAGACTTGCGGCGAGGTCCAGGGCCGCCGGGTCGGGGCTGACGACGGCGACGGTCTTGATGCTGCCGGAGTCCAGCGCGGCGCGGACCACGCTGCAGAGCATCCGCCGGGTGAGAGCAGTTCGTGCCTCCGGCGTGAGGACGCCGGCAAGACGGGTTTTGCCGCCGGTCAGCGAGCGGATCGGGACGACCGCGACGACGCTGCCGGTCATGACGCCACCACGCTTGCCCGCGCCAACGAGCGGCCGAACGCGAGGACCTCCTCGCCGAGACGGCGACGATCGGCGGCGTCGCCCATGACGGTTTGCGTCACCAGAACGCGAACGCCGGAAGCGGCGATCCGGTCGGCGAGGTCGCGGTCTTGCTCGTCGATCACGAAACCGTCGATGAGGTCGGCATAGAGGGCGGCGACCCCGGCCGCCGAGACGTCGTGACCGAGGGTTTTCAGCATGCGGTCGGCCGGTCCTTTCAAGGCTTTGCCGCCGACGATCGGGCTGATCGCGATCCGCGGTGCGCCGGTGCGAAGCAGCGCCGCGCGGAAACCGGGGACGGCAAGGATCGGGCCGATGCTGACGATCGGGTTCGACGGGCAGAACACGACCGCCTCGGCCGCCGCGATCGCCGCCAGCGCGGCGGCACCGGCCCGCGCGCGGGCGGCGCCGCGGAAGACGACCCCGGTGACGTCGTCCTGTTGCCGACGATGCACGAAGTATTCCTGGAAGTCGAGATCGCCATCAGGTGTCTGGACGAACGTCGCCACGGGATCGTCCGTCATCGGCAGGATCGACGAGGCGATCCCGAGGGCGGCAGTAAACTCGGCGGTGACGTTGCTTAACGTCGCACCTTCGCGCAGGCGCTCGGTGCGGAGGATGTGGGTGGCGAAGTCCTGGTCGCCGAGGAGGAACCAGGGATCGCGGCCGAGGCGGGCGATGGCGTCGAGAGCGTGGTGACTGTCGCCGGCGATGCCCCAGCCGGTGGCGGGGTTGGCGAGACCGGCCAACGTGTAGAGCACGGTGTCGAGATCGGGACAGATCCGCAACCCGTAGAGATCGAAGTCGTCGGCGGTGTTGACGACGACGGTCAGCTCGCCGGGAGGGAGCGCGAGCGCCAAGCCCTGCGCCATCTTGGCGCCGCCGACGCCGCCGGCCAGTGCGACGATCACGGTCGGGTGTCCTTCATGCCTGGTCGTCGAAACCGTCGGTCAGGACCTGGTCGATCGAGAGGAGGATGGTGATCCGTTCCTGTTTGCTAAAGGTCTCCCGCACCTGTTCCTCGGCGCGCGCCGGACCGTGGTAGCGGGTCGCCAGCGCCTTGATGTCGGCCTGGCACCGCGCCTGGTCGTCTTCGATCAACTCGACGGTGCCGCCGATGCTGACGAACCGGTAACCGTCTTCGACGCAAATCGAGGCGCGGCGGTCGCGCAGCAGATTCTGGTCCTTCTTCCGGCCGCGCCGCGTGTTCATCATGATCTTGTCGCCCTGCGGCAGGTACCACATCACGGTCTGCTGCGGCGATCCGTCCGGGTTGATCGTCGCCAGCGACGCGAACCGCTTCTCCTCCAGAAACGCCCGCATCGCCGGGGTCAGTTTCCCGTTGTCCATGTTGCTCCTCGACCAGTACTCAGTAGACAGTAGTCAGCAGTCAGAGAAACTCGACTCGTTCTGACTGCTGACTACTGTCTACCGACTACTCCGTCCTCTGCCCGTATCATCGCCCGGAATCGGGAGACGCGCCAGTCCGTCGCCGTGGCGCCGGGGCGGTCTGTTCGGTTCCGGCTCCGTCAATACTTCCCAAATGTAACCCTAGTCTGCTCGCCTGGCAAACCGCGGCGCAAAGGCGAGCCGGGGTCGGGGGGCGCTCCCCGACCCCGGCCCACCGACGACCGACGACTGGTACCTGACGGCGCTACAGGAACCGCCAGACGATCGGGCAGTTGACGACGACCCCGATCGACCCGTAGGGCGTACCGCCGGGACCGGTGATCCAGCCCTGCTGGACCAGACCCAGGATCTGGAATTCGTCGGTAACGCGGGACCGATAACCCTTGTCGATCGCCTCCTGTGTCCACTGGCCGAGGTTGATATCCCAGAGCGGGCTGTAGTCGGTGGCGACGGTCGGGATACCGCCGAGGACGTTGAGCGGTCCCCGGCCTTCACCCAGCAGGGCGGAGTTCAGCCCCTGGCGCTGCGGGTTGCCCTTGCCGGTGGGACCATTGATCGTGACGAAAATCCGCTCCAGCGCGCTGAAGGCGCTGTCGTCGCGGCCAACCGGGATGTCGCGGAGCGCCGGCGCGAACGTCGCCCCCTCCAGCGTGGCAACGCCCTCGTCGGAGGACTCGGTGCTCAGGTAGAGGACCGGTTTGGCAAAGCTGAAACCGGGTGTCAGTGCAAGCGTGACCGTCTGGTCGCGCGGGCAGATGGCGAGGACCTTGTCGTGGACGAGCGCATCGTCCGGGTTCCCGTCGCAAAAGGCGTTGAGCCGATCGGCGGTGACGTCGAAGGCGACGATCGGCGCGTTGTAGACGAAGCCGCCGGCGTTGGTGACTTTGACCAGCGGGCTGTAGTCCTTGTCGCCGACCGAACCGGGGGTCGCGGTCTTCGGCGGGAAGGGGTTGGCGCCGTCGCCCGGCACGACCGTCCGCTCCGGTTTGAAATCGACGGCCCCGGTCTTGAAGGTGAGCGTTGCGTCTTTCTCCAACGTTGCCGTCCGGATCGCCTTGCCGACCGCGGCGTAGGTGAGTTTGGTCGAGTAGTTGAGACCGAGGGCGTCGGCGTTGCCCTTGTCGTTGGTGTCGGTCAGGACGTACCAGACGGCGCGGCCGTCCTCGAGCTGGCCCTGGTAGAGCGGCAGCGTGATCGTGCCGGCGGTCGTGTCGAGCGTGCCGGAGCGCAGCAGCTGCTTGGGACCGACGAGTTCCGGGTCGAGCGAGGAGGGGGCGGGACCGAAGTAGGTCAGCGGAATGTCGGCGCCGATCGACGGCGGCGCCGGTTGCGAGTTGTCGGCGGTGGCGGGCGCGGGGGGTGCGGCGGGCGTCGCGGTGTCCTGGGCGAGGGCGAAACCGGTGCCGCCGAGGAGAAGGACGAGCGCGACGATGACGCCGAGCATCAACGCGGGCTTGGTCTTGACGAACGGACGCGTCGATCGAGACATCAAAGGGACTCCTCTCTGAGTATTGCGCAATAGACCGATTCGGTTTGTCAGAAGCGAGGCATTCAGGCGGCGATATCGGTAATGGTCGCGGCCGCGACGGTCGCGTCGATCTCGCGCTTCACCCGCTCGATGCTCGCCGCGAGGGTGACTTCGTCGCCCACGGTCGCCTCGACGGTGAAGAAGCGCACGTCTTCGATACCCAGGAAGCCGAGGATGAACCGCAAGTACGGCGCCACGAAATCGGCCGCGGCGGCGGGGCCGTCCCCGATGTATCCGCCCGCGCCGTAGGCACAAAGGACGAATGCCCGCCGGTCGGTCACCAGCCCCGTAAAAACCGTCCCGTCGTAGGAGAACGTGTGGCCGATGCGAATGACCTGGTCGATCCATGCCTTGAGGGCGGAGGGAAGCGAGAAGTTGTACATGGGAACGGTCAGCAGAAGTACGTCGGCCTCTCGAATCTCCTCGATCAGGAGATCGGAGAAGGCGGTGGCCGCACTCAACTCGTCGGTAAATTGGTCGGCCGGGGTGTAAAACCCGGCGATAGTGCGGTCGGCGATGTGCCCGATCGGGTCGGCGGCCACGTCGCGCCGAAGCACGCGGTCGTCCGGGTTGAGGTCGAGCCAGGCCTCCTCGAAGTAGTCTCCCAATGCGCGCGAGACCGAACCGGTGCTGCGCGAGCTCGCGTCGATGCGTAGAATCGTGGTCACCAGGTGTCCTCCCTCTGGTTGGGCGTTCGCGCGTCGCGCTTCTCGCCGCGACCGATCGAGGCCGATTGCAGGCTCGTCAACGCGGCGGATTCGGTCGAACGCCATGCCCAACAAACTCCTTGTCTCAACACGATCGATCCGAAAACTCCTGGGAAGACGGCGCGGCGTGGTGAGCGCCTCGGCGCGATGGGCGCGAGGTCGTCACGCCGTCCTGGTCGTCATGGTGCCCTCCTTTCGGCCGATGTGTTCGGCGGTGATTCCGTCCTCTGCCGACGGCGGCGGATCGGTCTCCGATTCGAGCCGCCTCGGCTTCCGATTCGTTAGTTACTTCGATTTGGATAGCGTTACACCACGACGCTCTCGACCAACCGGGACCCAGCCGGGCTGGCCTCGACGACGTCGTCTGTGACCGTACGCCGGCCCGTACAATCCGTGCGTTGAACTGCCGCGCCGGGTTGGAAGGGAGGAACGACCCATGCCGAGGGTAGCCCTGGCCGAGGCGGAACCGCCGTTTGTGCTCGCGCTCGACATGGGAACGTCGTCGCTGCGGGCGCTCCTGTTCGACCGGAGCGGTCGGATGGTGGAGGGGACGGACGCGCAACGGAAATACGACTTGCGGACGACGCCGGACGGGGGTGCCGAGGCCGACGCCGCGGCGCTCTTCGCCCTCCTGTTGGAATCCATCGACGGCGCGCTCGCGGGTGCCGGCCCGCGTGCCGCCGAGATCGGGGCGGTCGGGGCGTCCTGCTTCTGGCATAGCTTGCTCGGGTTGGACGGGAACGGGGACGCGATCACGCCGGTCTACTACTGGGCGGACACGCGGTCGGTACGGCAGGTCGACGAACTGCGGCGCGAGATCGACGTCGCGGGGATGCACGCGCGGACCGGCTGCCCCCTCCATTCGAGTTTCTGGCCGGCGAAGTTGCGGTGGGTGCGGGCGACGGCGCCGGAGGCGTTCGGGCAGGTGGCGCGGTGGTGCTCGTTCGGCGAGTACGTGATCGGGCGGTTACACGGGCGCGAGGCGGCCGGCGTCTCGATCGCGATGGCCTCGGGAACGGGGATGCTCGACGTCCGGCGGCTGGCGTGGGACGCCGAGATGCTCGCGGTGACCGGAGTCGATCCCGCGCAACTGGCGCCGTTGATCGACCGCGATGCGCCGGCGATGAGTTTGGCCCCCGAATACGCGGCGCGGTGGGCGGTGCTGGCCAAGGTGCCGTGGTTTCCCGCGTTGGGCGACGGTGCCTGTGCCAACGTCGGCGGTGGCGCGATCGGGCCGGAGCGATTGGCGTTGACGCTCGGGACGTCGGGGGCGATGCGGATGGTCACCCCGGACGTCGACGCGCCGCTGCCAGAGCCTCTGTGGATGTACCGGCTCGACCGTCAGCGGGGGGTCCTGGGTGGTGCGTTGAGCAACGGGGGGAACGTCGTCGCCTGGTTGCGCCGTCTCCTGGGCGTCGAGGTCTCGGCGGACGATTGGTTGGCCGCGGGACGGTTGGCGCCCGACGCGCACGGGTTGACCCTCCTGCCCTTCGTGGCGGGGGAGCGGGCGCCGTCGTGGAACGCGCACGCCCACGGGGTGATCGCCGGCTTGACCCTGGCGACCGGGGCGGTCGAACTGCTTCGGGCCGCGGTAGAGGCCGTCGCCTACCGGTTCGCGCTCGTCTACGAGGCGCTGGCGCCTTTTGCCGCCACACCGCACGAGATCGTCGCGGGCGGGGCGGCGATCTTGAGGTCGCCAGCCGCGCTCCAAATCGTGGCCGACGTGCTCGGCCACGACCTGATCGCGCCGCCGCCCGACGAAGAAGCCTCGGCACGGGGAGCGGCGCTGGCGGCGCTGGTCGGGATCGGCGCGCTGGCCGATTTCGCCGCGGCGCCCGACCCGGTTGCCGAGGCGATGGCGTATGCGCCCGATCCCGCGCGTCATGAGCGGTACCGGGTCGGGTTGGAGCGGCACGTCCGGCTCGAGCGGCTGCTGTTTCCGGATGGCGGGGCTTGGATTTGAGGGTGACGCGATTGGCGCCGGTGCGTGGCGTCTGGGGTCGGGCGTCTTCTGCGCGTTTGTCACATTGCTGCCTCTTCGACGGTTTTTCTGGTAGCGGGGCCAAATGGCGGACGTGCCAAGCGCCCGGACTTCTCCGCCGACCGCCGGACGGGCGGAAATTGCCACGGCCTGAGGGGGCGCTGTTAGACTCCCGGTCTCGCCGGAAGGCCGGCGATGTTGCCAAACCACGAGGTAGTTCCGTGAACCCGAATCCGAACAATCGACCCTTTGATCGTCTCCTCGCCGTCTTTGCCCACCCGGACGACGAGGCATTCAGCAGCGGTGGCGTCCTCGCCGCGGCGCACGACCGCGGAGTCGAGATCACCCTCGTCTGCGCAACTCGCGGCGAGGCGGGCGAGATCCTCGTCCCGGAATTGGCGACCCCGGAGAACCTGGGCGAGGTGCGGGAGGGCGAACTCCGGCGGGCGATGGACGCGGTCGGGATCGCCGACGTGCGCTTCCTGGGTTACCGCGACAGCGGGATGATCGGGACGTCGGAGAACGAGGATCCGCGGGCGTTGATGCAGGCGCCCACCGCCGAGGTGGTCGACCGGGTCGCCCGCGTGATCCGCGAGTTGCACCCGGCCGTCGTCCTCACCTTCGGCCCGGACGGTTTCTACGGGCATCCGGACCACCTGGCCGTCTCCCGGGCGACCACCGACGCCGTGCTCGCCGTCGGTGAAGAGGCCGATGGCAGGAGGGTTCGGGCGCTCTACTACACGACGATGCCGCGCGAGCGGTTCCGGGAGATCGCCGAACGACCCAACAGCCGGTGGAGCGACATCACCCCCGAGCAACTCGCGACGATGGGGACGCCGCTGGCGGAGATCACGACGATTGTCGACGTCGGACCCTTCGTCGAGCGAAAACGGGCCGCGATGGCGGCGCACCGAACCCAGTTCGGCGATAGCGGGCCGCTGCACGAACTGCCGCGCGACGAGGTCGACCTCTGGCTGGGGCGGGAACACTTCGTCCGCGCCGCGCTGCCCTGGGACGATCCGGCGGCCCCGTTCGATCCGTTCCCGCTGCTCTCGTCGGTGCCGGAGACGTTCCGTCCTGCCGAACTGGTCGAGGAATCGCTTTCCGACTGATCGTGCTGGGCCATCTGCCCAAAAGTTGACCGGGCAACCTGTGCCGCGCGCACGCGGTTGACGACCGACGAGTTGGGTATCCTCAATCGTGTCCCGGAACGACCCATCACTCGGAGAGGAGGGTGATGGGGTTGAGTCGTTGCCGGGAATGGCAATGCCCATGGACCGCTTTTACGTGCGGAGCGAGGAATCGGAGATCGCGGTCAGCGAGGCGTTGTTCGCCTGGCGCGGTGGCGAGATCGTCTTGTTCGGCGAGCAAACGGACGATCGCTGGTATCTGGCGCGCGGCTGGCGCAGCGCCGACCGGTTGACCGACGTCCGCCGCTGGTCGTTCGCCAATGCGGAGCGGTTCGTGACGCAGGTGCGCCGGTTGGTGTGGGAAGCGGCGCCCGATCCCGCGCGCGCCGATCAGGCGGCCGCCGCCGCCGCCGATTGGGTCGTGTTGCGGACGGGACAACGGCCGGAAGCGGGCTGAGCCGTTTTTGGGGTGGTGGCCTCGGCGATTCCGTTGGGTCTGTCTCGGCGGGCGATCCATGGGGGAGCGCGGCCTGCCCTCGGCATGCCCACAACGGCGTAGGGGCGCACCGTGCCCCTACGAACCCAACAGCTGCCTCGCAATCTTCTCACCGACGACCGCGGCGGGAAGATTCGTGTTGGCGCGGGGGACGACCGGCATGATCGAGGCATCGGCGACGAGGAGCCCGTCCAGGCCGTGGACGCGGCCGCCGGCGTCGACGACGGCCATCGGAGCGTCGGCGGGACCCATCTTGCAACTCCCGGCGGGGTGGTAGTCGTGGCTGGCGGTGGTGCGGAGGTGGACAGAGAGGGCGGCGCGGTCGCGGACGCCGGGTCCGGGCCAGGTTTCTTCGCCGGCGAGGTGCTTGAGCGGTTCACGGGTGGCCAATGCGCGGGCCAGTTCGATGCCCTCGGCGAGAACCGCCAGATCGGCGTCGTCCGCGTCGGCGAAGTAGCAGTGGTCGATGATCGGTGGGGCCTCGGGATCGGGGCTGGAGAGGCGGACGGTGCCGCGTGATTGGGGCGTCATGATCGCCGCGTAGATGCCGAAGTGCCAACCGCCCTCCGGCAGTCGCTTGCCGATCGGGTAGAGGTGGAGGTCGAAGGCGGAGCGGCACCGGCTGCTCCGCGCGACGACGATCGTGCCTTCCTCGCGCGGTGCACCGCCGGCCGCGACGAATCCGTCCATCGCCTCGATCAACGCGGGCGTGCCGGCGAAGGCGACGTGGCCGGCGGTGTGATCCTGCAGGTTGCGGCCGACGCCGGGGAGCGGATGGACGGTGCCGATGCCGAGCGGAGCGAGTTCCGCCGGATCGCCAATCCCGGACCGGAGCAGGATCAGCGGGGACCCGTAGGCGCCGGCACAGAGGACGATCTCGGCCGCCTCGAGCCGCTCCCGGCCGCCGGCGCCGACGACCTCGACGGCGGTCGCCCGGCCGCGCTCCACGACGACGCGGGCGACGAGGGCGTCGCCGCGGATCGTCAGATTCCCGAGGTTGCGGACGGGGTCGAGGTAGGCGAAGGCGGTATTCCAGCGGACGCCTTCCGCCACGTTGATCGAACCGATGGCGATGCCGAGGTCGAGGTCGACGTCGTTGACGTCCGGCACGACCGGGAAGCCGGCGGCCGGCGCGGCGTCGAGGCAGGCCCGGTGCCAGGGGGTGATCTCGTCGCGGGTCGGAGTGAAGACGCGGAGCTGCCGGGAGACGGCGGCGAAGAGGGGGAGGAGCGAGGCGGTGTCCCAACCGGGGTTGCCGAGGACGGCCCAGCCGTCGTAATCGTCCCGGTGACCCCAGACCGCCGCACAACCGTTGTGGGCGGAGCAACCGCCGATGACGCGGGCGCGGTCGAGTGGGAGGTCCGGTGTGCCCTGGGGGCAGGCGCTGAGGTATCCCCAGGAGTGGCTGGTGACCGGCATCGCCGTGTAGTCGAGGAGTTCGGCCGGCCAGCGCCCGGAACCGCGCGGGCCGTAGTCCGGCCCGGCCTCGAGGAGGAGGACCTGCCGGTCGGACCCCGCCGCCAGGCGCGCGGCGACGGCGGCACCCGCCGTGCCGCCGCCGACCACGATCGTGTCCGCACCGCGCGTTCGCGTCCGCTCCACCCGGCGTCTCCTCCGTCCCCAGCCCCGTGCCGGCGGCGGTCATCCTATCGCGAAACGGCGAGAGATGGTGACGCGGGAGACCCGCGCCCGATTGGGCGCGGGTCTCCCGGCGGTGGGGATGGTGTGATCCGCGACGACGGTGTTAGGCGAGGCGCTCCAGGACGACGACGGGGATGCGCCGGGTGGTGTTGCGCTGGTAGTCGGCGAAACCGGGCATCTGGGCCGCCTGCTGTTCGAAGAGGCGGTCCCGCTCCGCGCCCTCGGCAACCTGGGCTTTGGCCCGGAAGGTCTCGCCGGGGAGTTCGACCGTGACGATGGGGTTGGCAACGAGGTTGTGGTACCAAGCGGGATTCGTCGGCGCACCGCCCTTGGAGGCGATGACCACCAGCCGGTTTTGATCGGTCGTGTAGACCAGCGGAATCGTCCGCGATTGACCGCTCTTGGCGCCGGTCGTCGTCAGCACCAGCAGCGGACTCTCGGCAAACATCCCCGTCACCTTGCCGCCGGTGGCCCGAAACTCGTCGACCAGTTGTTGATTGAAATCGGACATCGGTGCTCCCGAAGGGGACGGGGGTTAGGGGTCAGGGGAAACGGTTGGTGCCCTGACCCCTGACCCCTAACCCCCGTCCCCTGATAACTACGCCTGCTTGATCGCCTCGACCTCGAGATGGATTTTGATGTCGTCACCGACGAGCCAACCGCCCGTTTCGAGGGCCGCGTTGTACGTCAGCCCCCAGTCCTTGCGGCTGATCTTGGTTTCGGCGGTGAAACCGATGACCTCGGTGCCCCAGGGGGTCTTGTTCTGGCCGTTGTACTCGGTCTTGAGGACGACCTCGCGGCTGACACCGAGGATGGTCAGCTCGCCGTAGACCTTGTACTCGGTCGCCGACTCGGGCACGATGCGGGTGCTCTTGAACGTGATCTGCGGGTGGACCTCGACGTTGAAGAAGTCGGCGGAGCGCAGGTGGGTGTCGCGCCGCTCCTCGTGGGTATCGACCGTCGAGGCCTCGATCGTGACCTCGGCGTGCGAGCGCGTCGGGTCCTGCTCGTCGATGACGAGGGTGCCGCTGACGCCGCTGAAGCGCCCCTTGGTCGTCGACACCATCATGTGCTTGACCGAGAACTCGACGGTCGTGTGAGCGGGGTCGATCGCCCAGGTCGTCGCCGTCGACGGCGTCGGGTTGGTGACGACCGCCGCGCTCGTTCCAGCTTCCATCGTTCTGTACTCCTTCGGCCCGCTGCCTTCCCGGCCCTTCGGGCAAACGTGCGCTCAAACTCGGCGATCCCGACCGCCCGCCGGTCGCCGGCTTCAGCGCCACTGCTTACGCTGCGTTAGCGACTATACACCGATTAGCTTACGGTTGTCAAGTAGCTTACGATCTGTTAGAATGGCAATCATGAACGGCGAGCACGGCCCCACGGCCGTCTGTCCCCTTTATCATCGCGCCGTCGAGCTCATCGGCCGTCGCTGGTCCGGTGCGATCCTCTACGCCCTCCACGGCGGCGAAACGCGCTTCAGCGACCTGACGGGGGCGGTCCCCGGTCTCAGCGACCGGCTCCTCTCCGAGCGCCTCAAGGAACTCGAAGCCGAGGGCCTCGTCGTCCGCACCGTCTTCCCCGAGATCCCCGTCCGCATCGAATACACCCTGACCGACAAGGGCCGCGCCCTCGGTGAGGTAATGGACGCCATCGGCGCCTGGGCGCACGAGTGGTTGGTCCCGGCGGCGGAATTGGTGGGCGCTCAGGATACACCGGTCCTTCCGGAAACCGACCCCGAAGAGGCGCGGGCGATCGAAGCCATTGGTGCGCCTCGATCGTAGGAACCGGGATGCGCATCCGTCAGGGCGATGCAGGCATCGCCCCATGGGCATCAAGCTAAGCGTAGCAGCGGGACGGATCGGCCAGGAGTTGGCAGGCGCTGGGGTGCGCGCGGCGCTGGTCGAC
>DATBFX010000092.1:0-5287 GCA_036558305.1 Thermomicrobiales bacterium | reverse complement strand
ACTTGTCCGCGTTCCCTCCGTCAATACCGGCGTCATGCCGACCGGCAACGAGACCCCGGCCTGCAACGTCTTGCGCGACAAGCTCGCCGCCGACGGTATCGGCGCGGAGATCTTCGAGTCCGCGCCGAACCGGGGCAATCTGGTCGCTCGCTTGCGCGGCACGGGGAGCGGGCCGAGTCTGATGCTGATGGGCCACGTCGACGTCGTGCCCGTCGAAGACGAGACGCAATGGACCCACCCGCCGTTCTCCGGCGAGGTCGCCGATGGCCGGATCTGGGGTCGCGGTAGCGCGGACATGAAGTCGACCGTCGCCGCCGAGGCGATGGCGACGATCCTGCTTAATCGCCTGGGAATCCCGCTCGCGGGCGACCTCGTCTTCGCCGCCGGCGCCGACGAAGAAGCCGGCGGTGCCTACGGTTTCTCGTGGTTGGCGGCGAACCATCCCGACCAGATCCGTACCGACTATGCGATCAACGAGGGGGGCGGTCGGTGTCTCCTGCACGACGGCTCGCTGACGTACCCCATCAACACGGGCGAGAAGGGGCGCCTGGAGGTGACGATCACGGTGACCGGTCGCGGCTACCACGCCTCGGCCCCCTGGATGGCGGACAACGCGATCTACCGCGCCCAACCCGTCCTCGACCGTCTCGCCGCCTACCGACCGGAGATCTCCGCCGACGGCGAGTTGTTCCGCCACCTCGGCGACGCGCTCGGCGTCGCCGAGCCGATCACCACCGACAACGTCGAGCGCGTCATCGCCGACGTCTCGAAGCGCGACGTCGACCTCGGTTCCTGGCTGCGGGCGGCTTCACGGATGACGATCGTGGC
This sequence comes from Thermomicrobiales bacterium, assembly GCA_036558305.1. GTDB lineage: Bacteria > Chloroflexota > Chloroflexia > Thermomicrobiales > UBA6265 > DATBFX01. The sequence goes on along the minus strand of DATBFX010000092.1, from coordinate 4,459 downwards.
CACGATGATCCGCGCCGGCGTCAAGAGCAACAGCGTGGCCGAGACGTGCCGCATCACCTGCGACGTGCGAACGCTCCCGTGGCAGGACGAGCGCTACGTCGCCCGCCAACTCGACACCATCCTGGCCGGTCTCGACAACGTTCGCTACGAGATCGCGACGACGGCGATTCCCAGCGCGTCCGCCTACGACACGCCCCTGACTCCGCATGTCCAGCGGGCAACCTGCCTCGCCCTCGGCCGCGACGATCTCCGGTTTTTCCCGGGGCTGACGACGGGGTTTACCGACTCGCGTCTCGTTCGACCCCTCGGAACGATCGCCTACGGTTTCACGCCGTCGCATCCGGATTCCGACCCGAGCAAGGAAGGCGCCCACAACATCAACGAGAGCGCGAGTATCGACGACCTGATGGTCATGACGCGCATGTTCGCGGCGCTGACGTGGGGACTGCTCGGGCCGGAAAGCTGACGTTCTGGATTTGGCTGCACCGAGTTATCCGGTGATGATCCGGCCGAGCGTCGTCCGGATCCGCATCGCGGCTTGCTGGTTCTGCGATTTGATCGAGCGGAAGATGTCCGCCGCTTCCGAGTGGCCGGCTTCCTCGGCGTCGGCCGTGTACTCCTCGAGCACTTCCTGACCTTCCAGGAGGTTGCTCAAGGTCGTGACGAGATCGTACTCGAGATTGCTGACCCCGAATTCGCCCGTTCCATCGCTCACGTGATCGTCTCCTTCGCTGATCGATGGCGGCGACGGGCCCCGCCATGGCCTGCCTACCAAGCGCACGGGGCGTGCCATTGGCTCGCTGCCCACCTACAATGGCCGTAACCACGGCCGCAACACGCATCGGGAGTCGTCACGTGTTCTCAACCGCTGCCGGGGACCGCGTTCGTCTTGCCGAGGTGGTCGCTGCGCTCTCGCTCGCCTCCGATCTCGCGATCGGAGAACCGATGGAACACGCGCTCCGGCGTTGCCTGATCGCCGTCCGTCTCGGTGAGGCGCTCGGACTCGCTCAGGACGAGCTGACGACCATCTACGACCTCGCCCTTCTCCGGTCGATCGGCTGCACGGCGGAGCAACACGCAATCGGGGAAAAGTTCGGCAATGAACAACCCCTTGCCCACCGTTATGCCCGAACCGACTTCGGTCGTCCCCGCGAGGCGCTCGGGTTCGTCGTGTTTGCCATCGGTGCCGACGATCCCCTCCCTCGCCGCGCCCGCCGCGTCGCCGATGCGATGGTGTCCGGCAAGCGGCCCTGGCGGCAACTCCTCGCCGCGCACTGCGAGGTCGCCCAGCACATCGCACATCAGCTCGGCTACGGTCCCGCCGTGATCCGCGCCCTCGACCACGTTTTCGAACGCTGGGACGGCAAGGGCATCCCCGGTACCTCACGCGGCGACGCGATCGCACGCCCGGCGCGCGTCGTCGCGCTGGCGTCCGACATGGAGGTCTTCCATCGTGACGGCGGGGTCGATGCCGCCGTTCTGGTCGCCCGACGACGCCGCGGCACGGCCTACGACCCGTCGCTGGCCGATCGCTTCTGCCGAGAGGCAGCCGGTCTCCTTGCCGCGACGGACGGCTCCCAGGTTTGGGAGGCGGCGCTGGCTGCCGAACCGGGTCCGATCCGCTGGCTCGCCGGCGACCGACTGGATGCGGCCGCCGCCGCCATCGGCGGATTTGCCGATCTGAAATCGCCGTATACGATCGGGCATTCCGCAGGCGTCGCCGCGCTCGCCGAGGCCGCCGCCACCGCCTGCCGTCTCAAACCCGACGAGGTTTGCCTCATCCGTCGCGCCGGACTCGTCCACGACCTCGGCCGGGCCGCGCTCCCGACCACCATCTGGGAAAAACGCGGTCCCCTCTCGCTGGGGGAATGGGAACGCGTCCGCCTCCATCCGTATTACACAGAGCGCATCCTTGCCCGCTCACCCAGCCTCGCCCGGTACGGGGCCATCGCTGCACTCCACCACGAACGGCTCGACGGTTCGGGCTATCACCGGGGAGCCGCCGCCGCCTCCATCCCTCCCGCCGCCCGCATCCTCGCCGCCGCCGACGTCTACCACGCCCTGACCGAGGATCGTCCTCACCGCCCCGCCCGGTCGCCCGATGCCGCCGCCGACGTCCTCCGCGACGAGACGCGCCGCGGTCGCCTCGACGCCGACGCCGTCGCGGCCGTTCTCGCCGCCGCGGGCCACCGCACCAAACCCGTCCGCCGCGAATGGCCTGCCGGTCTCAGCGATCGGGAGGTCGAAGTCCTCCGTCTCCTCGCTCGCGGTCTCCCCAGCCGCCGAATCGGCGACCATCTTGCCATCTCCGAAAAGACCGTCGGCCACCACATCGCCCACATCTACGACAAACTCGACGTCTCCACCCGCGCCGCCGCCACGTTCCTCGCCATGCAATACGGTCTCCTCGACAATTAGGCGGGAAAGGGTGGGGAGAACGCCGAGGACCTCCCGCAGTCTTTCGCCATCCTCCGCTCACTCCCGCTCTTTCAGGAAATAGGGAGAATTCCCGATGTGTCGCCTCCCGTTGCCCGCGTAGGCTAGACGCCGGCTGGAACGTCAGCCCGACGACCGACGAGGGAGGACCTGCGATGGGTGCCATGCTGAGCGACCAAACGACACTCGAAGACAACAAGTCCATTGCCCGGCGCCTGCTGCTCGACGACATCAGCCAGGGGGACGAGCGGGTTGCCGACGAGATCATTCATCCCGACTTCTACGACCACACCAACCCTCCCGGCATGCAGCACGGGCTCGCCGGCCACAAGGCCATCGTCCGCCTCTTCCGCGCCGCTTTCCCCGATTCCGATTGGGCGATCGAAGACCTCGTCGCCGAACGGGATCGCGTCGTCGCCCGCACCGTCTTCCGTGGTACCCATCAGGGCGACTTCTTCGGCATCCCCGCAAGCGGCAAGCATGTCGAAGTCGGCGGAGTTCACGTCATGCGCATTGCCGACGGCAAGGTCGTCGAACATTGGGGCAGCAACGACGACCTCGGTCTCATGCGCCAGATCGGCGCGATTCCGGACTGATTCGGACGTCTATCAAGCGTCTCAGCGCAGACCGCTCCGACAGACGGCGCCGGCTCCCCTGCAAGGAGAGCCGGTGGTCGCCAGGACTGTTGGAGACTCCTCCGGGGCAGTGGTCTGCGACGGACACGTCACAGCCCGGGTACGGTTCGGAACCTCTCTACAGAATGCGGATTACCAGATCGACGTGCCCTTGAAGGCATTGGCGGAGTTCGACTGTCTACCGGTGTGCTTGTCGATCGCGACGGCGATCGGGTGGGTGCCGCCGGTGCACAGGGCGATTCCCGAGTATTTCTTGGTGAACTGTCCGCTGGAGCCCACCCGGAACGTGACGTCAGAAAGGACTTTGTTGGTGTTCGCGACGATGACCTTCACTTCGACCTTGCCGTAGGGGGTGAAGCACTCGCCGTACACCGTCAGGTGCTTGTACTCGTTGTCGGAACTGGTCGAACAGACGTTTTCGCCGCCGTCGTTGCTGCAGACCGGTGCGAGGTACTAGTCGCCGGTGTGGATCATCGGGCCACCGGCGTCGACCGCGTGTGGCCCGGCGGCAACGAAGATCGCCGCGATTGGACTTGAAGTCGGATACGTCTTCGGTGCTCCACTACGATCGTCGCGCGGTTGATCCATTACCGCTACGCCTCGCCCCCTCCCTCAGGCTCTGCTCGCCTCCCTTCTCCCGATCCTGTCCGTCTGTGCCGGGAACGGTCAGATCATGCGCACGGGAGAGCGCCGGCGCATCGGTGAAAATCACTGACTCCGGGGTGACGGTGCGTGAACGGACCGGCGAACATGGCCGAGTAGGACATGACCTACGGTGTCTCGTGGTAAAACCTCCCAACGTGCAAAGCGTGAATGGGAGGTTTTCGGTGACCCATGTCGAGTTATCGCCCGGCTACACCGCCCGTGCGGCGACGATGGATGACGTTATGGTGGCAACCGACCTCTTCAATGCCTGCGAGATCGCCGAAACCGGTGAACCCGATTACGAGGTCGACGAGCTTCGCGGCGAGTGGGCCGAATACGACCTCGGCGACACCGTCGAACTCGTCGTCGCCCCCGACGGCACGCTCGCCGGCTCGCTGACCCTGACCGACCGCGCGCACGTCGTGGTCGAAGCCGACTGCTACGTCCACCCGAAGCACACCGGTCGCGGCATCGGTACCTACGTCGTCCGCCGCAGCGAAGAGCGCGCGGTCGATCACCTCGCGCTCGCTCCTGCGGACGCAAAGGTGGTCCTCCGCAACTACGTGAACGCCCTCAACCCCGACGCCTGTCGCCTCCTGGAGAGCGAGGGGTACCGTCCCATCCGCTACTTCTGGCGGATGTCGATCACCCACGATGCCCCGCCCGCTCCGCCGTTCTGGCCCAACGGCTTCGCGGTCCGTACCTGCGTCGCAGGCGAGGACGAACCCGCCGTCTTCGCCACC
>DATBFX010000091.1:0-59573 GCA_036558305.1 Thermomicrobiales bacterium | reverse complement strand
TTGGGGTGGGGGGTCGGGGAACAGACGAAACTGCCCCTGACCCCTGACCCCCGACCCCTAGCCCCTCCGTTAGTCCACCGTCCGTTCGAAGCCGCTGAGGTTGATGCGGTCGAGGTTGGAGAGGAGGTCGCGGGAGGTGTCCTCCGTGAACTCGACCGTTTGCTCGTCTTCGTTAATGACGTCGATGGAGAGACCGAGACTGCGAAGCTCCTTGACGAGAACCTTGAACGACTCGGGCACGCCGGCTTCGACGATCTCGTCGCCCTTGACGATCGCCTCGTAGGTCTTGACACGACCGACGACGTCGTCCGATTTGACCGTGAGCATCTCCTGAAGGATGTGCGCGGCGCCGTATGCCTCGAGCGCCCAGACCTCCATCTCGCCGAAGCGCTGCCCGCCAAACTGCGCCTTACCGCCGAGCGGTTGCTGCGTGACGAGCGAGTACGGACCGGTCGAGCGGGCGTGGATCTTGTCCTCGACCAGGTGCGCCAGCTTCAGCATGTAGATGATGCCGACCGTCACCGGGCGGTCGAACTTCTCGCCCGTGCGACCGTCGTAGAGATCGACCTTGCCATCTTCCGGCAGGCCAGCCTCGCGCAACGCCGCGCGGATCTCTTCTTCTTTCGCCCCGTCGAAGACCGGCGTCGCCACGCGGAACCCGAGCCGCTGCGCCGCCCACCCGAGGTGCGTTTCCAGCACCTGGCCGAGGTTCATCCGCGACGGCACGCCGATCGGGTTGAGGATGATGTCGACCGACTGTCCATCCGGGAGGAACGGCATATCCTCGATCGGCAGGATGCGGCTGATCACCCCCTTGTTGCCGTGGCGCCCGGCCATCTTGTCGCCCTCGGAGATCTTCCGCTTCTGGGCGATGCTGACCCGGACCATCTGGTTGACACCGGCCGGCAGCTCGTGATCGGTGCTGTCGTCGCGGCGGAATTGCTTGACGTCGATGATCTTGCCGTGGACGCCGTGCGGCACCCGCAGCGAGGTGTCCTTTACCTCGCGCGCCTTCTCGCCGAAGATCGCCCGCAGCAACCGCTCTTCCGCGCTCAGCTCCGTCTCGCCGCGCGGCGTCACCTTGCCGACCAGGATGTCGTTCGGCCGGACCTCGGCGCCGATCCGGATGATCCCGTTCTCGTCGAGATTCGCCAGGCTCTCCTCGCCGACGTTCGGGATATCGCGCGTGATCTCTTCCGGACCGAGCTTGGTGTCGCGCGCTTCCGTCTCGTACTTCTCGATGTGGATCGAGGTGTAGACGTCGTCTCGGACGAGCCGTTCGCTGATCAGGATCGCGTCCTCGAAGTTACCGCCCTCCCAGGGCATGAAGGCGACGAGCACGTTCTGTCCGAGCGCCAGCTCGCCCTTTTCGGTGGACGACGAGTCCGCCAGGATTTGTCCGACCTCGATCCTGTCCCCTTTCTGGACGCTCGGTCGCTGGTTGATGCAGGTGTCCTGGTTCGAGCGGACGAACTTCTGCAGGTTGTAGGTGTGCTCGTTCCCCTCGTCGTCGCGGATCTTGACGACCCGCGCCGTCACCGCCGTCACGACCCCGTCGTGCCGCGAGACGAGCACCTGCCCCGAGTCCTTCGCCGCCTGGTACTCGACACCCGTGCCGATGATCGGGGCGCGCGGCTGCACCAGCGGCACCGCCTGCTTCTGCATGTTCGCGCCCATCAAGGCGCGGTTGGCGTCGTCGTGCTCCAGGAACGGGATCAGCGCCGTCCCCACCGAGACGACCTGCTTCGGCGAAACGTCCATGTACTGGACGTCCTCGGCCGGGATCACCGGGAAACGGTGACCGCCGCCAACCCGCACCGTCACCTGCTCGGGGATCAGCCGGTCGTGCTCGTCCAGCGGCGTGTTCGCCTGGGCGATCGTCACCTGCTCCTCTCGATCGGCCGACAGGTAGTCGATGATCGGCGAGGCAACCGGCTTGATCCGGATCTGCTTGACGCCCGCCGCCTTGATCTTGTCGAGGTTGTTTGCGGTGATCGTCGCGTTCTTCTTGACCACGACGTCGCCCGTCTCGGGATTGACCGCTTCGTCCCGCAGCACCTGACCGACCGGCTCGATCGCCGGGTCGTCCAGGTTGAGGCGCGAGACGACGCGCCGGTACGGCGTTTCGATGAACCCGTACTGGTTGATCTTGCCGTAGGTCGCCAGCGATCCGATCAGACCGATGTTCGGCCCTTCCGGCGTCTCGATCGGGCAAATCCGGCCGTAGTGCGACGGGTGAACGTCGCGGACGTCGAATCCCGCACGATCGCGCGAGAGACCACCCGGACCGAGCGCGGAGAGGCGCCGCTTGTGCGTCAACTCCGCCAGCGGGTTGGTCTGGTCCATGAACTGCGAAAGCTGGCTGCCGCCGAAGAACTCGCGAACCGCCGCCATCACCGGCCGGGTCGTACTGATCAAGCCCTGCGGCGTCACCGTTTCCGGGTCCTGGATCGTCATCCGCTCGCGGATCCCGCGTTCCAGGCGCTGGAAGCCGGTGCGGACGTGCATCTGGATCAACTCGCCGACCGCGCGGATGCGGCGATTGCCGAGGTGGTCGATGTCGTCGGCCTCGCCGATCCCGTTGTTGAGCCGGATCATCTCGCGGATGATCTCGATCAGGTCCTCTTGCGTCAGGATGCGGCTGCTGATCTCGTTCTCGGTCGCGACCCGCTCGCCGTGCAGCCGCTGGTTCAACTTGTAGCGCCCGACGCGGGCGAGGTCGTAGCGGCGATCGTTGAAGAAGAGGTTGTCGAGCAGCGACGTCGCGTTGTCCCGCGTCGGCGGGTCGCCGGGACGGAGGCGCCGGTAGAGTTCGATCAGCGCCTCTTCGCGCGTTTTCGTCGGTTCCTTGTCCATCGTCGTCGCGATGTAGCGACGCTCTTCGTTCGTGTCGACGTCGGCAAACGCCGCCCGCAGTTCCTCGTCGCTTTGCAGACCGACGGCGCGCAAGAGGATACTGACCGGCATCTTCCGCTTGCGGTCGACCTTAACCGAGAGGACATCGCGGTTCGACGTTTCGAATTCCAGCCAGGCGCCGCGGTTCGGAATCAGCTTCGCCGTCGTCAGCAGCTTGCCCGTCGCCGGGTCCGGTTCCCGCTCGAAATAGACCCCGGGGGAGCGGACGAGTTGGGAAACGACGACGCGCTCGGCGCCGTTGATGATGAACGTGCCGTCGGTCGTCATCATCGGGAAATCGCCGAGGAAGATCCCGTCGGGTCCGGTTTCCTTGATCTCACCCGTCTCCCGCATGACGAGTCGCGCCGACACCCGTAGGGGCGAGGCGTAGGTCATGTCGCGCTCGCGGCACCACAATTCGGCGACGCGGCGGTCGACCTTGGCGCGCTCCTGGTCCTCACCCTTGGGCATGCGGCTCCAAGGGGGATCGAAGCGCGGTTCGAAGATGGAGAGCTCCATCTTCTTGTGGTGGTCGCTGATCGGCGAGATCTCGTCGAGGAGCTCCTTCAGTCCCTCCCGGACGAACCAATTGAACGACTCGATTTGGACCTGGACCAGATTCGGCATCTCCAGGACCGTCGGGATGCGGGAATATGTTTGCCGCTCCACCCCCATGTTGGAGATGACCTGCCGACTCGGCGCCACCACCGGTGGCAATTCAGCGACGGCCCCGTTCGTCCCCGCCATTCAGCGTTCCTCCATCTACCGCGCGCCGCGTCTGCCGCCACTGCGGCCGCGTTGTGCGCCAACCGGTTGTGATTGCTGCGATCCCCACCTCGGCTTACGCCTGGGCGTGATGAACGTACAGGTCTGCACATCCGCGACCAACAACACGGACAACCCGGTACGTCGTGGTCCGGGACACGAGTTCCGTGCGTGGCCTAAACTGTCGTAGGGGTAACTTCAACGCCAAAGCGGGAGGGCAGAACTCTCCCCTCCCGTTCGTCGGTTCGCTGCTGGGTGCACTCTCGCACGCCTCGTCCAGTGTTAGGTGGCGGCCGCCGGACGCGATCGCGCCCCCGAACCGCAGCGGAGAATCATACACCCGCCACGACGCGATGTCAAGGCCAAGCGGACGACAATTTTGCGCAGAATGAGACCCGATGCGCGTCTGCCTCGGGTGCCGTTCCAGGCTTCGTACAATTCGTCCGGTCGGAACTCGCTTCCGGGTCGACCGTATTCCGATCGGATGAGCATTGGATGATCGATCTTCATCTCCACCTGTTGCCTGGCATCGACGATGGCGCCCAATCGCTCGACGTCTCGCGATCGATGATCCAGCGGGCTCGGGAAGCCGGTTTCGAGGTCCTGGTCACCACTCCGCACCTCGACGGACCGCTGTCTCAGGACTACCGCGCGCGCGTGGCGGCCGCTTGGACCGAGGTTGCGCCGATCGCTGCCGCCGCCGGCATTCAGGTTGCTCAGGGCTACGAGATCCAGCTGACGCCCGACTTGCCGTACCGGTTGGACAGCGGTGAACCCTCGACGATTGCCGGCGGCCGCACGGTGTTGGTCGAACTGCCGTTCATCGGTTGGCCCAACTTCACCGAACAGGTCCTCTTCGACCTTCAGGCATCCGGTTACCGACCCCTCCTCGCCCATCCCGAACGCTACCGCGAGGCGCAACACGACGTCGATCGACTCGTCCGGTTGGCGGAACGCGGGGTGGCCCTCCAGGTGACCTTCGGCAGTCTCGCCGGTCTCCTCGGCAAGCGAGTGCAAGAGATCGCCGAGGAACTGCTGCGTCGCGACGCGGCGACCGTGCTAGCGACCGACGCGCACTCCGCCGGTCAGCGCCTCGAGACGGTCGACAAAGGGCTCGCCCGCGCACGCGCGCTCGTCGGCTCCGCCCGGCTCAGACAACTGGTATCGGACAACCCACGGGCGCTTCTTCGTGATGAACCCCTGCCGGCGGCAACGGCTTCCGCACCGGAGGATGTCGAAACCGATGGCTGGAGATCTTCCATCCGGTGGCTGGTACGGCGCAGGCGCGACTGATGCGGTTGCGAAGCCTCCAACGGCTTGTGGTACAGTTTCTTGGGAACGCGATTGCGCCGATCCCCGATAGCTCAACGGTAGAGCGGCCGGCTGTTAACCGGTAGGTTCGAGGTTCGAATCCTCGTCGGGGAGCCATCCACAAACCCGCGGTCTTGACCCACCGGCTCGCGTGATTCGCGCCGGTGGGTTTTTCGTTTTTTCGCCGGTATCTCAGCGGGTATTTGCCAGACATTCGGGGAGAGCGGTGCGCGATGAAAGACTCGATTCGCCGGACCGGTGGTTCCACAGCCCGGCGGCGTGAGGCGATGAAGCTGGCTGCGATCCAGGAGCACTGCCTGCTCCACAACGAGGCCAAGGTATCGCATGATACTTCCCAAAAATCGTGATGCTCGCTTCATCACCATTCGCCGCGGTGGGACCCTCACCGATTCGGATCACCGGCTCCTTGCCCTGTGGGCGGCGTCGTGCGCGGAGCACGTCCTTGACCTCTTCGAGTCCGCTCGGCCCGAGGACCCGCGACCGCGTCAGGCAATCGAGCAGGCGCGGGCATGGGCGCGCGGCGAGATCACGATGCCTCGGGCTCGCGCGGCGGCAGGCCACGCAAACGCCGCGGCCAGGGATCTGAGTGGGGCAGCACGGCATGCCGCGTATGCTGCCGGTCAGGCGGCGGCGGTCGCGCACGTCGCCGCGCACGAGCTCGGTGCGGCCGCCTATGCGATCAAGGCCGCGCGTGCTGCCGCGCCGGAAGGAGCGGGCGAGCGCGCAGCGCGACGCGAGTGCCGGTGGCAGCGCGGCCAGCTCCCTGAGGCGATTCGCGAGCTCGTCCTCGACGACCAGCAGCTACGCAACGACATCTGCTGGTCGGTGTTCGACTGCTGAGCGCGCGTCGGGGCGCCAGCATCGCGGCCCACCGTGAACGGTGAGGTGCTCGACCCAACCAGATCGGCGGCCCGTGGGGGATTGCCACCAGGATCCGAGACGTGAATCGGATGCCGGCCGGGCGCTGCTGGCCCCCCGCGACGCGCTATACTGACCTCAATAGCCGGTAGGTCACGGTCGAACAAGCCGGTAGGTTTTGGGGTCGAAAACTCCCGGAAGATCCGCTCCGCCGGCTGTTTACCGGTAGGTTCTCGGTTCGAATCCTCGTCAGGGGAGCCCCTGCGTCCGGCCTGTGGGCGTTCGATCGATGGCAAGCTGGGAGCGGGGATCCGTTCGCCAGCTTTTGGTGTTCCCGGTTCCGCTTTCCGTACCACGCGGAGGATCGGCAATGGCCAAGCAGCGGCAGCCCGTGATGCGCTGGGCGCGTCCCGACGAACGAGTCGGCAAGCTCCACGATTGGAAACCGAAGCCGGGCAACAAGACGTTCATCGTCAACCGCGGCATCGTCCGCTTCGACATCCCCGAAGAGTGGACCATGACGTTCGGCGACGACTCCTTCCGCATGAACGACAAGGAACCGCCCGACGACAACTGCCTCCTCCAGGTCTCCGTCCACTACCTCCCACCCGGTATCGACTGGACCGGCTTACCCCTGAAAAACCTGATCGAGGGTCTGCCCGACGACGACACCGACGAGCGCCGCACCCTCAGCCGGGGCGAAACGGTCGAGATCAAGCGCGGCAACCTGGAGATCGCCTGGCAGGAGCAGCGCGTCCTCGACGTCAAGGAGAACCGCGAGTGCATCTCGCGCATCGCGCTCGCCCGCGCCAACGACATCCAGCCGCTGATCACCTTCGACCTCTGGCCCGAGGACGCCAAACGCTTCGACCCCGTCTGGCATGAGGTTTTGCGCTCCCTCCACGTCGGTCAGCAGGCGCCAGTCAAGGAAGTGCCGGTCTCCCCGCTCGTGAACGAGAACTCGCTCCTCACCCCGTACTCGACGACGACCTCGATCCTCAACGCCGACGCCAAGCGCAAAGCCGCCTCCGTCCCCGCAAAACCCCAATCCACCCTGCCCAAGCTCGACGGCAAGCGCCCGACGCGCACCTCCGACTGGGAACGCCAGGGCACGTCGATCCCCTTGCCGGAGAACCACGGCTGGAAGAGCGAGCCCGGGTGCAAGATCTTCGTCGCCAACCGCGGCGAGGTCCGCTTCGACTACCCCGCCGACTGGATCATCGGTCCGCGGGAGCCCATCACCTTCTGGGACCGCGAGCCGCCGGCCGACACCTGCCGCCTCCGCCTCAACATCTACCACCCGACGAAGCACCAGAAGAAAGTCCCGCCGATCGGCGAAGCCCTGATGGACCTGATCGACATCTTCCGCTACGAGAACAACGAAGACACCGGCTACTCCATGGGCCGCGGCGAGATCACCGTCGTACCCCGCGAAGACCTCGAGCTCGCCTGGCGCCAGTTCCGCTACTTCAACCCCAACCTCGGCCGCGAAGTCACGACCCGCGCCGCCGTCGCTCGCTCCGGCAACTCCATCGCGCTCCTCCTCTTCGACTACCCCACCGCCGACAAATCGACCCACGAACCCATCTGGGACACCCTCCTCCGCTCCCTCCAGATGGGCCTCTACATCGAAGATCCGCGACGGTATTTCTTGCATTGAGCCGCATCCTGTCCGAGGAAGCGCGATTGCAAACCGGCGATGAGTGAGATCATGTCACCCGACCGGGAACTCCTGGAACGCACCTCCACGTTGAAAGGCGAGTTGATCGACTTCGCCTATTCGCGGCGATTTCGGCGCGAGCTCGACGCGCTCATGGCGGACGTCCTCGGCGGCAAGGCTCGCGACGAAAGCACGGCCGCCTTCGCGCTCGACACCATCGTCCTCGGACAACGCCTCTCGAGCGGCAAAACGATCCTCGAGCAGTTCATCGACCGGCACCCGTCGCTCCCGGAACTCGACCGCGACATCCTGGCCGGGTGGCAGCACATTCACCGAGGAATTTTCCGGATCGACGAGAAGAACGAGGACTCGGTCGACACCTACAACTTGGTCGACGACCTCACCTACCGCGTCTTTTCGAATGTGGGTCCCGAGTTCGTCGATCAGGTCGAAATCGGCTGGCACTTCCTGGGACGCTTGGCGCGGATCCGGGGCGACTGGATCGTCACCGGCGGCGTCATCCCTTACCCGGCCGACGAGATCGATGTCGCCTACCAAGCCGCTGTCCGCATGACGCAGTCCGATCCCAACGTCGTTTTCCAGAATCCGAATCTGCTCGAACTCGGTTGGGACCTGCAGCGCAAGGAGCGGTTCGGCTTCATCGAGTTCTTCGGCAGCGACATGGTGACGCTTCGCCGGACGGAGTTCACCCGGCGGATGGGCGACTACATGCGCTGGCGCACCTACGAGCAGCGCGACGAAACGGGCAAGACGACCGCCGAGAAGACGATGGAGCTGGACGGCGTGAAACCTCCGCTCCCACGCTTCGACGTGCCGGCGGGGTTCGAGGACGTCGAAACGATCGGCGTCATCTACGACGACTTCGACGGTCTCAACGAGTTTCCCGGCTTCGGAACGGTCGAACAGGTCTTCGGCGATCCCGCGCTCCAATTGGATGAAGATCGTATCGATGCTGTCCTCGACTACCTCGAAAACGACGGCATCATCCCGCTGCCACTGCGCCGCCTCGGCGACCGCAATCCCGGCAACGCCACGGCGATCTTCCGTACGCTTCTCGACGAACCCGACTTCGACTGGGAGCGTGACGGCGAGCAGCTCCTTCGCGACTACAAGCCGTGGTACAACCCGGATGAGGCGCTGCCCTCCGTCTCCCCGATTCCCGACGGCCTCTCCGATTTTCAAAGAAGACGAGCCACGTCCAAACGGGTCGGGCGCAACGATCCCTGCCCCTGTGGCAGCGGCAGGAAGTTCAAGCATTGTCACGGGCGAGGCGCCCGATAGGGTGCGGCAATGGCAAGAAAGACCTGGGTCTTCGATCCGGACTACGGCGGCAAGAAGATCCCCGACGCCGTCAAGGTGAGGACGGAACAGCGGCTGCGCAGATTCGCCGCAGAGCACTTCGCCGGGAAACCCACGAAGCTCGACATCCGCTTCCGGGGTCAGTTCTGCTACGTCGACGCCTACACCGAACCGGAGGTCCGCCCCAACTGGCCGCCCGATGACTGGGGCGTTTCGCGCGAGGAGTACTACCAGGATTTGCGCAACACGCCGACACACCTCTGCCGGCTGCGCTTCTTCGGTGACGAAGAAGGCAGGGGCTTCGCTTTCTTCGCGTACAGTTCAGAGAAGTATGAACTCTCCGTCTTTCCCGGCGGCGACTTCTTCGGACCACCCGAGGAGGCATTTCGAGCGTCCGCCAATGCGGTCCTGAGTTGACGGCCTTTTCAACCGATCGGAGCAGACAATGACCGACCTTTTCCACAACTACGTCGACGGCCGTTGGCTCGAATCCGAAAGCGGCCAGACCTTCGATCGCCGTAACCCCGCCACCGGCGAACTCGTCGCCTCCTACACCAAGAGCACCCCGAAGGATGTCGAAGCCGCCGTGGCCGCCGCCAACAAAGCATTCAAGACCTGGCGCCTCTACCCCGCGCCAAAGCGCGGCGAGCTCCTCTACAAAGCCGCCCAACTTCTCCTTGACCGCAAGGAGCACCTCGCGCGCGAGATGACCGAAGAGATGGGCAAGGTCATCAGCGAGGCCAGGGGCGACGTCCAGGAAGCGATCGACATGACCTTCTACATGGCCGGCGAGGGTCGACGCATGTACGGTCAGACGACACCGTCGGAGCTGCAAAATAAGTTCAACATGTCGGTTCGGAAACCGCTGGGCGTCTGCGGCATCATCACGCCGTGGAACTTCCCGATGGCGATCCCCTCCTGGAAGATCATGCCGGCAATCGTGACCGGCAACACGGTCGTCTTCAAACCGGCGACCTACACCCCTCGCTCCGCCGTTCGCTTCGTCCAGATACTGGAAGAGGCCGGTATTCCCGGCGGCGTCGTCAACCTCGTACTCGGCGGCGCCGACGTCGGCAACGCGCTCGTCGAGCATCCGGACGTACCGCTCCTCGGTTTCACCGGTTCGACCGAAACCGGGACCGGCGTCGCCACCCGCGCCGCGCGCCTCAACAAGCGCGTCTCGCTCGAGATGGGCGGCAAGAACGCGGTCATCGTCATGGACGACGCCAACCTCGATCTCGCCACCGAAGGCATTCTCTGGAGCGCGTTCGGCACCTCGGGGCAGCGCTGCACGGCCGCCAGCCGGGTCGTCGTCCACCGGAAGGTGCAAACTGAACTGGTCGACCGTCTCGTGGCGCGTGCCGGCGGCATGCGACTCGGCGACGGGCTCGACGAAACGGTCGACATCGGCCCCGTCGTCAGCGAAGGCCAACTGAACACCATCCACGACTACGTCGAAATCGGGCGACGTGAGGGTGCGCGAATCGCCACCGGCGGTGCCGTCGTCCGCGAGGGCGCGCTGTCACGGGGCTACTTCCACCAGCCGACCATCTTCGACAACGCCCGTGCCGACATGCGCGTCGCCCAGGAAGAAATCTTCGGACCGGTCACCACCATGGTCCCGGTCGATTCGTTCGACGAGGCAATCGACGTCGCCAATGGCGTGAAATACGGTCTCTCGGCGTCGATTTTCACCCAGGACGTCAACCGCGCCTTCCGCGCCATGCAAAACATCTACACCGGTATCCTCTACGTCAACGCCGGCACCACCGGAGCCGAAATCCACCTCCCCTTCGGCGGCACCAAAGCCACCGGCAACGGTCACCGCGAAGCCGGCACCGCCGCCCTCGACTTCTTCACCGAATGGCAAAGCATCTACGTCGACTTCAGCGGCAAGCTACAACGGGCGCAGATCGACAACCAATAGAGACGGACAGACGGACAGACGGACAGACGGATCGTCGGTCGTCAGTCGTCAAAAGGATCAGACGGTCGCCTTCGACGAATGTCCGTCTGTCCGTCTGTCCGTCTGTCCGTCTCAGATCGAGTAGTTCGGTACCGGCTGCCGCGCTCGCTCTTGCTCTACCAATGTTTCCAGGGTGATCGAGGAGAGGAACTCGATCGAGCGCTGTTGCAGCTCGTGCCAGGTCTCGTGGACGGGGTCGTTGCGGCGATCGATCGGATGCGGATGGGCGTGGCGGTCGAGACCGTCGAGGATCAGGAGCACGTCCCAGAGGTTGATGTCGCGCGGTTGGCGGGCGAGTTCGTGGCCGCCCGCCGGGCCGCGGGTGCTGCGGACGAGTCCGGCCCGATTAAGGGCGCCGAGGACCTGGTGGAGATAGGCTTCGGGCACGCCCTGGCGGGCGGCGATTTCGCGGCTCTGCGTCGGCCCCTGACCGAAGTGCAACGCGAGGTCAAACAGCGCGCGAACGCCGTAGTCCGCCCTGCTGGAGACGCGCATTCAGCACCTCGTTCATGCTGCCGAGTCGATACCCTTCGAGATCGAGCGCCACGTACTGGTACCCCGCGGCCTTGACCCCGGCGACGATCTCCTCGCTCCGCGCGACCACCTCGGGCAAGAGTTCGGCCGGGAATTCGAGTCGCGCGACCGTGTCGTGGTGCCGAACCCGAAACCCCCGATAGCCGAGACCGCGAAGAAACGACTCCGCGTCGGCAACCCGCTTCAGTTTCGTCACGGTGATCGGGTCCCCGTAGGCGAAGCGCGAGGAAAGGCAGGCCGCCGCGGGCTTATCCCAGGTCGGCAGACCGAGTTCCTGCGAGATCTCCCGGATCTCTCCTTTCGTCAGACCGACTTCCTGCAAGGGGCTGCGGACACCCAACTCCCTGGCCGCGCGCAGCCCCGGCCGGAAATCGCCGACGTCGTCGGCGTTCGTGCCGTCGATCACGCAGGCGAGACCGTGCTCATCCGCCGTTTGGCGGAGCTTGCCGTAGAGTTCGGATTTGCAAAAGAAGCAACGCTGGTGGGTGTTGTTCGCGTACCTGGGGTCGGTCAACTCCATGGTCGTGACCATGAGGTGCTTCGCGCCGATTTGGCGGGCGACCGCCCTGGCTTCTTCCATCTCCTCCGGTGCGTACGACTGCGAGAGACCGGTGGCGGCGATCGCACGGTCGCCGAGTGCGTCGTGCGCGGCCCGCAGCAGGAGCGCACTGTCGACGCCGCCGGAAAAGGCGACCAGAACCGATCCCATCGACGAGAGGACCTCGTCGAGACGTGCGTATTTCGCCGTTGTGTCAGGCTGCACGTCCTCGTCTCCTGTTGTCGCCGCCGAATCCGTGCGATGGTCCATCCCAGCCGTCATCCTAGCAGCCGGAACCGAACCCCCGCAACCGAATCGTGGTGTATCGAACACGATTGAATGTCATGAGGTGTTAGAATTTTTGGGCGTCGGGCATCAACGGGTCGAGCGGCGACCCGTGTCGCTCTCGCGCGGATGCCCGCCAACGGTGGGGGATTGGTCGATGTTGCCGTCCCCTGTGGTGTTTTGTGCAACGGAGGCGAAACGTCGATGGCAGAGAATCCCGTCATCAAGCTCAACGACCTCTACCTCCAGTTACGCGAGGGCACGATCGACCGACGGCAATTCTTCCGAAGAGCCGCCGCGCTCGGCTTCTCCGCGGCAACGCTCACCGCCTTCCTCGGTGGGATCCCGGCGCTGGCCCAAGACGCCACACCGGCCCCATCCGGCGGGGTCATCAAGTCGATCACGCGGGACGAGTACTACGCTCGCCTGAAGACGAACTTCCAGTTCGAGGATGCGAAAAACGAAGGCGGTCAGCTCATCTGGGCCGACGTCTCCGACATCGACACCCTTAACGCTGCCCTCGGCAACGACGCGCCGACGAATTACATTCTCGGCTTGATCTTCGAAGCACTCGTCGGGACCGATCCGTTCAACGGCACCATCGTACCGGGCCTCGCCGACAGTTACGAGATCGCCCCCGACGGTATCACCTACACCTTCAAGCTCAACGCGGATGCCAAATGGCACGACGGCACCCCAGTCACCGCCGACGATGTCGCGTTTACCTGCGACGCCTACCTGAGCAAGGACACCGGCAGCGCCTACACGACCCAAATCGCCCAGGAACTCAAGTCCTACAACGTCGTCGACGACCACACGATCCAACTGATCGCCACCGACAAACTCGCCAGCTTCCTCTACGACGTGCCGGGAACGATGTTTGTCATGCCCAAGCACGTCTGGGGGGACGTTAAGTTCGCGGATTGGAAGAACGATCCGGGCAGCACCGGCCAGGACGCGTCCCGCGTCGTCGGTACCGGTCCCTTCAAGTTCAAGGAGTGGACCGAAGGCGAAAGCGTTACGCTGACCAAGAACGCCGACTATTGGGACCCGCAGGCGAAACCGCACGTCGACGAGGTCGTGTTCCGGATTTTGCCGGACCAGAACGCGGCGATTCAGGCGTTGCTGGCCGGCGAAGTCGATGTCATCGAGCGCATCCCACCGGCCCAGGTCGATAGCACGCAAAAAGCCGACAACGCCGACGTCCGAACCTACGACACGCTTGCCTTCAACTGGTTCAGCCTCAACCTGCAAAAACCGATCTTCCAGGACGTGGCGGTCCGTCAGGCGATGATGTACGCACTCGACCGCAAGTTGATCGCCGATCAGATCTATCTGGGTTTCGCCGAGCAGGCCAACGGAACGCAGCCCAAGCTGTCCACCGCCTACGCCCCCGATCGGATCGAGACCATCTACAACTTCGATCCCGACAAGGCGAAGAAGCTCCTCGCCGATGCCGGTTGGACGGACAGCGATGGTGACGGCTTCGTCGAAAAGGATCTCAACGGCGATGGCAGCATCTCCGATGACGAGGTCCTGCGGTTCAACTTCATCTACACCCGTGGCGTCGGCACCTACGACCAGCAGGTGCCCTACATGCAACAGGCATGGGCAGACGTCGGCATCGACATGCTGCCTCAGGCGGTTCCCTTCCCCACCCTCCAGGCGCGCGAGGAGTCGGGCGACTTCGACGCCGTCCTCTGGGGTTTTTCGTGGTCGGCCGATCCGGGTCAGGGCATCGTCTTCCGCTGCGACTCGGCACCGCCCACCGGGTTCAACGCGATGCGCTATTGCAACGCCGATTACGACAAACTCGACGACCAGCAGATTCGCGAGCTCGATCCCGAGAAGCGGCGCGAAATCTTGATCCAGCAGTCCAACATCGCGAACAACGACGCCGCGGCGGGCATCCTCGTCTTCCGCCAAAACAACGACGCCTACGCGACCCGCGTTCACAACTTCTTCTCGACGGGTTACGGTTTCTACTGGCCCTTCAGCTTCGTCTGGCTCGACCAGAGCTAAGGCGCCCGAACGGCGGGCGATGCTTCGGCGTCGCCCGCCGCTTCTGCTGTGTCCGAAGATCTGGCTCGACTTCCACCCGCGGCGTCCTGCTGCGATGAAGGGGCACCG
Organism: Thermomicrobiales bacterium; assembly: GCA_036558305.1. Taxonomy (GTDB): domain Bacteria; phylum Chloroflexota; class Chloroflexia; order Thermomicrobiales; family UBA6265; genus DATBFX01. Next base: position 45,290 of record DATBFX010000091.1, on the reverse strand, counting down.
CCGTGACGCAACTGATCATCCGCCGCCTCGTCCAAATGATCCCGCTGCTTATCGGGATCACCTTCTTGACCTTCGCCCTCATCAACCTGATTCCCGGCAGCCCGATCCAACGCTACGAGTTCGATCCGCGGGCACGGCCACAGGACATCGAAAACATCCGGCACAACCTTGGCCTCGACAAGCCGTGGCCCGTCCGCTACGTGTACTGGGTGAAGGATGCCCTTCGGGGCAACCTCGGCTATTCACTGATCAATGCCAAACCGGTAACCGATCGCATCGTTAGCCGAATCCCGAATACCTTGATCTTGACCGGCACCGCGTTGATTTTGGCAATTCTCTTCGCGGTGCCGCTGGGCATCTACGCTGCCGTCAAACGCAATACCTGGTTCGACCACGCCGTCAACGTCGGTTCGACGGCGGTCTTCGCGGTCCCGTCCTTCTGGCTCGGCCTGTTGATGATCATCGTTTTCGCCGTCAAGTTCAAAGAGTGGGGGCTGCCGTCGATGCCCGCCAGCGGCACCCACAACTTCCGCGGCGAAAGCGGCTTGTGGGACCGTATCGTCCACCTCGCGATGCCCGCCATTGCCCTGGCGCTCGTCCAGCTCGCGAGTTGGACGCGCTATGTTCGTTCCTCGATGCTCGAAGTGATCCGCCAGGACTACGTCCGCACCGCCCAGGCGAAGGGTCTCCGCGGTCAGACCATCCTCTACGTCCACGCGTTTCGCAACGCGATCCTTCCCCTGATCACGTTGATCGGCCTGACCCTTCCCGATCTCTTCGGCGGCGCCTTCTTCATCGAGGTCATCTTCGCCTGGAACGGTCTCGGTCGCCTGACCGTCGACGCGCTGAACCAGCGCGACTACACCTTGATCATGGGCGTGTTCACGATTCTTGCCTTTCTGACACTGCTCGGCAATCTCCTGGCCGATGTCTTGTACGCCGTCTTCGATCCTCGCATCCGCTACTGACGCTCGCTTCGCTCGCCTGTCGCCTGACGCGATGGAGCATTGCGGCGCCCCAGCAAGTGGTTCGGTTTTCGGATGACGACCGCGACCTTCTGACACGCGAACCGACTCGTGGAGACGCCCAAGATGGCACACCGCACGGAAACCCTCGCCACCGACATCGATGCCAAGTCGACCGAAGCCTCGGTCGCCCGCGAGGCTGCCCTCTTGCGCAACGAGCTCCGCGCGACGCCCGGTTTTTACTCGCGTGCCTGGCGAAGATTTCGCCAAAACCACGTCGCCGTGGCCGGGCTCGTGGTTGTGGCCCTCATCGTCGTCTTCGTCCTATCGGCCGGTCTGATCTCTCAACACGTGACCGGCTACAACTACGCCAAAGGAGACTTGAGAAGCAAGCTGCAGGGGCCATTCTCGAACGATCACTTCCTGGGTACCGACGCCAACGGTCGCGATCTCCTCACCCGCGCCGCCTACGGCGGGCGGATCTCGCTCCGTGTCGCGGGATTGGCCGCCGTCGCGATCCTGGTCATCGGCGGGACCGTCGGCTCGGTTGCCGGCTACTTCGGGGGCTGGATCGACAACGTTCTGATGCGACTGGTCGATGTCTTGCTCAGTCTGCCGGGGCTCGCCATTCTGCTGCTCGTCTCGACGATCTACACGCCCGGACCCGATGGGCTGGCGCTCGTGATCGCCGTCATCAGTTGGACGGGGATCGCGCGCTTGATCCGCGGGGAGGTGTTGTCGCTCCGCAACCGCGACTTCATCGATGCCGCGCGGATCATCGGCGCCTCGGACGCGCGGATCATCGTCCGTCACATCTTTCCCAACGTGATCCCGATCATCGTCGTCTGGATTTCGTTGGCGATTCCCGGTCTGATCCTGACCGAGGCGGCGCTCAGCTTCCTCGGCTTCGGCGTGCAAATCCCGACGCCGTCTTGGGGGAACATGCTCGAAGAGGCATCGGGATTCTTCACGCAGTCCTGGTGGAACGTGTTCTTGCCCGGCTTCCTCATCTACATCACGGTGCTCGCCGTCAACCTCGTCGGCATCGGTCTCCGCGACGCCCTCGACCCGCGCCTCAACTACTGAGCACCCGCCGTACCGATCGGACAGTGGCCACCGCGGCTTCGCCTGCCGCGGGCGGTGCTAGAATCGCGGCCGTCACACGATCAGCGGTCGCGTCACGTCCGATCACCCGAGCCAGCGGAGCGAATTATTCGATGCCTGAGAATCCGATCGTTACCCTCAACCACCTCTACCTCCGCTTCCGCGACGGCGCGATCGACCGCCGCCAATTCCTTCTCAGGGCGAGTGCCCTCGGTTTGTCCGCCGCCTCGCTCTCGCGCTTCTTTTCCGTCCTCCCGGCGACGGCCGCCGAACCGGTCCAATCGGTCACCCGCACCCAGTGGCGGCGCACCCTGGGGCAGGCGTTTCCGTTCACCGAAGATCCTACGGCCAGCCGTACTGGTGGCACCTTGAAGATCGGCAGGTCGGCAGCCTACCCGGTGACCACGCTCAATCTCCTCCTCGCCACCGACAATCCGACGCAGACCCTCCTCAATGCGTGCCAGGAATACCTCGTCGGCATCAGCCCGATCGACGGTCAGTTCGTGCCGGGTCTCGCCGATGCCTGGGAGATCGCCAGCGACGGCAAGACCTACACCATCCATCTGAATCGCGACGCCCACTGGCACGACGGGGAACCGTTCACGGCAAACGACGTCGTGTTTAGTCTCCGCGCCCAATCGGACGAGTCGACCGGCACCCAGTTCCAGGCCAGTTTCGTCAACGCGGTCGAGTCGTTTCGCAAACTCGACTCCGACACGGTCGAGCTCGTCGCCACCGACGTCTACGCGCCCGTCGTTTTCCTGGGAAACACACTCACCGCGATCCTCCCCAAGCACATCTGGGGCGAAACCCCCTTCAAGAACTGGGCCACCGATCCGGGCAGTACCGGAGCGGACCCGAATCGCGTCGTCGGCACCGGTCCGTTCCGGTTCGTCTCCGTCTCCGGTGCGAGAGACGTGTTCACCTTCGATCGCTACGCGGACTACTACGACGACTCGCCCCTCGTCGACTCGTTGGAAGTGCACGTCCTTTCGGACGAAGCACAGACGTTGAAGGCCCTCAAGTCGGGGGGCATCGACGTTTACGAGCGCCCGCCCGTCGATACCCTTTCGTCCCTCCTCGATGACCCGGATTTCGACGTCACCGTCTACGATACCTACGGTTTCATCTGGTACGGTTCGAATCTGGATGCCGAGAAGACGCCGCTGTTCCAGGACGTGAACGTCCGGCGCGCGCTGATGTACGGTCTCGACCGCAAGAAGATGGTCAAGTCCATCATGCGCGGCTTCGCCGAGGTCGCCCAAGGGCCGCAGCCTCTCTTGTCTGTCGCGTACGACCCCGACCAGATCACGACGAAATATGGCTACGACCCCGCTCACGCCAAACAGCTTCTCCGTACGGCCGGCTGGAGCGACGAAAACGGGGACGGCATTCTGGAAAAGAACGGTGCTCCGTTCTCGTTCGACGTCATGTACGGCGAGGAATCGTCTCAGGTCGAGAGCGCGGTCAAGGCCATGGGCGACTACTGGAGGAGACTCGGGATCGTGGCGAGCCCGAAGCCGGTCAGTTTTTCGGGAGAGATCGTCCCCGCTCTTTTCGACACGTTCGATTTCCAAATGGTCGTCCTCGGGTTCACCTGGGACGCCACCGGCGACCAGTCGCCCATGTTCGGCTCCGCCTACAAAGGCGTCGGGTTCAACGCCGTCGGCTATTCGAACCCCGATTATGACCGGCTCGCCGACGAGGCGAATCGGGAAACCGACCCGGACGCGCGCCGGGAACTCCTGATCCGAGCCGCCAACATCGTCAACGGCGACTTGCCGGTCGGCATCCTCTGGTTCCGGCGCGACGGCGCCGCGTCGAGCGCCCGCGTCCACAATTTCGTGCCGAACGGGCGCAGCGCCCTCTGGTCGCTGCGCTGGGTGTGGGTCGACACGTGAGACGGACAGACGGACAGACGGACAGACGGATGATCGTCCAAGCTGACAGGCTTTCCCTTTTGTCGACTAGTTACTTGGATCTGTCCGTCTGTCCGTCTGTCCGTCTGTCCGTCTGTCCGTCTCCTCCATGACCATGACCGCGCTGATCGTTCGCCGCCTGCTGCAGATGATTCCGCTCTTGATCGGGGTCAGCTTTCTCACCTTCGCGATCGTCAATCTGGTGCCGGGGAGCCCGGTTTCGAGTCTTCAGTTCAACCCCAAGACCCGGCCCGAGGACATCGCCCACATCCGCCACAACCTCGGTCTCGACCGTCCCTGGTACGAACGGTATTTCGTCTGGCTCTTCGACGTCCTCCACGGCGACCTGGGACTATCATTGACGAACCAGACGCCCGTGCGGGATCGCCTGCTCGGCGTGCTGCCGAATACGCTCCTGCTCACCGGCGCGTCCCTCGTGTTGGCGCTGACGGTCGCCATTCCGCTCGGCGTCTTTTCGGCGGCGAATCGCAACTCCCTCTTCGATCACATCACGACCGTGATCGCAACCGCCTTCTCCTCAATTCCCTCCTTCTGGTTGGCGCTTCTGTTGATCATTCTTTTTTCGGATCGGTTCCGCGCCTGGGGACTCCCGGCGCTGCCGATCAACGGCATGAAGAGTCTCCAGGGCAACTCGGGCATACTCGATCGGATTGAGCACCTCGTTCTGCCGGCCACGGCGCTCTCCCTGGCCCAGATCGCGGGCTGGACCCGCTTCATTCGTTCCTCGATGCTCGAGACGATCGGCCAGGACTACATCCGCACCGCCCAGGCCAAGGGGCTCCCCCGCCGATCCGTCATCTACTCACACGCCTTTCGGAATGCCTTGATCCCGTTGGTGACGCTCGTCGGCCTGGCGCTGCCCGAACTGTTCGGCGGCGCCTACCTGATCGAACAGATCTTTGCCTGGAACGGCGCGGGCCGGTTGACCTACCAGGCCACGCAGAGCAGCGACTACACCTTGATCATGGGCGCCACGCTCATGTTCGCCACGCTGACGATGCTCGGCAATCTGGCCGCCGACGTGCTCTATGCCGTCGCCGATCCGCGAATCCGCTACGATTGACGGTTGACGCCTTGCCAGCATCGGGATTCAACGTGCGCAATCGTACGGACGCCGCGACAACGCGATGAGTGCCTCGTTCGACGCCGGGTCCGTCGCCGAAGACCACGATGACGTGCGCATGCCTCGGCTCGCCGCCGGGTCGCTGCTCGACGGCGCACCGTCGCGATCCGCGCCCGGGTTTTACCGGCGGGCGTGGCGACGGTTTCGGAGAAACCGGGTTGCCGTCGCAGCCCTCGCGATCGTGGCGCTGATCGTCCTCTTCTCGCTCGGCGCCGACGTGGTCTCGGCGATGACCGGCTACAGCGCCCGAGAAAATCACCTCGATCTCCGGTTCTCCAAGCCCGGCGAGAACGGTTACTTGCTCGGCAGTGATGGGAACGGTCGCGATCTGCTGACGCGGCTTGCCTACGGCGGCCGCGTCTCCCTCGCCGTCGCCGCGCTCGCGACGCTCTCGACGATGCTCATCGGCGGCACGCTCGGCGCGGTCGCCGGCTACTTCGGCGGGTTTCGCGATGCCGCCTTGATGCGGCTGGCCGACGTGCTCCTGTCGATTCCAACACTGTCGCTCTTGATCCTGATCTCTAGTCTCTATCACCCCGGTCAAACCGGTCTCGCCCTCTTCATCGCCGCCGTCGGTTGGCCGGGCCTGTCGCGTCTCGTTCGCGGCGACATCCTGCAATTGCGCTCGCGCGAGTACGTCGACGCCGCACGCGTCCTCGGCGCCAGCGATCGCCGCATCCTGTTCCGGCACCTGCTGCCCAACGCCTTGCCCACGATGATCGTTTGGGGTTCTCAGGTCATCCCCGGTTTCATCCTGACCGAGGCGGCGTTGAGTTTTCTCGGACTCGGGGTTCGCATACCGACTCCCTCCTGGGGCAACATGCTGGCGGAGGCGCAACAGGTCTACCGAACAAACTGGACGAACGTCTTCTTCCCCGGGTTCTTGATCTTCCTGACGTCGTTGACGATCAATCTCGCCGGGAACGGGCTGCGCGACGCCTTCGACCCTCGACTGAAGGACTGACGATGAGGGCAGCAACCGGCAAACCGGGAGCAAACCAAGCACGTCGCGGCAACCGACACCTCGCACGCAGGGCGCTCTTGCCGACGGTCCTGATCGGCATCGGACTGGTCACCGCGTTTGCGTTGATCGGCGACGCGCGGGGTCTGGCCGATGCCTTTCGGCACTTCGACTGGTGGCTGATCGTCCCCATCCTGGCACTGACCGTCTGGAACTACGGTTGGCGGTTCCGCAAGTGGCAAATCTATCTTCGCGAACTGGCCGTCGATCTCCCGACCGGCGTCAGCGCCCGCATTTTCCTCAGCGGGTTTGCGATGTCGCTGACGCCGGGCAAGGTCGGAGAAGTGATCAAGGCCGTCTACGTTCGCCGTGTTGCCGGTGTACCCGTCAACCGCACGAGTGCCGTCGTCGCCGCCGAGCGCATCACCGACGCCCTCGCGATGCTCTTCCTCGCCGCGTTCGGTGCGACCCAATATGCCTACGGTCGCCCCCTGCTCGCGCTTGTCGCGGCCATCGGAATCGTCGGCATCGTGCTGATGCAGCGACCCGCCTCGCTGAAGCGGTACGTCGAGCGGATCGCGCATCTGCCGGTAATCGGTCCGGTCGCCCCCCACGGGACGGCGTTCGTCGATGCGTCGGGTGCGCTCTTTCGGCCGGGAATATTGGTACGGGCGATCGGTCTCGGGATCGTCTCGTGGAGCGGAGAGTGCCTGGCGTTTTTCCTCGTCCTCGTCGGCCTCGGCGTCGATCCCTCGCCCCGGCTGCTCCTGATCGCGACCTTCATCCTCGCCATCTCGTCACTGGCGGGAGGTGCGTCGATGCTGCCCGGCGGCCTCGGCGTGGCGGACGCCGGCATCGCCGGCCTGCTCGTCGTCATGCTCAAAGACGAGGGGATGACCAGGAGCGTCGCGGTCGCCGCCACGATCCTGATTCGCTTCGCGACGCTCTGGTTCGCCGTCCTTCTCGGCGCCGTCGCCCTGGCGAGCCTGGAGCGGAAGTGGGGGCAAGTCGAAACTGCCGAGCAGCCGGTACAATCGGCATCGCAAACCGAGATCCGCAGCGATAACGACACGCCCGGCGGGTTAGAAGCGATTGGGGACGGAGGCAATCTGTGATCGCGTGTCCGAACTGCGGTGCGTCGAATCAACCGGACAGCCGCTTCTGCGAGAACTGCGGCGCCGACCTCCGTTCGCTCTCCGCGCCAACCGCGCCGCCGACCCCACCCCCGTCCGTCGATACCCCGACGACTCCGCCTCCGACGTTCGTACCGCCCCCGAGCGACACCCGCGCTCCCTGGGAACTCCCCCCGACGGCACCCGATTGGCGGATGTCGAGTCTCCCGCCCGAGGCGCTACCGCCGCCGCGTCGCCGCACCTGGCTCTGGATTCTGCTCGGTCTGATCGGAGCGATCATTATCTGTTGCTGCGCATCTGCCGTCTGGGCCAGCACCGCGGGTCAACACAAAGTCGAACATTGGGCAACCCAGGTCACCGACTACTTCACCGAAGAAGCCGGCACCCGAGAAGCGAAATAGGAGGGGCGGGCCGTGGTGCCCGCCCCCCGTGACTCACCATCGAACTCACGTGGCAGCCGCCGGACGCTATTCGTCATCCGGGCGGTACGGCGGCCGCCGGCTATCCGCCGGCCGGTTGCCGAAGCCGCCGTCGCGAGGACCTCGGTCCGGGCGCGGACCTCGCCCATAATCGCCGCGGGGCGGGCCGCCGCGGTCGCCGTCGCGCCGTGGCCCCCGGTCACCGTCGCGGCGCGGTCCCCGCTCCGGCCGCGCCTCGGGCATCTCGCCCGTGATCGCCGCGCGCCGGGAGAGGCTGACCTTGCCGTTCGGCGCGACGTCCGTCACCATGACCGTGATCTCGTCGCCAACCTGGAACAGATCTTCGACGCGAGCGACGCGGACCGTCGGGTCCTCGGACAACTCCGAGATGTGGACGAGACCATCGCGACCGGGGACCAGTTCGACGAACGCGCCGTACGGCATGATGCTGACGATCTTGCCGGTGTAGAGCTCGCCCTTCTCGACGCGGATCTCTTGCGTCAACCCCTGAATGCGCAGGATCGCCTTGTCCGAGCTGGCGGGATCGGCGGCCGTGATCGAAACCGTGCCGTCGTCCTCGATGTCGATCTTGGTGCCGGTCTCTTCCTGGATCGCCCGGATCATCTTGCCGCCCGGACCGATCACCGCGCCGATCTTCTCCGGGTTGATCTTGATGCGCGTCACGCGGGGGGCGTACTTGGAGAGTTGGCCGCGCGGTGCCGAAATCGTTTCGAGCATCTTATCCAGGATGAACAGACGCCCTTCGTGGGCCTGGGCGAGCGCCCGCTCCATGATCTGCGGCGTGATGCCCTTGACCTTGATGTCCATCTGGATCGCGGTCACGCCGTCGGCCGTCCCGGCGACCTTGAAATCCATGTCGCCGAGCGCATCCTCGATGCCCTGGATATCGGTCAAGACGGTGAAGCGGCCGCTGTCCGCCTCGGTGACCAGACCCATCGCCACGCCGGCGACCGGTTTGGCGATGGGCACGCCCGCGTCCATCAGCGCCAGGGTGCTGCCGCAGACGCTCGCCATCGACGTCGAACCGTTTGAGCTGACGACCTCGGAGACGACGCGCATCGTGTAGGGGAACGTCTCGACGTCCGGAATCACCGCCAGGAGCGCCCGCTCGGCGAGCGCGCCGTGTCCGATGTCGCGGCGACTGGCGCCGCGCAACCGCCGCACCTCGCCGACACTGAACGGCGGAAAGTTGTAATGGTGGATGTAACGCTTGCTCTCTTCGGGACTGATCGAGTCGAGCCGCTGCTCCTCCGCCGTCGAACCGAGCGTCGCGATCGTGACCACCTGGGTCTGCCCGCGCGTGAAGATGGCGGAACCGTGGGTGCGAGGCAGGTAGCCGACCTGACTCCAGATCGGCCGGATCTCGTCCGGTCGGCGGCCGTCGGGGCGCGTCCCGTTGTCGAGGATACCGCCGCGAACCTCTTCTTTCAGGAGGGCTTCGAACGCGGCCGAAACGTCCTTTGGAGCGTACTTCGGCTCGCCCAGAGCGGTGAGCGGGGCAAACTCGCCCAAGACGTCACGCTTCAACTCGTCGGTGCCTTCGAGCCGAACGACCTTGTCGGAATTGTTGACGGCTTGCCGGAGCCGCTCGCCGATAAAGGACCGCAGATCCTCGTAGAGGGCGGTGTCTTTGGCCGGTGGCGCGAACGGCCATTTCTCCTTGCCCGCGACGCGCGCGAGGTCGTGTTGCAGCTCGGCGATCCGCTTGATCTCTTCGTGGCCCCTGACGATGGCTTCGAGCAACGTCGCCTCCGGGATCTCGCCGGCCTCGCCCTCGACCATCATGATCGCGTCGGCCGTCCCGGCGACGACCATGTCGAGCGTGCTCCGATCCATGTCGGACAAGCGCGGGTTGATCGCGATCTCCCCGTCGATCCTGCCGACGCGAACCGCACCGATCGGACCCTCCCAAGGGATCGGCGAAATGGTCAGCGCGGCGGACGCGCCGATGATCGAGAGGAGCGCGGGGTCGTTCTCCTGGTCGGCCGACATCACCGTCGAGATGATCTGCACTTCGGCCCGGTAGCCCTTCGGGAAAAGCGGTCGGATCGGCCGGTCGGTCAGGCGGGCGGCGAGGATCGCGGCTTCGGTCGGCCGGCCCTCCCGCTTGATGAAACCGCCGGGGATCTTGCCGGCCGCGTACATCTTCTCTTCGTAGTCGACCGAAAGCGGGAAGAAGTCGACCGACTCGTTCGGCTCCCGCTCGCCGACGACGGTCACCAACACGACCGAGTCGCCGTAGCGAACGACGACCGCGCCGTGGGCTTGTTCGGCGATCAGCCCGGTTTCGAGCGAAAGCTCGCGCCCGGCGACCTCCAGCGTCACCGTCTTCGAGCGGGTTGCAATCTCTACTGACATGAATTGAGACCTCCTCAAACTGCTCGTGGCACCGGCACCGTTGCCGGCGACGATCGGCGGGAGGCGGAATGAGGGACTGGAGCGTGCCGGCGCTGGTACCCCGGCACGCTCCAATTCCCCATTGCGGCCTCACCCGCCCCAAACGGCGTGTCCTCTTTTCCCCGAGCGATCCTCCCTTCGTCGCGGATGGTCGCATGGATCGCGCCGACCACCCGAAAATCGCCTAAACACCAAATGGCCCAGGGCTTTCCACCCTGGGCCATCGCGGTTTGCAATGGGTCCGACCGAAGCTCTGAAACCGGTGCGACGAGCGTGTGGTGTGGGTAGTCAGGGGATGGCTCGCTTCGTCCGTCGATACTTACTTCCGGAGTCCGAGGCGAGCGATCGTGACGCGGTACCGTTCCACATCCTTGTCGCTCAGGTAGGCAAGCAACCGGCGGCGACGGCCGACCAACTTCAACAAGCCGCGCCGCGAGTGGTGGTCGTGGCGGTGCTCGCGCAGGTGATCCGTCAACTCATTGATGCGCACGGTCAGGAGCGCGATCTGAACCTCGGGGGAACCGGTGTCGGTCTCGTGCACCCGATATTCGCTGATGATGGATTCTTTTTGAACTTGTTCCAGCGCCATGCCGGCGGAGCCTCCTTTGCCGGCGCCCCCCTATGTCCGCGGGCAGCCAAGGACCTTCGATCCACGGCCTGCGAGTATACCACGCGGAATCTCGGTTCGGCCAACACAAATCGCCTGTTCCATGGCATCTGGCGTGCCGACCCATGGGCAACTACCATTGCCTCTCCTCAGGAGGGGACAGGTGGCGAACGGAAAACTCGGCATCATCGGCGGCAGCGGTCTCTACGATCTCCCCGAGTTGCAGATCGGCGAGCGTCGCACCGTCGACACGCCATTTGGTCCTCCCAGCGACCAACTCGTTGTGGGAAGGCTTGGTTCGACGGACGTCGTCTTTCTTCCGCGGCACGGCGCTGGACATCGCCTTACCCCGACCGAACTTCCGTATCGCGCCAATATCTACGCCCTGAAGGAAGCCGGCGTTACCCACCTCCTGACCGTCAGCGCAGTCGGCAGTCTGCGGGAAGAATTGCCGCCGCTGACGGTCGTCCTCCCCGACCAGATCGTCGACCGAACGGTCGCTCGACCGCGCACCTTTTTCGAGGGCGGCGTGGTTGCCCACGTGGGTCTCGCACATCCCTATTGTGCTTGTCTGAACGGCGCGATCGAGCGCGCGGCGGCGGCGGCGGGCGTGCCGGTGGTCGACGGCGGCACGTACGTCTGCATCGAGGGTCCGCAATTCTCGACTCGGGCGGAATCGATGCTGTACCGCTCCTGGGGTGCCGCCGTGATCGGCATGTCGGCGATGCCCGAGGCACGACTGGCGCGGGAGGCCGAACTCTGTTACGCCACCCTGGCGATGGTCACGGACTACGACGTCTGGCACGAGACCGAGGGACCCGTGACCGTCGAGATGGTCCTCGCCAACCTCCGCCGGAACACCGAGGTTGCTCGCACCATCGTCCGTTCGTTCGCCGACCGAGGTTTGCCGGAGCGGACCTGCGCTTGCGGGGACGCCTTGCACGACGCGATCGTGACCGACCGTGATGCGATCACGGCAGAGACGCGTCGCCGCCTCGGCGTCATCGCCGAGCGCTATCTCGGCGAATCGACACCGTGATGGTCCGGGCAAGACCGCGCATCCGGTGGATCGAAACGCAGTTGCTGACGCTGCCCGCGCTCCTCCTCGTGGTCGGTTTCTTGTCCATCACTATCGCGGATCGGGGTTCGACCGACGCGACAGCCGTGGCGCAAGCCAAGCCGGCGGTGCTGATCGGCGGTCTCATGTTGGTGATCAGCCTGGTGTTCGGTTTGCTCGGCTTCCGCGGCGATCAGGTGCTCCTGCCGGTGACGGCGGTCCTGGCGGCACTCGGATTCGTCATGGTCGAGCGCATCCAAACGGCGCTGGGTCCGACGACCGGCTTCTCTGCCGGCATCGGCTCGCGGCACCTGATCTATCTCGCCGCGGGTTTGGCCATCTTGTTCGCGGCGGCGATCACACCCCGTAGCTTGGCACTGTTCCAGCGATACAAGTACAGCGCCCTGCTTGCCAGTCTGGCGCTTCTCCTCGTCACGTTCGTCTTTGGCACCAACGTGGGAGGGGCCCGCCTCTGGATCTCCGTGGGACCGGTCCAGATCCAGCCGTCGGAGATCGTCAAGGTCACGCTCGTCATCTTCCTGGCCGCTTACCTCGCCGAAAAGCGCGACCTCATCGGTTCGAGCTGGCGATTGGGTTTCCTTCGGCTACCGCCAATCCCCTACCTGGCACCGATGGTCGTGATGTGGGCCGCGTCGCTGATGGTACTCGTCGTGCTCAACGACCTCGGTTCGGCCCTCCTCTTCTTCGGCATCTTTCTCGTCATGCTCTACGCCGCCAGCGGTCGCCCGATCTACGTGTTGACCGGTCTCCTGACGTTCGCGGGCGCCTGTTGGCTGGCCTACGTCTTGTTCGATCGCATCGGTATTCGCGTTCAGAACTGGCTCGACCCCTGGCACGACCCGCTCGCAACCGGTTACCAGCAGGTGCAATCGGATTACGCGCTCGCCAGCGGCGGTGTCCTCGGGACCGGGCTCGGTCAAGGGCAACCCTGGCGCATCCCGGCCGTCCACACCGATTACGTCTTCTCGGCGATCGGCGAGGAACTCGGTCTCGTTGGCACAACCGCCGTTCTCGTCCTCTATCTCGTTCTGGTCATGCGCGGCTTCGGTATCGCCCTTCGCGCCCCCGACCCCTTCGGTCGCCTCCTCGCCACCGGACTCGCCGCCACGATCGGACTCCAGGCCCTTATCATCATCGGCGGCGTCGTCCGCTTGATCCCGCTGACGGGGATCACTCTCCCATTCGTCTCGTATGGCGGCAGTTCGCTCTTGACGAATTGCCTCATCGTCGGTCTGTTGCTGCGCGTCTCCGGTTTAGAGGGTTCCAGATTGGGCAGACCAAATCCGCGTGCGTAGGGGCGGACCGGGCGCCCTGTGGGCGCTGTCCGCCCTCGTGCGTGAGCGCAATCGCGGCCGGGCGGACACGGCGGTCCGAACCTACGATTTGCACTCGGACAGGTAGCCCGGCATTGGTGAGAAGGAAATGCATCGGGTTGTTCGCACACTCGCAATTGTCGGATCGCTCGCCCTCGTTGGCGCCGGACTCTGGCGCGGGGAGGGCATCAGCGACGGTCGATGGCTTGCCTGCCTTGCCGGCGCGTGGATCCTGTTCCTCCTTGCGGTTTGGCCACGGCGTTCGCGGCCGATGTCGGCGACGGGGCTTTCGATCGCGAAGATCGGTCTCCTGTTGTCGACGGTGTTCGTCGTGATCGCGGTGCAACTGGCGCGGATTCAGGTCGTGGAGCAGGCGGCCACGGTCAATCGCGTCGCCGCCGATCCCCGGACCGGCGAGGTGATCGCCAACCCACGGAACGTCGACGACGACCTCGCCATCGATCGTGGTCGGATCTACGACCGCAACGGCGAAACCATCGCCGGTACCGTCTTCGAGGACGGCGTCGGTCGCCGCATCTACCCCGATCCGGTCACGGCTTACGTCGCCGGATACTACTCGCCCCTTCTCTACGGCAAGGCGGGTTTGGAGGCGACGTACGACGACGAACTGAGAGGCGAGGCGGGACAGAATCTGTTGACTCGCGCCGAGGACGCGCTCCTGCACCGTTCACCCCAGGGGCTCGATTTACGCCTGACGCTCGACTCCGACTTGCAGCGCAAGGCCGATCAACTCCTCGACGGCCGCATCGGCGCCGTCGTTCTCCTCGACGTCAAGACCGGTGCGGTGCTGGCGTTGGCGAGCAACCCGCATTACGACCCCGAGCATCTCTTCACCGCCGATACCGCCGGTCGCGACGCCGCGTCCGCCTACTGGAAACAGTTGACCCGCGATCCCGATCATCCGCTGGTGCTCCGCGCGACCGACGGGCTGTACACCCCCGGTTCGACGTTCAAAACGGTCACCGCCTCGGCCGCCATCGACGCGGGCCTGGCCTCCCCCGACGACACGTACCGCGACGACGGCTCGCTCGATGTCGACGGGCACGTCATCGTCGAGGAAAACCGCCCCGACGGCTCGGTCGACACCTGGACGCTCCGCCAGGGTCTCGCCTTCTCCCTCAACGTCGTCTTCGCCCAGGTCGGACTGGAACTCGGCAAGGACCTCCTCAAAAAGTATGCCGAGCGATTCGGTTTCGGTTCCTCGGTCCCGTTTGACCTCCCCGTCGCCAAGAGTCAGGTCGCCTCGTCCGACGATTTCCTCAACTCGAATCCCGCGATCGCGGATACCGCCTTTGGGCAGGGCGAACTTCAGGTCACGCCGCTCCAGATGGCGATGGTGGCGGCGACGATTGCCAACGGCGGGAGCATGATGCGGCCGTATCTCGTCGATGCGGTCACCACCCGCGGCGGCAGCGTCGTCCGGCAAACCGATCCCAAGGTCTGGCGACGACCGGTCACCGCGGAGACGGCGAACACGGTGCGCGACCTGATGATCAACGCGGTCGAAAACGGTTACGCCAACGGGGCGGCGATCGCCGGCCTGGTCGTCGGCGGCAAAACCGGTACCGCCGAAACCGGTTCGGGCGAACCGCACGCCTGGTTTATCGGATTCGCGGGCGATCCCGAACCGCGTTACGCGGTTGCGGTCGTCCTCGAACACGGCGGTACGGGTCTGACCGGACCGCTGCAAATCGCCCGCGCCATGCTCGCGACCGCGATGGGCGTAGCGATCTGACAGGTCCGGCTAGAACCGTCTCATGCCCCCCGGCAACAAGTCTGCGGCGCGCGGCGAGGAGAAGGCGTACGTACGCACCTTTTTTCCGCATCGCAAGGTGGCCGAAATCGATGGAAAGTGGTATCATTAGCCATGCGCAAAACGGCGCTTCCGCAGGCCGATCGGGCTCGGAAAATCCGCTTCGAGCGGATCGTCGTTCGCGCCTTGCGACGGTTGCCGCCCGAGATCCGGGCTATGCTCGACAACGTCGAGATCGTCGTCGAAGACGAACCAACGACCGAGCAACTCGGTTCGCATGAAGGCGGCGATGAACTCTTCGGTCTCTACGAGGGCACGCCGTTGACCGCTCGCGGCAGTGACTACTCGCTGGTCCTGCCGGACAAGATTACGATCTTCCGCCGGCCGATCGAGCGCGCCTGCTCCACGCCCGAGGAGATGGCGGACGAGGTCCGCGTCACGGTCATCCACGAACTGGCCCACCACTTCGGGATCGAGGAAGACCGGATCGCCGATCTCGGCTGGGCCTAGACCGCGCCCTCCGATCAGCTAGGCAGGCGCGCCAAGGGCGCAACGACGCAGAGCACCATGCAGACACCACGCGCGGTCACCAATCAACAACCCGTCGCGCCCGGCGTGATCGACACGATCGCCGACGGTTTGACGATGGCGCTGACGTATCCACTCATCATGACGTTGCCGATCCTGCTCGACGCCTATTTCTGGCTCGGCTGGCGTCTGACACCGGCGCCGCTAACGGCGCCGATCCAGCGTTGGATCGCCGAGAACAACGGCGACGACGCGAAGTCGACGGTCGATGCAGTCGACCACCTTGGCCGGTCCGACATGACGACGCTGACCGCTCAATTCGTACCGGCACTGCTGCCGGGTATCAAGCGAGAAAAGGTGTACGAGTTGTGGATGCGGCCGTCCCTCGATCTCCAGCATTGGTGGATCGTCTGCCTCGTCCTGGCCGGCCTGGTGGTGCTTGCGGCGGGGCTGTTCGCCGCCTATTACGTCCCACTGGCGGACGTCGCGATCGGACGGAGCCGGCCCCTTCGTCGGGTACCGGGCGCGATCGCGCGAACGTGGCTCCGCTTCCTCGGCATGATGGTGCTCGTTCTCGGTCTCTTCCTGCTCGTGCTGGGACCGCTGGCCGTCCTCTGGGGTCTCTCCGAGGTGGTCGGGCTCGGACTCGGCGCGATCCTGTTGCCGGTCATGATCTTCGTCGGTTTGGCGATGGGGCTCTTCTTGATCTTCACGCCGGAGGCGATCGTGGTCGCCGACGTTGGACCGTTCCGCGCGATGTACTACAGCGTCAACGTCGTTCGTCGCAACACAGGTCAGACGATCGGGCTGACTGCCGCCTCGCTGATCATCAGCCTCGGTCTCGGCGAGATCTGGCAGCGATTGGCGAGCACGCCACCGGGATTGCTGACCGCCGTGGTCGCGAACGCGTTTTTCGCCGGTGGCATCGCAATGGCCGGCATGATCTTTTTCAACAACCGGTTGCGCCAGCTTCCGCCGGCGCAGCCGGTCGGGTCTACGAGGCGCGCCCCACGCGCGTCGAACTAAGGAGCATCGTACTTGGCAGCAACAGCGACCAAACTTCCGTCCTATGACGCGAGCTCGATCCAGGTCCTGGAAGGTCTGGAGGCGGTTCGTCGTCGCCCGGGTATGTACATCGGGAGCACCGACCAGCGGGGTCTCCACCACCTCGTACGCGAGATCGTCGACAACTCGGTCGACGAAGCCCTCGGCGGTCACTGCGACACGATCCTCGTCCGCATCGCCGCGGACGGTGTGGTGACGGTGACCGACAACGGACGCGGCATCCCGGTCGACAAGCACGCCAAGATGAACACCTCGGCGCTCGAGGTGATCATGACGGTGCTCCACGCCGGCGGCAAATTCGGCGGCGGCGGCTACAAGGTCTCCGGCGGTCTCCACGGCGTCGGCGCTTCGGTCGTCAACGCCCTCTCCGACTGGTGCCGGGTCGAGGTGCGCCGCGGCGGCAAGGTCTACCGCCAGGAATACAAACGGGGTGTGCCGGTCTCGAAGGTGCGCCAGGTCGGCGAGGTACCGCCGACCGAGCACGGGACGACGACCTCCTTTCTGGCCGATACCAGCATCTTCACCGACGGTCTCGATTACAACTTCGACGCGCTCGTCCAGTGGTTCCGCGAGACCGCCTATTTGACCAAGGGGCTCAAGATCACCTTTGTCGACGAGCGGGTCGACAAGGAGATGACGTTCTACTTCGAGGGCGGCATCGTTTCCTTCGTTCGGCACCTCAACCGCAACCGCACCCCGGTGCACGATCGACCGTTCTACGTGCAGCGGGAGTTGCCGGCCTGCATGGTCGAAGTCGCGCTCCAGTACAACGACAGCTACGGCGAGTCGACGCACACCTTCGCCAACAACATCAACACGGTCGACGGCGGGACCCACCTCTCCGGCTTCAAGTCGGCGTTGACGCGGACGATCAACGACTACGCCAAGAAGAACGGGTTCCTGAAGGGCGATGAGACACTCTCCGGCGAGGACGTCCGCGAGGGACTGACCGCCATCGTCTCGGTCAAGTTGGCCGAACCGCAGTTCGAAGGGCAGACGAAGGGAAAGCTCGGCAACGCCGACGTGGCTGGCGCGGTCCAGACGGTCGTCAACGAGGCGCTCGGCGCGTTCCTCGAAGAGAACCCGCAGGTCGCCAAGCGGATCATCGAAAAGTGCGTCAACGCCGCAAGGGCGCGTGAGGCGGCGCGCAAAGCGCGCGAGCTCGTTCAGCGCAAGGGCGGTCTCGACAGCTTCAGCCTGCCGGGCAAGCTGGCCGATTGCACCGAGCGCGACCCGAGTCGGGCCGAACTCTACATCGTCGAGGGTGACTCGGCCGGCGGTTGTTTTGTGGGCGAAACGCTCATCCGTTTGGCGAGCGGGCAGAGCCGATCGCTGCGCGAACTCGCGGAGGATTGGGATCGGGGCATTCGGCACTTCGGCTACGCGACGAACAGCGCGGGCGACGTGCGAGTCGTCCCTCTCGACTCTCCCCGACTCACGCGTCGCGATGCACCGTTGGTCGAAGTGGTTCTCGAGTCGGGGTCGAGCATTCGTTGTACGCCGGACCATCTCTTCCGTCTTCGGAACGGCTCCTACAAGCAAGCACACGAACTTGAACCGGGCGAAAGTTTGCTCGCGCTGAAGACACGCTTGACCGAGGCGAACGACCTTCCGGGTCCGGGCTATGAGATGGTCTGGATGTACGGAGCGGAGGAGTGGTGGCATTCCCATCACCTTGCCGATCTGTACAACCTCCGCAACGGCATCTACGACAAGACCGGCGGCCCGATGCGACACCATTCCGACTTCGACAAGCGGAACAACGATCCCCGCAACATCGTTCGCATGACCAAGGAAGCACACCTGAAGCTGCACGCGGACCTGGCCGGCGGGCGCCTTCGACGCTTGTGGCGGACCGACGAATACCGATCTCGCAGGATCGCGCAGTTGAGCGCCCAGGCCATCGAGCAATGGAAAGACCCGGATTTTCGCAGGTTGAAGTCCGATCAGGTCCGGCGTCAGCGACAAGTCGAGGAACTTAACGCGCGTGTGCGCGCCGGATTCGATTCATGGTGGGCTTCGCTCAGCGATTCGGATCGTGCCGAGGTCGTTGCTCGACTCGACGCACAGCAGGAGGCATATTGGTCGGTCGAACAGCACCGGGATCTTCAAGCCGAGCGTGTGAGGGGTTTCTTCGCCGACCATCCCGAAGCGCGTGAGTCCCTACGCGCGGCCTCAACGAAACAGTGGGACGATGCGGACCTGCGGACTTGGCGCTCCCAAAAGACCAAAGAGCAGTGGACCGATGAGTATCGTCGCGGTCGCAGCGATGCGGTGCGGCAGTGGTGGCTTGACCATCCAGAACACCGCGACAAGCTCTCGAATGCCGTACACCGGACTTGGGCGAACGACGAACACCGTTCCAACATCCTCGACTCTTTGGCGAGTTGGCGTGCGAGCACCACCTCCGAGGAAAAGGGCGGTCTCATTGCGACCGGCCACAAGCTCAAGGCGCTACGCCTCTTACACGACGTTC
This sequence comes from Thermomicrobiales bacterium, assembly GCA_036558305.1. Lineage (GTDB taxonomy): Bacteria > Chloroflexota > Chloroflexia > Thermomicrobiales > UBA6265 > DATBFX01. Next base: position 26,386 of record DATBFX010000091.1, on the reverse strand, counting down.
TCGCCGAACCCAACGTCCGGGCTGCCTACGACCATTTGAGACTCGCAACCGCACCCACTGCGCTGCGCTACGAACGCCTCCTTAAGGAACACTACGGAGGCGACGAACAGCGCATGTTGGAGGCCGCGACGAACTTCAACGACCGCGTTGTGTTCGTTCGCGGCCTCGACGAGCGAGCCGATGTTTTCGATCTCACGGTCGAGGGCTACCAAAACTTCGCCCTCGCGGCCGGACCGTTCGTTCACAATAGTGCCAAGCAGGGCCGCGACCGCCGCTTCCAGGCTATCCTGCCGCTGCGCGGCAAGATTTTGAACGTCGAAAAGGCGCGCCTCGACAAGATGCTCCAAAACGAGCAAATCCGGACGCTGATCACGGCGCTCGGCACGTCGGTGGGCGATCAGTTCGACGCGAGCAAACTTCGCTACCACCGCGTGATCGTGATGACCGACGCCGACGTCGACGGTTCGCACATCCGAACGCTGCTCCTGACGTTCTTCTATCGTCACCTGGAGCAGATCATCATCGACGGTCACCTCTTCATCGCCCAACCGCCCCTCTACCGAGTCAAAGCGGGCAAGGAAGAGTCGTGGGTTTACACGGAGCAGCAGCGCGAAGAGGCGATCAAGCGACTCGGCGAGAAGGCCGAAGTCCAGCGCTACAAGGGTCTTGGCGAGATGAACCCCGACCAGCTCTGGATGACGACGATGGACCCGGTCAACCGAACGCTGATGCAAGTCACGATCGAAGACGGCGTCGCCGCCGACGAGACATTCGACATGCTGATGGGCGCCGCCGTCCCCCCGCGCAAGAAGTTCATCCAGACCCACGCGCGCGACGTGGTCAACCTGGACGTGTAGCGAAAACCGACCAGATTCGTCGATGCACGGGGCCCTTCGCCCCCAGGCGAAGGGCTCTCGCGTCGGCGCGGTTAGGCGCCGCCGTCCGAGTCTCCGACCGCGCGTTTCAGACTCGCGCCGGCGCGAAATGCCGGCGAACGCCGCGGTCCGATCGTGATCTGTTGGCGGGTCTGCGGATTGCGACCGGTGCGCGCCGGCCGCTCGACCACGCGGAACGAGCCGAAGCCGCTGATCGCCACCTCGTCACCGTCGGCGAGCGACTGCTCGATGGTATCGAAGACGGCGTTGACGATCGGACCAACCTGGCTTTCGGGTCGTGAGGTGTGCTTCGCGACGGCCCGGATGAGGTCTTGTTTGCGCATCGATCTCCCCCTCTCCTGAGGCTCGCGGTCGTCAGCGGGCCGCGTTGATCCCGTACCGCCGGATATCGGTTCGGGGCGGGAGTCTAGCACCTTTCTACGCCGTGCGGGTGGATTTGTTTGTCAGATCATGGTCGATCCGGTTGTGGTCGTTGCCGTCAACCGGCGTTGGCGCGCCGCCTCGAAGAGCATCACCGCCCCCGCCGCCGCCGCGTTGAGCGATTCGACGTTCGCCGCCAGCGGTATGCGCACGGTCGTCGATCCGAGTTCCGTTCCGGTGGTTGAGGGGCCGTGTGCTTCCGACCCGATGATCAGCGCAGCTCCGGTGGACCAATCGATTTCGTCGTAGGGAACCGATCCTGTCGCGTCCGCCACGGCTCGCACGGGACACTCGCGAACGATCCGATCCCGTTCCAACTCGGTCAGCCACCGGATCGGGACGCGAAAATGGGCGCCGACGCCGGCACGGACGGCCTTGGCGTTGTACGGATCGACCGTGCCCTCGGTGAGCACGACCGCCGTCACCCCCGCGGCCGCGGCGCTGCGAAGCAGCGTTCCGACGTTGCCGGGATCGCGAATTTGATCGAGCACGAGATACAGGGGGGTTTCAACGCAAGGAATTTCGAGGTCTGGGAAGGGGAAAACGGCGATCGCACCCTGCGGCGACACCGTCTCCGCCAAGTGGTCGAAGAGTGCTGCGTCGACCGCCTGCGGTGCTGCCGAACTTCCGAACCAATTCGTCGCATTGCGCTCGTCGCCTTGGCGCACCACGATGATGTGCGGCGTGGCGCCGGTGGCGATGGCGTCCGCGATCGCCCGGAACCCTTCGACGACAAACGCTCGCTCCGTTTCGCGCACTTTGCGCTGATGGAGCGAGCGAATCAGTTTCAACGTTCGGTTGGCCGGACTGCGGATGACGTCGTCCGCCGCGGAGGACGGTGCTCGACATCGCATGTCGCTGTCTTACGACACCTGAACGTGCTGCTTGGCGACGTCGACGACGGCCGTGAAGGCCGCCGCGTCGCGCACCGCGAGGTCGGCGAGCATCTTGCGATCGATCTCGACGCCCGCGAGTTTGAGACCTTGGATCAGCCGGCTGTAGGGAAGGCCGTTCAGACGCGCCGCTGCGTTGATTCGGATGATCCAGAGACGCCGGAAATCGCGCTTCCGCGTCCGGCGGTCGCGGTAGGCGTACATCAACGCGTGCATCATCGATTCGTGTGCGCGCTTGTAGAGCCGGTTATTGGTCGAGTAGTGGCCCTTGACCTGCTTCAGCACCTTCTTGTGCCGGCGGTGGGCGGCCACGCCCCGTTTGACCCGTGCCATCTGTCGAGTACTCCAGTCGTTCGTCGTTCGTCGTTCGTCGTTAGACAAACCGTCGGCGCCACGCGAGAACATCGCTCAAGGAACACGAGTCTCTGACGACTGACGACTGACGACTCGCCTTAGCTCCCGTACGGGAGCAACCGCTTCACTTTCTTTGTGTTGGTCTTGTCGACCTCGAGCATGCGATCGAGTTGACGCAGGACGCGGGGGGCTTTGCGGCGGCGGAAGTGGCTTTTCATTCCCTTCGCGCGCATCACCTTGCCGGTGGCGGTGATCTTGAACCGCCGTTTCGCGCCCTTATGGGTTTTCATCTTTTGCTTCTTCACGGCGTTGCGCGCCCTCCCTCTCGTGCTGACTCTGCTTCTGCTTGAGCGGATTCAGCATCATCGTCATGGTCCGGCCTTCGAGCCGTGGCGACTGCTCGATCGTTCCGTGCGGCCTGAGCATGTCCGCGAGTTGATCGAGCAAGCCCTTCCCGATGTCCGGGTGCGCCATCTCGCGGCCGCGAAACAAGACCGTCATCTTGACCTTGTCCCCGGCGTCCAGGAACTTGGCCGCCTGACGGCCCTTGGTCTCCAAATCGTGATCGTCGATTTTCGGCCGGATCCGAACCTCTTTCAGTTCGATCGTGTGCTGGTGTCGACGCGACTCGCGCTCTTTCCGACTCTGCTCGTACCGGAACTTGCCGTAATCCATGATCCGGCAAACCGGTGGAATGGCATTCGGCGCGACTTCGACGAGATCGAGTCCCCTCGACCGTGCCATCTCCATCGCATCACGAGTTGGGACGATGCCGACCTGCTGCCCCTCCTCGTCGATGAGCCGGACCTCGCGGATCCGGATGCGCTCGTTGACGCGAGTCTGTACTGGTCTGCTTATGGCTTGCCTCCCCAATGGAACCTGGTTTGCCGCACCGGTCAAAAAAAGAGCGACGCCGCGGCACGGAGCCTACGCGCGTCACAGCGGCAAAGCCGAGAGATATTAGCACGGCAGTTCAAAGACGGTCAATCGTCGACACGAAATGCGACGAGTCTCGGGCGTCGGTCGCGAGGAACGCGCGGGCGGCCGCCTCGTCGCGACGCAACTGCGCGATCAACTCGTCGATACCCGAGAAGATCGCATCGCCTCGCAGCCGCTCGCAAATCTCGACCTCCACGACTTCGCCGTAGAGGTCGGCCGAGAAATCGAAGAGATGCGTTTCGACCAATCGGGCGCCGCTGTTCACCGTCGGTCGTGTGCCGACGTAGGTCATCGCCGGTCGCGGTCCTGCACCGTCCGGCAGCATCGCGAACGAGGCATAGATCCCGTCCGCAAGGGGGACCAACCACTCCGGTGGGGCGACGTTGGCCGTCGGATAACCGATGGTCCGCCCGAGGTGCGCGCCGTGGATCACCTCTCCGGTAACCCGAAACGGTCGACCGAGGAACCGCCGCACCCGCGCCGCGTCCCCGGCAATGACCGCCGCTCGAATCGCGCTACTGCTGATGATCTCTCCGTCTGATGTAACGCGCGGTACCGCGATCACGTCGAATCCGAGCCCGCGACCGATCTCGCGCAGTCGCGTCACGTCGCCGGCTCGATCCTTGCCCAGCGCGAACGCTTCACCCACCCACAATTCGCGCAGATGGGTTCGCGCGGCAACCTGGGCCATGAACTCCTCGGGCGACTGCCGCGAGAGCGCGAGGTCGAACGGGATGACGGCGATCTCGTCGACGCCGCTCGTCGCGAGTTGCGCGAGCTTTTCCGAAGGCGAACAGATGCGACCCTGAAAGCGATCGGGGCGCAAGACGGACGCGGGCACCGGTTCGAAGGTCAACGCCAACGACGCCAAACCGAGTTCTCGTGCCCGGTCCACGGCTCGAGCCAGGAGTTCGCGATGCCCACGGTGGACACCGTCAAACGTGCCGATCGTGACGATGCGAGGCCCGGCGCCGAGTCCGCCCAATTCGTAATTGATCGTTGCCTCGCCGTTCACGCCGCCACCCCGACCACTTTCACCGGGCGCCACGCCCCCGATTCCGCGTCGTACCGGCCGACGCCCAGCCATTCGCCCGTTGTGTCGTAGACGCGAACCGGTCCTCGTTCATCACCCTCTGCGCTGAATCTGCCGCCGTTTCGCCAGAGACGAACTTCGCCGCCGCCGATGATCAATGCCGGTCGATCGGCCATTGCCACGTCGGGATGGATCGCAACCGTGTGCCATTCGGTATCGAAGTCGACTCCCGCGAGTTCTGCGAGCGTCCAGGCATCGTCGAGCGTAAACGGTCCGGTCCTCAGCCTGACAAGATTCGACAGATAGGCACCGACGCCGACCCGGTCGCCGAGATCCCGCGCGATGGCTCGCACGTAGGTGCCCTTCGAGCAATCGACCAGGACCGTCGCGTTCGGCGGTAGCCAGTCGATCAAGTCGAGCGCGAAAACCGTGATCCGACGGGGCGCACGCTCGATCTCCTGCCCAGCGCGGGCGAGTTCGTAGAGGCGTCGCCCTCCGACCTTGAGCGCGGAATGCATCGGCGGCACCTGATCGATTTCCCCCCTTAGGGACGCGAGCGCGGATTCGATCGACCTCGCGCTCACCTCGGTGATCGGTGCGAGTCTGGTGACGCGGCCGTCGAGATCGTGACTGTCGGTCTCGACACCCAACGCGATCTCGGCCAGGTAGGTCTTGGACGCGTCACCGAGGTATTCCAGGACCTTGGTTGCGTCGCCCACGGCCAGCGGCAAAACACCGGTTGCGGCCGGATCGAGGGTACCGGCATGGCCGACGTGCCGCTCCCCGAGGAGGCGACGGACCCTGGCGACGACGTCGTGACTGGTCCACCCGGCCGGTTTATCGACCACCAGGATGCCGTGCAATCGTCCCGGTCGCGAGGCAGTGGCGGTCATTCGCGCGTTCGTGCGTCCCACGACAACGTCGACAGTTCGGCTACTCGCTCCAGAAACGCCTTCTTCTCGCCCTCACCACCGCTGATCTGACAACCTGCCGCGCGGGGGTGCCCCCCACCACCGAACTCCGACGCGATCGCGGCGACATCGACGTCGGCGGCGAGACTGCGCAGACTCACGCGCCAGCCGCCACTCACCGCGTAGAGAATCGCCGCCGCGCGCGAGCCGACCGTTCCCGCCAGGAAGTTGACGAGCCCCTCGGCCTCGGACGGTTTCGCACCGCACACGTCGAGTGCCTCTGGTGTCACCTCGGTCCAAATGAGGGGTCCGGTCCAACTCGTGTTGCGGAGCGCCCGCTCCCACAGGCAAACGGTCGAGACCGGTTTCACCCGAAACAGCGCATCCGTGATCGCGGCCGGGTTGGCGCCGGCGTCGACCAGATTGGCCGCGGTCCTCATCGTGCGCGAGGTTGTCGCCTCGGTGCGCAATCCGAGCGTATCGCCGTAGATGCCGGTCAGGAGACATTCCGCGATCGGGGTCGTAATGGGAACTCCCCAGAGACCGATGACGTCCGCGACGATCTCGGCGGCAGACGCCGCTTCGGGTTCGACGATGTTGACGACGCCGAAGTGGTCGTTCGTGATGTGGTGATCGATGTTGACGATGGGCGTCAAACCGTCGATGCGCGACGGTTCGTCGGTGTAAAAGGCTCCCAATCTTCGCCGGTCAGAACAGTCGATCAGGCAGAGCATGTCGTGGTCGGGGACCTCGTCCACACCGTAGATCCGGACGCCGTCGATTCCGGGCAAGAACTTCAGGTTCTCCGGAAGCTGCCCGTCGCTCAGGAGCACGACCGCATCGACCGCAAACGTACCGAGGGCGTGGCAAAGCGCGAGCGGTGAGCCGAGACCGTCCGCATCGACGTTTTGATGGGTCGGCAACAACACGCGTCGTGCCGACCGCAGTTGGTCCAGCACCGCCCGCGCCGCGGCCGGATCGACGGCCCAGCCCGTCGTCATTGCGATGCGTCTCCAGCCGGATCGGTCGTCGTCCGCGGCCGCGCGTCGCCAAGCGCCCGTAACGTCCTCGCGATCTGTTCGGCGTGTTCCATCGATCGATCGTCTTGGAATTCGAGGTCCGGGATTTGGCGCATGTGCAGCCTGGGTTTCAGGTGGTAACGGATGAAGCCGGCGGCAGACCGGAGCGCCGTCAGGGTCGCGGTCCGCTCGTCGTCCGACCCGAGCACGCTGACAAAGACGCGTGCCGACCGGAGATCGGTCGGCACGTCGACGCGCGTGATACTAAAGAAGCCGATCCGAGGGTCTTTCACCTCGGTCCGGATGATGTCGGTCAACTCCTCCCGCAAGAGGTCGCCGACCTGTCTCGTCCGTCGACTCACGGCCATTCTCCACGAGGGGTTAGGGGCCAGGAGTCAGGGGTCAGAAGAACGGATTTCGTCCTGACCCCTGCCCCCTACGTTCGCGCCACCTCTTCGCGGTGGAAGAACTCGATCTGGTCCTTGACCTGGAGGTCGTTGAAGTTGTCCAGACCGAGCCCGCATTCGTAGCCGGCGGCGACTTCGCGGACATCGTCCTTGAACCGCTTCAGAGACTTGATCGACCCCTCGTGCATCACCGTGCCGCTGCGGAGGACGCGGGCGCGGGAGTTGCGCGTCACCTTGCCATCCAAAACGTAGAGACCGGCAACCGTGTCGCCGCTCGGCAACCGGAACGTCTCGCGGACCTCGGCGTAGCCGTCGGTGACGTCCTGGAAGACGGGGGCAAGCATCCCCTGCATCGCCGACTTCACTTCGTCCAGGAGGTTGTAGATGATGTTGTAGAACCGGATGTCGATACCCGCCGTGTCGGCGGCGCGCTTGGCGGCGACGTCCGGCCGGACGTTGAAGCCGATGATGATGCTCCTGGTGGCCGTCGCCAGGCTGACGTCCGACTCGGAGATCGCGCCGGTTCCCGCGTACGGGATGCTCAATTGGACCGCGCCGCCGTCCTCGTTGAGCTTGAGCAACGCGGATTGGATGGCCTCCAGGGAACCCTGCACGTCCGCCTTGACGATGACGCGCAGCTCCGCCGTGCTGCCGGCTTGGACCTGACCGGAAAGTTCGGTCAACCGGACCGGACGTTCGGCCACCAACGTTTCGAACCGGCGTTGCGTCTGGCGCTGTTCGGCCAGTTGCCGCGCCTCGCGCTCGTCGTCGAACGCCTGGACCGGATCGCCGGCCTGCGGCACTTCAAGCAGGCCAAGGATCTCGACCGGGGTGCTCGGTTCCGCCCTGCGAACGCGCTTGCCGCGATCGTCGAACATCGCCTTGATGCGACCCCAGGTTGCCCCAGCCACCACCACGTCGCGGAGATTGAGCGTCCCGCTCTGGATCAGCACCGTGGCGACCGGGCCGCGGCTGCGGTCGACCTTCGCCTCGATGACGACGCCATTCGCCGGTTTGTGGGGATTGGCCTTGAGTTCGTTGACGTCGGCGACGAGCAGGAGCACCTCCAGGAGATCGTCGAGACCGAGTTTCTCGCGGGCCGAGACCTCCACCATCGGGATGTCGCCGCCCCACTCTTCCGGCATCACGTTCAGTTCGCTGAGTTGCTGCTTGACGCGGTCGGGGTTCGCCGCCGGCAGATCGATTTTGTTGATCGCGACGACCATCGGCACGCTGGCCGACTTGATGTGGGCGATCGCTTCCCGGGTCGTCGGCATCACCCCATCGTCCGCCGCCACCACCAGTACCGCGATGTCGGTCGCCTGGGCGCCGCGGGCGCGCATCTGGGTAAACGCTTCGTGGCCGGGCGTGTCGAGGAAGGTGAGCTTCCGCCCCGTTGTTTCGACCTGGTACGCGCCGATGTGTTGGGTGATACCGCCCGCTTCGCCCTCGGCGACGTTCGCCGACCGGATGGCGTCGAGCAGCTTCGTCTTACCGTGATCGACGTGCCCCATGATCGTCACGACCGGCGGTCGTGCCGTCGCATTCGGATCGGTCTCGGCCTCCGCGCGACGACTCTCGAAGTCGGCATTGGCGCGTTGCATGACCTCGGGGATCTGTTCGTTGGTTTCCCAGTTCAAGGCCGTGGCGACCTTGGCGGCGGTGTCGTAGTCGATCTGCTGATTGATGTTCGCCATGATCCCGAGTTTCATCAACTCTTTGATGATCTCGATACCGGTCGTCTCAAGTTTCGAGGCCAATTCGGCGACGGTGAGGACGGGCGGCAGCGTCACCGGTTCGCGCACGACGGGCACATTGCGGCGGAGCGCGACGGTGCGCGCCCCTCCCCCGCGTGCTCCCTTCGGCCCCTTGCCACGCCTACCTCGTCGGCCTCCCCCGGGACGGCGCCGCGCCTCTTCGGCGGATTCGTATCGCTCTGTCACTCGTTCGTTCCTTCCTGCTGCGCGCCGCCGTCGGCGGCGACCGGTGTCAGCGTCGCCGCGTAGCCGCGCAGCATCTCGACCGTCTCTGGGTCGATTGTCGTTTTCAGTGCGTTCGCCAGAGCGCCGGTCCGCAACGCCCGCTCCCAGCACGCCGGATCGTCGCACAGGTAGGCCCCGCGGCCGTTCCGCTTCCCCGTGGGGTCGATCTCCACGGTGCCCTCCGGTGTGCGCACGATCCGCACCAACGTCCGCTTTGCCGACCGCTCGCGGCAGGAGACGCACATCCGCTGCGGAACGTGCTTGGGTCGCGGCCCCTTCTTGCCGCGGGGTTTGGCACTCGCGTTGGCCGTCGCCATCGTCGCCACGCTTCGCTAGTCGCTGTTCGTCGCCGCGGCGGAGAGGTCCTTGGCGGGAACGTCGGCGATGTCGTCGAGCGGCAACTCGCTGCCCGACTCGAAGTCGAATCGCGCCCGCAGGTCGCGATTGTAGTAGACCTCAAGGGCATCGCCGCGGACTTCGACGTCGACGCTCATCCCGACCAACTCGGCGGCCAGCGGTCCGAAGACGCGCTCGCGGACGCTGATCGTGCCGTCGGCACGGACCAGCCGCGGCTGGCGACCCTGCCAGGCGAAGTCGTCCGGTTGAGCGGCCAGCGCCTCTCGCGCCTGGCGCAGGAAGTCGAGGTCCTGATCGCGCAGCGATTCGGGATCCTTGATGTCGATCCGCCAGCCGGTCAGTTTGTAGGCGAGCCGCGCGTTTTGGCCCTCCTTGCCGATCGCTAGCGACATCTGCTCGGAGGGCACGATCACCGTCGCCACCTTCTCCGGTTCGTTGAGCTGGACACTGGTCGGCTTGGCCGGGCTGAGCGCGTTTGAGATGAAGGTTGCCGTGTCGGAGGACCACTCGATGACGTCGATCTTTTCGCCGTACAACTCGTTGACGATGTTTTGGATGCGGACACCACGGATACCGACGCACGAACCGACCGGATCGACCTTCTCCTGCCGGGCGGCCACCGCCACCTTCGAGCGCAGACCCGGTTCTCGCGCGACTTCCATGATCTCGACGGCACCGCTGTAGATCTCCGGCACCTCCATCTCGAACAGCCGGCGGATCAGGTTGGGATGGGAGCGCGAGACGATCAACTGGGGACCCCGTTGGTCGCGGTTGACCTCGACCAGCAGCACCTTGACCCGCTGGCCGGGGCGGTAGCGCTCGGTCGGTACCTGCTCGCGGACGGGCATCACCGCCTCCGCTTTGCCCAACTCGACAATCACCGCCCGGGAGTCCGCGCGCTGGACGATGCCGTTCAGCACCTCCCCCTGGCGGTCGGCGAACTCCTCGTAGACGCTGTCCCGCTCGTAATCGCGGATCTTCTGGAGGACGACCTGCTTGGCGGTCTGGGCGGCGATGCGGCCGAAGTTGTCGGGCGTCCGCTCGATGCGGATCTGGTCACCGACCTTCGCACCGGTGGTGATCTTCCGCGCCTCCGCGGGCAAAATGTCGTTGAGCGGGTCCTCGATCTCTTCGACGACGTTCTTGATGACGTAGACGTGCATCGATCCCGTGTTCGGGTCGATATTGACGTCGACTTCCTCTTCCGTGTTGGCCATCTTCTTGTAGACGGTCTTGAGTGCGTGTTCGACCGACGACAGCACCGCCTCGCGCGGGATGCCTCGCTCGGCGGCAATCTGGGCGATCGCGGTGTAGAAGTCGCTCTTCATCCCGCGTACCTCCTTGTGACGTTACTGATCTTCCCGGCGTAGCCCGCGGTTCTCATTACGATCGCGAACCGCCACCGCGGCGCGGCTCCGAACAACAAAGAACGTGGGTTGGGGACCCACGTTCGCCAGAGCATTGGTTCCGCTGTCGAATGATAGCAGATGCCCGAATCTCCATCAATCTCCGTCGAAGGATCGGCGCCCCCGCCGATGAGCCAATCGGCGAATCGGCGACCGCGTGTTGACCGCCCGCCGATGCCGACGTATCATACGATCGATTATCGATGATCAGTTTCAGGGGAGGGCCGATGACCAGTCGCAGGTATCGCGCGGCCGTGATCGGCTGCGGTAAGATCAGTCGGGGGCATGCCCGCGCCTACTCCGATTCGCCGAGTGTCGACCTCATCGCTGCCGCCGACGTGAGCGAGCAAGCCCTGGCGGTCTTCGGCGACGAATTCGGCGTCAACGCACGCTACACCGATACCGTCGAGATGCTGGAGCGGGAGCGCCCCGACTTCGTGAGCATCTGTACCTGGCCCCCCCTCCATGCCGACCAAACCGAAGCGGCCTTCGCCGCCGGGGTCCGCGTCGTCTGGGCCGAAAAACCGATGGCGGTTCACCTTGCGGACGCCGACCGGATGCTCTCCGCCGCCGCCGCGGCCGGTGGCTTCATCGTCGTCAATCACCAGCGCCGGTTCGTCGAGAGCTACCGCCAGGCTCGCCAACTCCTCGACGATGGCGCGATCGGCCAGGTAACCCACATCACGGGGATCTGCGCCGGCGACACCCTGACCGACGGCACCCACCTGATTGACATGACGCGCTTCCTCAACCACGACGCTCCGATCGCCTCGGTCTTCGGCGCCATTGAGATGTCCCCAAAGGGGGACGTAAGTCCGGACGGCATGGGGACCATCGAATTCAATCAGACGCGGAGACGCTACGGGCACCACGTCGAATCCGGCGCCCTCGGGCTGCTGCTCTTCGAAAACGGCGTCAGAGCGAACCTGGAGATGGGCAAGCTCGCCCGCCCCGGGTACCAACGCTTCCTCATCGATGGGACGGAAGGACGCATCGAACTCAGCGGTGACCGCCCGTTCGACGACGGCACCCGTCTGCGAATTCGTCGCCGCACCGGCGAATTCGAACCGGGTCCGCCGAGCAGCCTCGACGGGGCGATGGAGCGAGTGCTGAGCGAAACGCTTCGGGTCCTGGAAGAGGGCGGAAGCCACACGCTGAGCGGTGAGTCCGGCCGCGCGGACCTCGAAGTCGTGACGGCGATCCTCGAGTCGGCCCGCCGACGCCTGATGCTCAGCCTCCCCATCGACGTGCGCGAGTATCCGGTCGAAGCCATGTTGGCCGCGGGCGAAATTCCGCTCAATTAGCGCGTGAGGAGGGGAGATGAGGCTCGGTTTTGCCGCATTTGAGTTCGTCAATCACGCCACCCGCAAACGCTACTACCCTTCCACTCGTCCCGTGGCCAGCACGAATGGCCGTCCCATCCAGTTCTTCACGCATCGCCCCCAGCCGCAGATCGACATGGCCGACCCGCTCGGTTGGTTCATCCCTCGCTGCCGCGAGATGGGCTTCGACGCGATCGAAGGGAACCTGCAACCCTATCTTGAACCGAAGGAAACCGACCGCATCGGCAATCTCCTTGCCAAGCACGGGATCGCCTTGTCCACCGACTACGGCGACGACTTCTCCGCGCCCAAGAAGGACCCCAACGAGTTTCGCCCGTTCGCGCGCGTCGCCAAGCAACTCGGCGTCTCCGCGATCGGCGTCGGCGGGATGCCATTTTCGATCAACCGGTTCGTCGACGATCCATCCTTCGAGCGCCAGATGGAGATGATCCGGACCTGTCTGACTCCGCTTGTCGCGATCGCCGAAGCGGAGGATCTCAAACTCGCCTTCGAAAACCACGCCGACTACCGCTGCACCGACCTGATCGAGCACGTGGTGAACCCGATCGGTTCCCCCGCGCTCGGTATCAAGCTGGACACCGGAAATGCCCCCCTGGTGATCGAGGACGCGGTCGACGCCGCGCGCGCGTCGGCGCGCGTCTGCTACGCGACGCACTTCAAGGAGATGTTCATTAGCCCCGTCACTCCGGACGGCGGCAAGATCGTCGGCGCCCCGCTCGGGCGCGGCCACTGCCGCCTGGACGAGGTCGCACGCATCCTCCATGAGCAAGCACCGGATCCAGAGAATCTGATCCTCTCCGTCGAGATCGGCTGGATGCCACCGAACGAGGACTACTTCGAGTGGCTCGAAGAGTCGGTTGCCTGGTGCCGCCGCGAGTTGGCGGACTACCTGACCCCGCTCGACCAGACCGATGCGCTCCAATCGGCCACCACCACAGTGAGGGCCGACTGATGAAGGTCGGACACACCGGAATCACCTGGGGCATCCCGGGCGACGTCGAAACGGCGTACCGGGAGACGGCCGAACTCGGCTACCTCGGCTTCGAAACGTTTGCGTTCATCATCGTCGACTGGAACAAGCGGCCCGGCGGCTATCGCGCCCTGATTGAACGCAACGGTATCCCCACCGGCGCGGCGTATTGCTACAAGCAGTGGATCGACCCGGAAACCGCGGCGCAGGACGTCGATGCTGCCCGCGGTGAAGCCGACGCCGCCAAGGACGCCGGGGCGAGCACGCTTGTCCTTCAGGCGGGATCGAGACCGGCAAACGGGTACGACCAGGATCAAATGAGCCGGCTCGCCGAGGCGCTCAATCAGATCGGTTCGTACTGCCGCGAGATCGGTCTTGCCGCCGCGTTGCACCCCCACACCAGGACGGCAATCGAAACCCGCAACGACATCGACACCATCCTGCGCCTGACCGACTCCGCCCTCGTCGGCTTCGCACCCGACACGGGCCAGATCGCCAAGGGCGGCAGCGACATCCTCGAAGTCCTGAACACCCACCGCGACCGTATCGCCCACGTCCATCTGAAGGATTGGTGCGGACGCTACGAGCGCGATAGTGCCGGCAAAGAGATCGACACCACCGGTTACGTCAACTACGAACCGGTCGGCAATGGCATCCTGCCGATGCCGGAGATCCTGGAAATCTTGCTCGCCACCGGAAAAGACTTCTGGGTCAACGTCGAGCTTGATGGGACGGACCGTGCGCCGCGGTCGCCCAGAGAGGCGGCGGCAATGAGCAGGCGCTACCTGGGCGAGATCCTGGGCGACAAGGTCGCTTGGAGGCGGTGAAGCAGAAGCAGGTCTGTATCGGTCGCCGGTGGATGTTCGAATCCGCTGCTCTGCTGTTGCACGGGTGAGCTTATCGTCATCACGCGTGCCTGGTGGATGACGACCGAAAGTCCCTTGAGTGTCACCCGTTTCTTCAGTATTCTTGAGGGTATGGGTGACACAATAACCAGCGGTCCAGATCTCACATCCCTCTTCGGAACCGCGTCCGGGCAGCACGGCTACTTCACGTATGCGCAAGCTCGATCGTCCGGAGTCAGGGACAACCTACTCGCCTATCATACCGAGACCGGGAAATTCATTCGCGTTCACCGAGGTGTATACCGTTTCCGTGACTACCCCTCCTCGCCCCTCGAAGAGGTCGTCGCGGCATGGCTGGCCGTTGGAAAGGAGGCGGCAACCGTATCGCACGAAAGCGCCCTCGCTCTGCTTGAGCTTAGCGACGTGATCCCCAACGCGATTCACCTCACCGTTCCCCGCTCCAAGCGCAACCTCCCCGACCTACCGGGCGTGAAGATTCACACCACCACTCGCCCGCTTGGACCAACCGATGTCACCCTCCGTGAGGGCATTCGAATCACTTCTGCGACGCGAACGATCCTCGACACCGCCGAGGCGGGAACAGCTCCCGACCAAGTCGAACTGGCCATCCGTCAAGCAATCCAGCGCGGTCTCACAACTCCCCGACGGCTGGAAAAAGATGCTCGCAGTCGCAGCCGGCGTGTACAGGACTTGGTTCGCATCGCGCTGCTCCCGGTAGCCTCATGAGGTACGCGAGCGCCAGCGCTTTTCGCATGGCGCTGGACATGAAGCTGCGCACGGATGCTAACCGTCAGGGTGTCCCGGCAGACCGCCTGCGCAAGCTCGTCGTCTTCGACCGCCTCCTCGCTCGGCTGCACGCGGTCGCCCCCGATCGTTGGATCGTCAAGGGCGGCGTTGCGCTCGAACTACGACTTCACAACCGAGCCCGAACAACGATGGATCTTGACCTGATCCGGCAGGAGGGCGAAGACGCAGCCGCCGAAGACCTGATTGCCATCCAAGAGGTTGACCTCGGAGACTTCTTTGCCTTCGTCGTCGAACGGAAGGAAAAGCCTGCCATTGACCAGCACGATGTGGCCGTCAGCTACCATGTCCGCGCGGAACTCGACGGTCGCACCTTCGACAACGTAACGGTCGATGTCGGCATCGGCGACCGTTTGCACATAGACCCTGAACACATTGAGGGATCTGGACTCTTGGCGTTTGCCCAAATTGAACGGATCGGCGTCCTGGCGCTTCCGCTTGAGCGCCATGTTGCTGAAAAGCTTCATGCCTACACCAGAACCTACGGTGCAGGTCAACCGAGCTCACGGCCCAAGGACCTGATCGACCTCGTTCTCATCTGTTCCTCGAATAGCTTCAACTCGGGCGAATTGCGACGCGAGGTCGAGGCGATCTTCCGGGCACGCGGAACCCACCCCATCCCAAGTGCCCTACCCTTACCTCCGGCGGCGTGGCGTATCGCGTACCATGACATGGCATCCGTGCTCGCGATCGACACCGAACTTGTAACCGGGCACGAGATAGCAGCGGCCTTCGTTGATCCGGTGCTTGGGGAAGACGTGCCGAGAGGCGCCCGATGGGACCCGATTGCACGCAAGTGGAGTGAGAGCAAGTAGCCGGACCGAGAAGTCGATTACACCTATCCTGCGCGAAGGCTCGATCCTCCGGTATCAGGCACTACCTCAAATCCGACTACTTCCGCGGGGAAGCCGATACCATGGTCAAGCAGCGCATACGATGGATGGAGCATGAGGTACCTGATCACTTACCGGTGACACAGGTCTACGGTTTTTGCTTCGACCAAGAAGGGCGGACTCTTTTGATTGAGAACGATGATCGATTCAGCCTTCCGGGGGGAAAACCCGAGATCGGCGAGAGCTTCGAGGAAACCCTCAGACGAGAGGTGATGGAGGAGGCACAGGTCGTCCTCGGAGAGATGAAGTTCCTCGGTCACCAGGTTGTCGAAGGAGATCCGAGCCTGGTGGGCGGCGGCGCCTATGCTCAGGTTCGTTTGGTCGCCCGACTGGCCCGGATCCTACCGTCTTCACGAGATCCCGCGACCGGGCGAACCTACCGGCGTTTCCTGTGTCCCTGTGCGACGGTACCGGAGCTACTCCAGTGGGGACTCTCTGGGGAGGCGCAGATGGCGGCGGCCTGCCGCCTCGCGCGGCAAGTGTGGGCTCTTTCGTGTGCGCGGCCACCTCGACCGTTGACCGAGGGGCCACGATCTGTCGCTGATTGCCTCAGCGTGTAATCCGTTGTCCGCACTCATGGGCAGGTCGCCACAGCGAAGCCGCGAGGGAAGTCACACAAGCTACTACACGACCCCAGCTTCCAGCATCGAGATGAAGGGATTGTCATCAACGTCGAGCGGCAGATTCACCAGTTGCCGCCGCCGAGACGATTCGTAGACCGCGAGCAGGATCTCCAGCGTATCGCGCGCACTCTGCGCCTCAAGCGGGTGCCGCAGTCCCGGCTGCTCCAGACAGTCGACCATCGCCGCCACTTCCAGCGCACAGGCCGAAAACGACGGATCGCTTTCGAAGTCATCGGCGGAAAAGACGGTCTCGACGTCCCGCCCGCGGTGGATGCAAACCAGCGCCTCTCCATCGTTCGGCCCGTCCCCATTGACCTCCAGCCTACCCGTCGAACCGTGAACGACGATCCGATGGTAGGTCCGGCCCGTCACCGGACGCGGCGAGATCCTGATTCGATCCGCGCTGCCGTCCCCTCCGGCCGAACCTGCGCCGAGCAGCAGCCGAACTCCCCCCTCCAGGCCGATCCAACCGACCGCGCAGGCTTCGATCGGCTGTCCCCAGCCCACGCGATGACCCCGCGCGTCGATTTGGCCGATCGCCCACTCGCCGCGGGGATCGCCGAGGAAAAACCGGACCAGGTCGACCGTGTGGGTCGAGTCCACCAACAGGCTCGACCCGGGATGCCCGAACGCCTCGACAAACACCACCTCACCGAGCGCGCCGCTCGCGACCACGTCGCGCGCCGCCGCGTACTGCCGGTCATACCGCCGTTGGTGTCCGACCACCAGCAGCGTCGAGGCGGCTCGGCAGGCGGCGATCATCGCGTCCGCGGACCGAAGATCGAGCGCGATCGGCTTCTCGCAGAGGATTGCCTTCGGGCACGCCAGGCCGACCGTCTCGATCGTCATCGTCGCGTGAAGGTGGTGGTGCGTGCAGATGCTGACGATATCCGGCTGCTCGCGCTTCACCATCTCCCGATAGTCGCCGTACCCTCCGGTGAGTCCGAACGCCTCTGCGAAGCGCAACGTCGCGTCGGCGTCGATGTCGGCACACGCCACCAGCTCGACCCTGGGGTCCGCGTCATACGCCCGTCCGTGCTCGTAGGCGATGCGGCCGCAGCCGACGATCGCCGCGCGGTACCGGGAACCGGCGCCTGCCGATGCGTTTGCCGCCTGACTCACAGCTTGATGCCGCCGGCCTGGAGACCTTCGACGAAAAGCTTGCTGGTAAACGCGAACAGGATGATCAGGGGAATGGTGCCGATCACGTAGCCGGCCATCAGCGGCCCCCACGCCGTGTAGTAGAACGACCGGAACCGGTACAGACCGAGCACGAGCGGGTAACGGTCATCGGTACTGATGGTGATCAACGGCCAGAGGAAGTCGTTCCAGGTCGCGAGGATATTGAAAATGGCAACCACACCGAGAATGGACTGGGACAATGGGACAGCGATCCGCCAATAGATGCCGAGTTCACCGGCGCCGTCGATCCGGGCGGCCTCGAAGAGTTCGCGCGGCATGCTTTGATAGAAGATGCGCAGGATGAAGATCGCGAAGACCTGCCCGCCGGCAATCCAGGGAAGGATCAGCGCCCATCTGGTATTCAGCAGGTGCAGATCCCTGACCACGACGAAGCTTGGCACCAGCGTCAGGATACCGGGAATCATCAAAAGGAGGAGGATCGCGTAGTACAGTAGCTCCTTGCCGGGAAAAGAGAAACGCGCGAAGACGTAGGCGGTGAGTGAACCGACGAAGACGACGCCGAAGCAGGCGGCCCCGCTGACAACGATGCTGTTGAAGATGTAGGGCACGACGACGTGGCCGGCCTCTCGGTAGTTTTCCCAATGGAACGGGGCGGTCGGGCGGAAGGGCGCGACATTGAACTGGTTGAGATCCTTGACGGAGATGATCAAGGTGACGAAGAACGGTGCGAAGAGGAAGACGCTGACCGTCGAAAGGAGGATGTACCGCCACCAATCTCCGCTCACCAGAAAGCGGTGCAACGCCGACTTGCTGCGGTGGGATGCCGACCAGGCATCCGGTTGAGTTGCGACGTCCATGGCAGAGGCGCCTCCTTTGGGCCGGGCGGCCGCTCAGTCGTTCTCCCGGAAAAGTGTCATGTTCAGGATGGTCAGGGCGAAGACGGCAATGAAGACGACGACGCCGATCGCCGAGGCATAGCCCAACCGGCCGTAGTTAAACGCCTGCTGGTACATGTACAGACCCGGCACCATCGTGGCGTCGATCGGCCCGCCGTTGGTCAGGACCAGGGGGCCGACGAGCGCCTGCAACCCGTCGATGATCGCGAGCACCAGGAGTAACCTGATCTGGCCCTTGATCAGCGGCAGATCGATGGAAAAGAAGCGTCGCAGACCGCTGGCGCCGTCCAGGGCGGCAGCGTCAAAGAGATCGCCTGGGATGTTCTGCAGTCCGGCGAGATAGATGAGCACGCCGATTCCGCCGACGAACGGAAAACTGGACCCCATCAACGCATAGAGGGCGAGGTCGGGGTCGGCGAGCCAGGCCTTGGTCGCCCATTCGTGGAATCCGAGGGCGGCGAGGATGGCGTTCAGCAATCCGGACGTCGGATCGTAGATAAACTGCCAGAGTAGAAGCGTGACCAGCCCCGGCACGATCGCCGGCCAGACCATGATGATGCGGAAGAAGTACTGGGCGCGGTGCGATTTCAGGCGGAAGATCATCTCGGCCACCGCCACCGGGACGGTGATCACCGTGACCGCACCGAAGGTGGTCAGCGCGACGACGTTCCGCACCGACGCGCGAAACGTCGGGTCGTCGAACATCTCCCGAAAGTTTTGCAGACCGACGTATTGGCCCTCCCGGCCATAGTCGAGGGTGAAGATAGAGCCCCACAGCGCGAGAAAGGCGGGATAGTAGTTGAATATGATCAACAGGGTAAAGCAGGGGACGAGCAACAGATAGTAATAGCGGGACCGAAAAATGCGGCGCCAGAGCGAATACCGATTGGTCGGTCGCGCGCGCGTCGCGGTCTTCACCACGAGTGCTGCTTCGCCTTGGGCCATGGCACTTTCCCCTTTGCTCGGCACCACTCCCTGTCGTCGACCAGGCCCCGTGTACGGGTGCGCGGTGGATGTGGCACGAAACGAGTAGTTCGACCGCGGCTCCCCTACGACGACAGCGGCTCACACCCCGTTGCCGGGCGGCGTGGGGAGCCTCAGCCGTCTCAGCGTCGATAGTTGCGCGGCAGTCATCGCCCGCAGTGGCCCGGCATCAAAGGTCGGCGGCAGGACCGGCCAGCCACCGATCCCGGCCACCGCGCGGTCGATCTCGGGTGCGATCTGAGCGCGCTCTTCCTCCGTCAGCGGTTCCACCACGGCATCGGCGAAGCGCGCGTTCATCTGCCGGATCGTCGCCGGTTCACAACCGGGCAGCGCCGCCACCCGACGGACTGTCCGCCGCAAGTTCGCCAGCGCGATTTCGAGATCGGCATCGCTCTTCCGCCGCGGCCGCACCCACTCCGCGGGTGGCGGATTCTGCCCGCCGCGGAAACTCGGCAAATCCCAGTACTCCTCGTGCAGGATGCGGCTGGGATGCCCCAGAAAAACTTGCGCCCACTGGACGCCCGCCCGCCGGTCGGACTGGAGTTCAGCGCTCAACTCCGCCATGCGCCGTTCCCAGGCCGGCGTATCGTGGTAGAGCGCGTCCTGCATCGACCGACCGAGCGGGTACGTGAGGAGACCGCAGAAGCGGTGTACATCGCCGTGGGGCACCCGCGTCGGAGAGTAAACGACAGCCGGCACGCCGAGCCGGAGCATCGCCCCGTGGATTTGGGGTGCCCAGGCGCGGCCGGGCACCGCCCAACACGAAGGCATCACACCGAACACCTCACGCACAGCCCGCACGCCGGGTTCCTCACGACGCTCCGCCTCGGCCACCCCGTTCTCCCAATCCGTGTCGACCAGGTACTCGACCACCGTCGGATGGATGCTGTGGAGATCGGTGTGGAAGCCGACATCGTGCCGCCCGATCGCCGCGATCACGTCTGTTCGCTGCCGGGCTCGCCACTGACGAGCCCGCTCGCCAACGATGCAGAGGGTGACCGGCACCCCCTCTTCGCTCAGCAATTCGGCAACGACCTTGGCGATCTCGTCCGCTTCGGGCGACACGAAGTCTTCGACGTCGAGTAGAAACGTGAGGTACACGTCGACCTCCCGACGCCCGCGGATACCCCCTATCGCACTACTTCCAGCCCTGCTGGTCCGCCACTTTCTGCGCCTGGTCCATCAGCAGCTTCTGGACCTGGCTGGACGTATCGTCGAGTTCGGCCCGTCCCAGCAGATAGTTGTCGACGACCTTGCCAATGTTCGTTGCGGCCTCGGAGTCGATCTTGTCGTCGTAGACGATCATCGCGGCCTCGCCGACGCCGGAGCTGATCGCCGCCAGCGCGGGCGCCAGATCCTGATTGACGTCGACACCCTTGATGTTGGGGAGGAACTCGCCGAGCTCGCCGATGATTGCCGAGGCCTGCTTCGGTGCGGTGATGAAGCGCAGGAAGTCGACGACGAGGTCGACGTTGTTGTTTTTCACCGCCGTCTTCGTCACCCCAAATTGATTCGCGGTGGCGCCGCCGATCGCGGGAGCCGGCTGGCCGTCGGCGAACTGGGAGAGACCGGGGCCGTCGCCTTGGGTCAGCGTCGGCATGAAGAAGGAGCCCCATTCGAAGTCGAGTTCGGTGTTCGCCTTCAGCAGACCAAAGCGCCAACTGCCGTCCTCGAGGATGGCCATACGGCCCTGGGTGAATTGGAGAGCCATTTGGTCGCCGAAGTCCGTGGCGGTATGAAGGGTCCATTGGTCCGTCCAGTACGACTCGGAGTCCTTCATGAGCCGGAGCCAGTCCTTGTACTCGGGCTTGGTGGCATCGTAGACGCCGTGGAGGATGGCGAGTGTGATGTCCTTCTGGGTATAGGCGCCGGCGAGGCCGGTGGGCTGGATGTCCTTCGTCCAAGACGAACGGACCACCATCTCGCCCAATTGCGGGCGAGACCACTGCAAGCCGTTGTACGGCACGACTCCGCTGTCCTTGAGTTTGGACAGGACGGTGATGAAGTCGGCGTAGGTCGTCGGGATCTCCACGCCTGCCTTCTCGAACATCTTCTTGTTGTAGAAAAAGAACGTCGTTACGAGGTCGTACGGCACGACGTAGATGTGACCGTCGGGCGCAAACTTCGCGGCCGTGGGCCCTTCGAAGAACTGGTCGATCCACTTTGCGCTACCCGGTTGGCCGGCGTCGACGTAGGGATTCGGCTGCTGGAAGTAGTCGTCGAGGACGACCCACCAGTCCTTGCCGAGGTCGCGGTTGGTGTCGAAACTCTGCGTCCAGACGATCTCGGGCGCGGTATCGCCGGTGATCTGGGTGACGACCCAGACGCGCGAGTCGGTGCCGGGCGGCACCCGAACGGTCTCGATCTCGACGTTGGGATACATCTGGGTGTATTGGTCGATCGCGTCTTTGAGGGCCTTGTGGGGGATCGGGTTGTTGGGCGACTTGTCCATCGATTCCGACGGGGTGTAGTCGTGGGCTTCGATCCGGAACTTGCCCTGGAAGCTCTGCGCCTGTCGCGCCGCGTAGGCGGGTCCGGGCGTCCGACCAATCGCGGCCGTAGATAGGGCCAGGGCCCCGGCTCCGGTCATGAGCGTGCGCCGTGAGAATCGACTCTCCGCTGCGGATTGAACAAGGGACCGCTGCTCGTTCTCGGACATGGAACTTCCCTCCTCGGTCGATGCTCCGCGTCAGGTCACGGTCGTTGTGACCCGTGGCCCCGTCGATTGCCGCCCCTCGTCGCGACGGCGTTCGTCATCCCCTCGGCCAGTTCGGCCCGGCGACTATTGCGACCCGCAAGGATTGGATCAAAAATCTATAATCGATAATCCGGCATGCTAACAGCGATTCGAGTGGCAGTCAATCCCCGCGAGGCGGACTGCGGGCGGCATCAACCCCGGCCAGACCCGGCGACGCGCGGGCGTGTTTGGGCCGGCTCATTCTTCGACGATCGCCACCGCTCGCACGGGAGCGGCAGTGGTGTCGACCCACTTGATCGGGAACACGGAGAGTTTGAATCCGAAAGGTCGCGGGATGAGATCGAGGTTGGTCAGGTTCTCCAGGTGGTAGTACTCGCGTTCGCACATCACCCGGTGGGCTTCCCAAAACTGCTTGCGCTCGAACATCGCCCAAACCGGTGGATCGAACGTGATGGCGTCGATGCCCATCAACTTGATCCCCTGATCGATCAGCCAGTGGGTCGCCTCGGCGGTCATCCCTGGATGGTCGGTGAGATAACGTTCCTCCTCTTGATACGAACCGGCGCCGGTCATGATCAGGACGATGTCCAACGGTTTGAGGGCGTATCCAATCTTGGAGAGTGCTTCCTGGATTTCGCCGGCGGTGATTCCGGCCCCCTTTGCCACGTGCCTGAAGTCGAGCACGACCCCGTCGCCGTAGCAGTAGTCCAACGGGATCCCCTCCGGCCCTGGCTTGTCGGCGTTGAGATGGCGGAGGGAGTCGAGATGCGTACCGACGTGGTCGCTCACTTCGATGCGATACGAGGCGGTCAACCACGTCGCGCCGAATTCGGCGGCGCCGATCCGCTCGGCAAACTCCTCCCACGTCTCGTACATCTCCAGGGTCGGTTTCACGATCCGGGGGAACGTGACCATGCCGTTGTGGACCGGCATGCTCAGGTCGATCAGTTTGACAGTCACTGGTCGCCGTCCTCTCGCGCTTTGCCGTCGCTCGTCGCGCCGTCGCCGCCCGGCCCCTGGTGGGATGCGGCCTGTGCCGCCGCCAGAACCCACTCCCCGGGTTCTTCGATGTGTCGCCGCATCGCATCCTCCGCGGCCACCGGATCGTGGGCGCGCAGCGCGGCCAGCAGCGGCGCATGCCGCTCCGCGAGCTCGTGGAGCGAGCGCCGCGCCATCGCGTTGGTGACGAAGGTGGTCGTTGCGAGGTGCATGCTGTCCCAGAACTGGCGAAGCAACCGGTTTCCCGATGCCTCGATGACGGTGCGGTGAAAGGCGACGTCGGCATCGATGTGGGTCTCGCGGTCGTCTTTCGCCGCCGCCTCGCGCATCTGGTCGAGGTACATCTCGAGCCGCGCCAGCATCGACTCGTCGATACGCGAGGCAGCAGCACGAGCGGCGATGCCTTCGAGGGCGGCCCGGATCGGGTAGATGTCGACCAGATCGTCGCTGGAGATCTGACGTACTTGGGTACCGCGAAACGGTGAACTGACGACGAAGCCGAAGATTTCGAGGTCGCGCAGCGCTTCCCGCACCGGCCCTTGACTGACGCCGAGCTGCTGAGCCACCTGCGTTTCGACGATCCGTTCGCCCGGTTTGACGTCGCCGCGGACGATCGCGTCGATGAGGTACTCCTTGACGTGCTCGCGGAGGACTCGCCGCCCAATCGGCGGCGCGGTTTGGAGCGTCATCTGGTTGCCGATCCCTTCCGAACCGATCGCGTCAGAGCCGGCCGCTTCGACGGCCCGCTAGAGCAATTCCATGCCACCGTCGACGTACAGACACTGACCGGTCACGAAGCTTGAATCGTCGCAGGCGAAGAAGACCACGGCGGGACCGAGTTCGCGCGGCTTTGCCGCTCGGTGGAGTGCGATCTTGTCCAAAACGATCGGCAGAACCTCTTTGTCGGCCATGACCCACTGCGTCATGTCCGTGTCGAACAATCCCGGATGAATGCAATTCACGCGGATTCCATGCTCGGCCAACTCCGCGGCCATGTTCCGCGTGAGCGCCTCGATTCCCCGCTTGGTGGGCGCGTAGTGAGTCCGCCCGGGCAGCACCAGACCGGCTTGCACGGAACCGATGTTGACGATGTTACCGCCGCGGCCCTGCGACACCCACTCGCGGGCGACGACCTGGCTGCAAAGCCACTCACCTTTGAGATTGACGTCGGTCACCCGTTGCCACTCCGCATCGTCCAGATCGAGGAAGGGGACGATCGACTCGACACCGGCGTTGTTGACGAGCACGTCGATCGGCCCGAGTTCTTGCGTGACCCGTCGCACCATCGACTCGACCTGCTCCCGGCTCGTGACATCCGCCTGCACGGCCAGGGATCTGCGGCCAAGACCCTGGACGTGGTCGACCACCTCCTGGGCCTTGCCGGCACTCGCGACGTAATTCACGGCGACGTGGGCGCCTTCTTCGGCGACGACCTCGGCGATGCCGCGACCGATCCCGCGGCTGGCACCGGTTACCAGAACCACCCTGTCCGCTAAGCGCATCGGGTAACCCCCTGCCGAAACGCGCCACCGGTCCGCAAGTGGAGAGGGCCCCATCCGGTCGCCCCGGCGAGATGCCGAAGACCGGCGCGACGCTCGGGTCGAAGCGTAGAAATGATTATCGATTCTACGCGACGTGCCACAGGTCGTCAAGTGGGCGCAGCCCGGCGGTCGAGTTGCGTCGCGGTGTTCCTTTCTCTGGTCAACACGTCCGGCGGCTCCAACCAACACCGCGGCGCGACACGAACTTCGCCGCCCGCGCGTTTATGAGGTCGCGGAGGGCCCGGTGCTATACTCAGTCGCTACCCGCCGTCATTTCCCGGCCGCGGGTACCAGCGGAGCGGAGAGACAATGGACTTGCGGAGCTGGCGGACCTGGTTGCGGCCGGGGATGCTCATCAAACGCTGGGTGTTGCTGTTCATGCTCAGCGTCACCATCGTCAGTCTGGCGCTGGCGATGGGTCTGGCCTGGATCTACCACAACGTCTCGTTCCCGCGCTCCACGTCCAACGTCGTCCAGGCGATCACCCTGCAATTCATCCCCCACCCGTACCGCGAATTGCTCTTGCTGGTCGTCGGGTGCGGGTTGCTTGCCTACTCGTTCTGGCGCCTGAGCCACGCCGTGATCGGTCCGCTGATGTCGCTGACCCCCGGCAGCCAGCGGCTGGCCGAGATCGTCGCCGAGCACCGGTTCGGCCCGCATCGTCCCGAGTTGAACGTGGTCACCGTCGGCGGTGGCACCGGTCTGTCGACGCTCCTGCGCGGTCTCAAGCTGCACCCGGTAGGGATCACCGCGATCGTGACGGTCGCCGACGACGGCGGCAGCACCGGCCGCATCCGCAAGGAGTTCGACATCCCGGCGCCCGGCGACATCCGCAACTGCATCACCGCCTTGGCCGACGACGAGTCCCTCGTCAACAAACTGTTCCAGTACCGGTTCGAAAAGGAGGGGTCGGAGCTGACCGGCCACTCCTTTGGCAACCTCTTCATCACGGCGCTCTCGCAGGTCACCGGCAGCTTCGAGCAGGCCGTCATCGAGTCGGCCAAGGTGTTGGCGATCCGCGGTCGGGTTCTCCCCTCGACCATCGAAAACGTGACGCTCTGCGCCGAGCTGGTCGACGGTTCGACGGTCTGCGGCGAGTCGACGATCGGTCACGACAAGCCGCCGATCAAGCGCGTCTTCCTCTCCCCGGACCATCCCGCGGGCTACGAACCGGCCCTCGGCGCGCTCGTCAACGCCGACCTGATCGTGCTCGGTCCCGGCAGCCTCTACACGAGTGTGCTGCCGAACCTGATGGTCGAAGGCGTGATCGAGGCGATCCGCTGGTCCCGCGGCGTCGTCGTCTATGTCTGCAACGTCGCCACCCAGCCCGGCGAGACCGACCACTTCACCGCCAGCGACCACATCCGCACGATCATCGACTGCCTCGGGCCCGGCGTCCTCGGCTACGCGATCGTCAACAACAACCGGGCTTCGCTCGACGCGATCAAACCCGATTTGCACGTCGAGGCGGTGCTGAACGAAGGGCTCGGCAAACTCGAACGTGAGATCACGATCATCGCCCGCGACGTCGTCAACGACAAGAACCCGCTGCGCCACGACCCCGAGAAACTCGCCGCGGTGCTGAGCGAGCTGGCCCAGCGGCCGAAGGTGAACGGGGTCGTAACCCGTCCCGTCGAGGAGTTGGTCGGCGCCGGCGCGGGAGATTGGTAGGAACCGCCCGCGACAGGGCGTCCAGCATTCGACGGAGGAATTCGATGCCCGTGCGCGTCGGGATCAACGGTTTCGGTCGGATCGGTCGGCAGGTTCTCAAGGCAGTCAATCAAGGTGGTTTTAGCGATCTGTTCGAGATCGTCGCGGTCAATGATCTGACCGACGCCCAAACCCTTGCCCACCTGCTCAAATACGATTCGACGTACGGGCGCTACGACGCCGAGATCGCCGTCGAGGACGCGGGTATCCGCGTCGACGACAAGACCATCAAGGTGTTCGCCGAGCGAGAACCGGCCAAGATCCCGTGGGGCAACGAGGGAATCGACGTCGTCGTGGAG
>DATBFX010000090.1:0-6237 GCA_036558305.1 Thermomicrobiales bacterium | reverse complement strand
TCGACGGTCTGGTGGTCAATACCTTCGATGCCGTGTCGGCGATCGACGATCTCGTTGCCTGTGCCGATCTCGCGGCCGACGTCGCGACGGCGGTCCGGCGTTTGCTCGTCGAACTCCTGTTCTGGTTGCGCACCGAACCCGGGAGTTTCTTTCTGGCGGATGCCTGGACCGGGGCGACCTCCGACATGCCGCAACTACGCCTCCCCGTGCGCCTGAACGCGCTGGTCGGTCGGGCGCGCCGAGTGGAGTCGGGGGCCCGGGCGGTCCGGGTCGCCGCGGCCGACCTCGGGTACGAACCGATCGCCTGGGCCATCGACGATGCCTGGGCTCACCTCGAGGCGACGCTTGTCGACGGCGACGATGTCCTCGGCGAGACCGCGACGCTGCTGGCCAATGACCTTGAGGTCAACCGCGCCTACCTGGCGAACCGGGCCGGTCGCGGCCACACCACCAGCAGCGATCTCGCCGATTTCCTGATGATCGAGGAGCAACTCGACCCCGGGACGGCCACCGCCATCGCCTCGCGGACGATCGCCCAGATCATCGCCGACGGCATCGAGGTCAGCGGCATCACCCCCGAGATCATCGACTCCGCCGCCCTGCTGATCATCGGCCGCGAGCTCAAGGTCGAATTCGAGACCATCAGCCGGTATCTCGCGCCCCGCCGCTTCCTCGAACGCCGGACCGCGACCGGCGCGCCGTCCCCGTCCGCCACCCGCGCCTACCTCGACCAGGAACTCCTCCGCCTCGCGACGGACCGGCGCTGGCGGGCCGGCGCCCGCGAGCGCCTGGCTGCGGCCCCGCTCGGGCAAGCCGTCGACGAAGCGCTCGCTCGCACCAGTTGATGGGAGTTTCGGTCCCGATCAGGCGAGCAAGGACCGCCGGAGATCGCGCGCGATCCGCTCCCACGCACGCATCGCGGTGCGCCGGCTCAGGCCAAGCCGCCGCGCGATCACGCCGAAGCTGTCACCGTCCCTGATCTTCCAGAGCAGGATCTGGCCGTCCGGCGGTGCCAACGTCGCGGCCAGCGCCTCCAGCAACGCCATCGCTTCCGCGCCGGCGGCGGACCCGTCGGCCAGAAGGTCGAAACGCCGTGCCGCGTCAAGGTCCGCGGCGGGCCGGTTGGCCGTCGCCAACCGCCGCACCGCGTTTTTCAGGGCCCAGGGGAAGTGCCCGAGAAAGTAGGCACAAAACGAGTTCCCGCCGGGCCAGTCGTCGATCAGGCCGGCAAAGATCAGGAACGCCTCCTGGTGGAGGTCTTCGAGGTCGAACGCCGGGCAGCGGTCGGTCCCCGTCGTCGCGGTGCGGTACCGGCGCACGAACCGGGCGATCTTCGGTTCGCAGGCCGCATAGAGCGCGTTGCGCGCCGCCGGATCGCCGGTCCGTGCTTCCCAGGCCACCATCGTCAAGACGCGATCGACGTCCGGCGAGACCTCGCGATCGGGCGAGAACCAGCGGGGGCGACGACGGCAAAAACTGGACGATGCGCGGTCTTCGACCGCGTCCGGGAACAGTCAAAGGGACGAGGGTTTCCATCGTCGGTGGGCCTCCGAAGCGCTGACCTCGCACCGCGCGAACCCGGCGACGAGGCAAAACGGCAGCGCCGGAACGACGTTCCGGCGGGCGCTTCGGCGCTCTCGGGCTCTTCGGAGCTCGCACAGAGGGACGCGCCTGGCCGGCGAACTCAGGCAGATCCAACCGCGGCCACGGTGACCGGGGTCCGGTGCCGATCCGGCCGCAGGTCGAGCACGTGTTCGACGCCGCAGCGCGGGCAGGTCGTCCGGACGATGCCTTCGACGTGCCAGTAGCGGTCCCTGACCTTGATGTTGATCCGACCGTGCCGGTCGAACGTCCCGAGCAAAACGGCCGGTTCGCGGCATCGGCACTCCCACCGCTGAACCGGCTCGGTGTTGCCGGGGCTGCCGCGCGTGCGACTGTCGCCCATCGCCTCTCACCTCCCGACGCGAACCGACGCGAATGAGATAGAACATTTGTTCTCATTCCGATCGCATTCTACGGTGCCGCGGGCGGTGTGTCAACCCGGAGGATCACTTCGCCGGTGCGCGCGATCGGGTCACGTTTGGGCCCGATCTTCTCCGTCCCGGCTGCGCGTTGCCGGGGACTGGATCGACCGCGTCCGTCCGCGGCGTTCTCTTACCGGCTGCTGTTGCTGTCCGACCCCGACCGCTTCCCGTGCGGACTGTCGGTCCCTTGCGCGCCGGGTCGCGTCGGCCCGGCGTGAACCGGCGTGTGGCGGCGCTGACCGCCCTTTTCCGCCCGGGTCCCGCGGCCGAGGGGTGCCGTTTTCCCGGTGTCGCCGCGCTCGCCGGGGGGATCGTAGACCTGGTGCTTGTCGTCGTCGTTCCGCTTCGCCATCGCTCCCGTTCCCCACTCCAGTCATTCGATTCGGATGCGCGGCGTGCGCACGCCGCCCGGACGATCCCGCCGCGTCTGCGATGCCATACCGGCTCCGGAATCGGCGTTGGCGGGTAGACCGCCAACGCCCGGCGAACCTGTTTGCCGCGTGACCCGGCTTGACGAAAATCGCCGTCCTTGCTATCAAACGGCTGCGCGGCGATCTCGGCGACCTTCGCGCGAGTCCGGACGTAAGGAACGAACCTACCGTGTCCCGGTCTCTGCCCAGCAACCCGTGTTGCCCGCCCTCGACGACCCCGTGCGATCCGGCGGTCCTCTGCCCCGACCTGTCCGGAGTGCCCGCGGCGGACCGACGCTTTCTCGTCGGGATCGCGGTCATGATCCCGCTGACCCTGGCGCTGTGGGCCGTCCTCGCGGTCGTCGTCTGGTGGATCTTCCTGTAGCCGATTCCCGCTACGAGGCAAGCAGACCTGACCCGGTCGTCGAGGGCCGGCGGCACCGAAGGCGACGCCCTGGCGCGGTTCGCAAGAGGCGCTGGTAACGGTCGTCGTCGTCATCGTACTCAAGGTTGCGACGGCGAGCCGCGGGGTGTACGCTGGGGTCGGTCACCTCCGATGGTGCCGGGGAGCGAGCCGATGGCGATCGCGCGGCAGGTCGAACCCTTCCCCTGGACCGTCAAGCGCGTCCGGCGCGCGCCGCCCGGCGGCGTCTCCGCGCCGCTCCGGCGCGACCCCGTCGTCACCCCGCCCGGGCGGGGCGGCAACGTGCCGGGTATCGCGTATCCGTCCCAACGGGGTTCCCGCCCCCTGGTCCACGACGCGCTGCTCGGTCTCCAGCATGCCCTCGGCAACCGCACCGTCCAGCGCCAGATCGCGCGGAGCACGCCGGGTCGGATGCGGTCCGACGTCCCGGTGCTGCGACGCGGGCCGGCGGCGGCCTCGCACAAGGAGATCACGGCCGCACAGACGGCGGCGGCGGTCGCCTGGGCGCAGAAAGCAAAGCTCGGCAAGGAGGCGATCGCGGCGTTGCAGGCGACGCTGGCCGTCACCCCCGTCACGGGCGTCTACGACGAGGCGACTGCCGCCGCCGTCTACGTTCGGCAGCAAGAGCTGAAGATCGGAGCCGACGGGATGGCCGGACCGACGACTTTCGCCCGCCTCGGCCTCGTGTTGACCCACGAGATCGCCGCCGCCGGGGTCGGCGACGAGCAACTCGCCGAGGTGCAGAAGCGCTTCCCGACCGGCGTCACCGTCGCGATCTACCCGCTCTACAAGAACCAGAGCAGCAACAACCGGGAGTTCCAGCGTCAGGCCGACCCGTACGCGAAGGCGGAAGGGGCGATCGGCCTGGACGGTGGCGCCATCACGATCGGGCAAAAGGCGGTGACGATCACGGAGCTCGGCGACGTCGTCGAAACCGTCCAGGGGATCCACCGCGGCCTAGTCGCCAAGTACCAGCAGACCCAGGCCCAGTCCGGCAGCCCGGCCGCGGCCCCCGACAAGTTGCCGGCCTTCACCAAGGTCCGCAATCTCTCGCTCTTCTCCCACGGGATGGGGTACGGGATGGCGCTCGACGCGGCCGGGCGTTTTCGCGGCGGCGGCTTGATGGCCGAGCAGTCGGGGCTCTATCCCGCCAACATCGCTTCCTTCGTCAAGGGGATCGCCGACGCCGTGACGCCGGACGTCCACGTCCAACTGTTCGCCTGCAACACCGGCCACGACACCAAGCTGAGCGACTACGAGGAGTGGACCCGGCACAAACAGGGGGAGCGGCGCGGCGCCAAGTCGTTCGCCGCCGCCCTCGCCGCCCAGCTCGGCCCCGAGGCGAGCGTCTACGGCCACACGACCGCCGGCCACACGACCGAGAACTTTGCGGCGCTCGTGTTCGGGAAGGACGCCGGGGGCGGCGAGGGCGGTCTCCACATGTTCGACCGCCTCTACCCCGAGGACTTCGTCCAGGCGGAGTTGGCGCGTCTCTTCCCGGAGCAGGACGAGGCGGGGCGGGCGTCGCTGCACGACTCCTTGCGCGACCAGATGTGGGAGCACTACAAAGACAGCATCAGCGCCGAGGCGCATCGGGGCGCGAAGAGCAAGCGCTACGGCGTCCAGATCGGCAAGGAGATGTTCATCAACCCCGACAACGCCGCCGCACTGCTGCACGAGGACTGGAAAACGCACTGGATCCCCTCGCGACTCGGGAAAATCAAACCGAAAAAGTCGGCAGCGTAGTGTGATCCGGTCAACGTCGCCCGTGCTCGACAGCGACGATGCCCGTGACCGAGACCTGTCCTGGACGCGGGGATGGGCCGGAAAACCGCGGTCAGACGGGAAGCTTCTCGGTCGAGAGCGGACCGAACTGGTCCGTACCGGCCATGCCGACCATTGTCGCGAAGTGCCAATTCCTGCGTACGTATGCGGGGTCTTGGCGGTACTGCTGATGCCCAATCCGGCTGATACCGTGTCCTGACGTCTGGTACGTGACCACGGCGTGACCAAGAACCGAGCGGAGGCACCGACCAAACCGGCGCCGCGCCGCAGTCGTGAGATTCACCGAAGGATCATGATTGCGCCTTGGGGACTGTGCCGGGTCAGGGACTCGAACCCCGTCCTCGATCCTTGGCTTACCGGTGCGGTTTATCGGAGTTACCGGTACGGGATGGTGCCATTTTGGTGCCGGCTCGCCTTCCGCCGGCACGCGCTCCATTCGGGACATGCCACAACGAATCATCCCCAGTCCAGTGCGGTGTGCCGGGGTGGAGATAGCCCACACATATCGATGACGCGGCTCCGATCGCTTACCGCCAGAGTTCGGCAGCACCTGCGCGGGCGTCCCGCCCAGGTCCTGGCATTTCACCGTTGCGTGCCGGATTTCCGTGAAATGCGGGTATTTGGTTCGCCGCCTGCGCTAACGCACCCATTTGAGTCGATAGACACTCCGACGATAGCAACTCGGAGGCATGTTAAGTCGCGCATGCTGGACTTACATTGAGCAAGGGACGACTTCCTAATCTTGCCTTACAAACAGTGACATCAGGATCGAACGACAGAGAAACCAAGTTCTGGAGTTTTACGATGGATTTCTGTGCAGATGCACAGGGGCTATGACTCGGTGGCATCGAGGCTTGTTGCCGTCGTTCCTGTGACGTAAACCGAGGCAGGCACCCCGCCTAACGTCGTCGGAATCACCGTGGACCGCAATCGGGAGACCAGCTCGCGTGCGTCGGAAGAGCAGGGATCGATTGTCATTGGGACGTCGATGACGGCTAGGTCCCCGACGTCGTTTTGCGTCAGTTTTGCGGGGCCGAAACTGGTGTCCATGCTCAGCGCAACCTCCAAGGCTTTGATGGCAGACTGCACCGCGGGGTCGGCGATCGGACCATCGACAACGATCTCGGTAGTCGCTCCTCGAGTGCTAGGCTGGCCGGCAGGAAAGTCCCGCAGCAACGCCCTATATGCCTCCTTTAGGTCGTCACTCGGTAAGTACGCAAAGTTCCCTTCGGGCCCGCATGGGTCGCCCAAACTGGTCGCCGTCAATATCGCCTTCCCGACGCTCAGGTCGCCAATGGAGAGCACGCGGATGTCCGGGGAGTCATGGCTCTTGATGACCTGCAGGTACGTGTCGGCGTGCGACATCAGCTCGCTTGCCGATCCAGCGAACGTGACGGTGATCAGGGCATCGTGGCGATCGGGAGACAAATAGGCATCGGCCCCCGCTGCACCTTCCGCCACGGCCTCATAGTAGGTCGTCAAGTCCGCGACGACGGTTATCGCCCGCAGACCGTCCGCGACTGACTGCACAGCCTGTTGGAATGCCGGATCGTCTGCGGTCGCGCCATCCGACCGGACGATGACCGTTTCGGCT
>DATBFX010000089.1:0-11205 GCA_036558305.1 Thermomicrobiales bacterium | reverse complement strand
GCCGTCGAGGACGGGGAGGACAGAGGGCAGGGGACAGGAGACAGAAGACTCTCGGCCTGACCCCTGTCCCCCGACCCCTGTCCCCTCCGGTCCGCGGACCGCCTCGGCGGCGGCGAGCGTGAAGCCGCCGGCAAACACCGCGAGGCGCCGGAAGAGGGTCTGCCCGTCCGGCGGGAGGAGGTCGTG
Organism: Thermomicrobiales bacterium; assembly: GCA_036558305.1. Classification (GTDB taxonomy): domain Bacteria; phylum Chloroflexota; class Chloroflexia; order Thermomicrobiales; family UBA6265; genus DATBFX01. The sequence continues at coordinate 11,019 of DATBFX010000089.1, read as the reverse complement.
GCTCCAGGCGATCGCGTTGCGCATCGTCCGTAGCCGGGCGGGGGCATCGCGCGGTCCTCCCGTCAGCAGCGGCAAGCGTTGCTCCAGGCGAGCCAGCAACGCCGATGGCGGCAAGGTGTTGACCCGTGCCGCCGCCAGCTCGATGGCGAGGGGCAGTCCGTCGAGGCGCCGGCAGATCGACGCGATCGCGCCGGCATTGGCCTCGGCTAGGGCAAAGTCCGGTGCCACCGCGTGGGCACGCGCCGCGAAGAGGCGCACCGCCGGGGACAGCGCGACGTCGGCGAAGGACCCCGAGGCGGGGAGCGCCAACGGGGAGACCGGGTGGGCGTGCTCTCCGGACAGGCGCAGGAGCACCCGGCTCGTGGTGAGGACCGTCAGGCGAGGGCAGGCCGCGAGCAGATCGGCGACGAGGTCGGCGGCGACGACGAGGTGTTCGAGGTTGTCGAGCACGAGCAAGAAGGTTTTCGGTCGCAGATGGTCGCGCAGACCGGTCTCAGCCGGAACGCCCCCGACCTCCGGCACGCCGAGCGCCCGGGCGACCGTCGTGGCGACGAGTGCGGGATCGCGGACGGGGGCGAACGGGACAAAGGCGACGCCGTCGGCGAACCCCGCGCGCGCCGCAGCGGCGACGGCGAGGGCGAGGCGGGTCTTGCCGACGCCGCCCGGACCGGTCAGGGTCACCAACGGGACGTCGTCGCGACGGATCAGGTCGCCCACTGCGGCAAGATCGCGCTCGCGATCGATGAGCGGAGTGCGCGGCAGTGGTAGCGACGAGACGACCTCGGGCGGCGGTTCGGCGGGCATGCCAACTCCGCGGGGCAAGGTACGCGACCGGTCGGTGGTCCCGTCTACGCTACACCCACCGGGTGCTCTGTCAAGTAGCCGCTGCCCGGCGGACGGCCCGCGTTCGTGCCTTGCCTCCCAATCCGACGGTGAACCGATACGATGACAGGCGGATGTGCCGCGCCGGGCGCCGCCGGTTCGGCAGGTGGCAGTCGGGAGACGGATTGTGGGTCCAGACGAAGCACCCCCGCGGCTCACCCCGCCCATCGGCGATCGCGACCATGTGCAGGGACCGGCCGGCGCACCGATCACGCCGGTTGAGTACGCCGACTTCGAGTGCCCCTTTTGCGGCGATGCCTTCGCCATCGTCCGCGAGGCGCAGCGCCGGCTCGGCGATCGCCTCCGCTTCGTGTTCCGCCACTTCCCCGACCCGTCCGTCCACCCGCGCGCCCAGCGTGCCGCCGAAGCGGCCGAAGCCGCCGCCGCCCAGGGCAGCTTCTGGGCGATGCACGACTACCTCTTCACCCACCAATCCTCGCTGGCCGAACCCGAGCTGATTCGCTACTCCGGTCTGCTCGGTCTCGACGTCGACCGGTTCGCCCGCGACCTCCGAGACGGCTCCTTCTCCGCCCGCGTCCGCGAGGACGTCGCCAGCGGGCGCCAGAGCGGCGTGACCGGCACGCCGACGTTCTTCATCAACGGCCGCCGCCACGAGGGGAGCTGGGACCTCAAGCCGCTGCTCGCCGCCCTGGAGAGCGCGGTGGGCTGACGGGAGAACATTGCAGCTGGCGTCAGGTGACCGGTTGGCCGGAAGACGCCGTGGCCGGCAGAGTCACCTGCCCCACCCACCGAACCCACGGTAACACGGTCTTGACCGAGTTCCAGAGGCGCTCGTCTGCCGTCCAGAATTCGCATCCTACCCGTTCGGCGAGAGTAAGATATTGCGCCTCGTAGCTCGCAGGCTGACCCATAAGGTCCGCCAATTCGATCGCACGCTCGGCAAGCCGTGGTCCGATGGGCCGGAGGATGACGGCTTGCGAGATCCGCCGGATCGCCAGTCTCGCAACCGGTATCGTTACCGTCTGGCGGCGGACTCCTTTGTAGCGGACGTTCGCTACCTCCGCCAAGAACCACGTTGGCGCGAGTCGGCGCACCCGTCGTTGCTCCCACTCCGTCAAGAGGTAGACGGCCTCGGGGGTGTGGACCTCCCTGAGCACCCACTTGACCGCGAGGCTGGCATCGACGACGACACGATCACTCACCGGCGCGCGGCTCTTCAGGCTCCCAGCCAACGGCCCGCAGCAGTTGCGCCGTCCGTTCGCGGCGGGATTCGCGGATCAGTTCTGTCGAGTCCTCGGCAGGGCATCCGCCTTGTGCAATTGCCTCGCGCAGTTCGGCCAACGATTGCAACAAGGGTGTCGATTCACGATGAGCCACGGCGCTCACGCGTCGCCGAGGCGTTGGCCCACGTTCAATCTGCATGTCGCGGCTCAAACGAAAGATCATGCCATCCCGCTCAAGAAGGACTGGAGCTTCGACGGCATCGTCCAGGAGCCGCAACAGGTTCGTCTCGTCCGAGATGTGGACCGCGCGCGACTTGGCCGCCATGTTGTGCTCCTCGTACGGTCGGGCGATGACAATCTCGCATTGGCACGGCCGCTATGATACGTGCCGTTGCCTTTGGGACCCGCCATCAGCAGCCGCGGCCCTCACATCCTCGACGGTCAACACGGGGTATGCCTGGACGATCCGCTCAAACGTGTAGCCATTCGCCAGCAAGTTCAGGATCAGCGTCACCGGAATGCGGGTGCCCTTGATCGCGGGCTTGCCGGACAGGATTTCGGGGTCGACGACGATGTGCTGTCGGTAGCTCGGCTCGTTCATCGCTCACTCCTCGCAACGACTGAGACTTGAGCAGACCGCTCCAAGAATACAGGAGACGCGATGTTGGTTATCGCGTCTCCCATTGCGTCCAATTTAGTACGCGCGCGCGAAGACCACCCGCCGCTCGCTCTTCCCGCCGCAGGCCACACAACGCCCTGCCTCAACCGAGAGTTCCCACGGGATACACCGGATCGTCGCCTTCGTCTCGGCCTTGAGCTTGACTTCACACGCCGGGTCGCCGCACCAGTGCGCAAGCGACCAACCGGCATTCGCGGCAACCCGTTCGGCCAGTTCCTCGTACGTGTCAACCTCGGCGGTGTGCTCCGCGAGCATCCGTTTGGCAGCGGCAAAGAGGTTCGCCTGGATCTCCGCCAGCAGCACCTCGACCGTGGGCGCCAGCTCGGCGATCGGGACCGTCTGCTTCTCGCGGGTGTCGCGCCGCACCAGCACGACCTGATCGGCGGCGACGTCCCGCGGCCCGATTTCCACCCGCAACGGGACCCCCTTGAGCTCCCACTCGTTGAACTTGTAGCCCACGGTGCGATCGTCTCGCCAATCGACGCGGACGCGGGCGACCGGCGCCAGTCGGTCCTGGATGCGGGCGACCGCGCCTTCGAGCCGCGCGAGCTCATCGCCCTTGCGCCAGATCGGCACCACGATCGCCTGGACCGGCGCCACCACCGGCGGCAATATCAGGCCCGCATCGTCGCCGTGGACCATGACGATCGCGCCGAGCGCCCGGTAACTAAGCCCCCACGACGTGTTGAAGGCGAATTTGCGCTCGCCGTCGCGGTCGAGAAAGCGAATCCCGAAGACCCGGCCGAAGTGGTCGCCGAGGTTGTGGGCGGTGCCGGCTTGGAGCGCCCAGTGTTTGCCGCCCATCATCGCTTCGACCGTGTAGGTCCGGAGCGCGCCGGCGAATTGCTCCGCTTCGGTCTTCGTCCCCGTCACGACCGGGATCGCCAGGTCGTCTTCGAGGAAGCGTTGGTAGACCTCCAGCATCTGCCGCGCCCGCGCGTCCGCCTCCTCCGGCGTGGCGTGGCAGGTGTGTCCCTCCTGCCAGAGGAATTCCCGCGTGCGCAGGAAGGCCCGCGGCCGCTCCTCCCAGCGGACGACGTTGCCCCACTGGTTGATCAGGATCGGTAAGTCGCGGTAGCTCTGGACCCAGGTCGCGTAGATCGGGCAGATGATCGCTTCCGAGGTCGGCCGGATCGCCAGGGGTTCGTCCAACTCCTTGTCGCCGCCGCCGCGGGTGACCCAGGCCACCTCCGGCGCGAATCCCTCGACGTGCGCCGCCTCCCGCGCCAGCATCGACTTCGGGATCAACAGCGGGAAGGAGGCGTTCTCCACCCCGGTCGCCTTGATCCGGGCATCGAGCCGGGCCACCATCCGTTCCCACAAACCGTACCCGTAAGGACGGATCACCTTGCAGCCGCGGACCGGCGCATCGTCCGACAACTCCGCCTTCTTGATGACCTCGACGTACCAGCGGTCGAAGTCGTCCTCCTGGTCGATCAGTTCCTCGACATACCTCACGTCTGCCGTTGCCATGACGCACTCCATGACGCGCCGCACCGGAAGGGTCCGGCGGCGCACCGTCTCAAACCAAGGGCACGATGGGTGGCGACGCAGGGGCAGACGAACGCGCCCGTCAGCCCCTGCCGGGAGGGACGGGCAGACCGCCGGCGCCCGGCCCGTCGAGGGGTGCGGCCGGCACTCGGGCGGTGAAGATGGAAGAGGACACACTGCCGTTCATATCAGATCGTTTGTGCTTTAACCACGGCGCAACCGACACCCGCCGATTGCGGTAGGAGCAGAGTATGAACAGGGCGGACTTTCTCGACAAGGTCGGCACGGCCCGGCGCGCCTGGGAAGGGACGATCGCGCGGGTTCCCGCGAACCGCTTGACCGAGCCCGTTTTGGCCGGTGGGTGGTCGGTCAAGGACGCGATCGCCCACGTCGCCTGGAGCGAACGCGAGATGATCGGGGTGATCCGGGAGCGGGCGCTGGTCGGGTCGCCGCTCTGGGCGCTGCGCCCGGACGAGCGGAACGCCGCCGTCTTCGCCGAGAACCGCGATCCCCCCTCCCCGAGGTCATGGCCGAGGAACGAGCGATCTGGGCCGCATTGCTGCCTGGACTGGAATCGCTCGGCGACGACGATCTGAACGACCCGTCTCGCTTCCGGGAGCTTGCCGAAACGGCTCGGGGCGTCCCACCCTGGCGGATCTTTGCGGGCAGCACCTTTACGCACTTCGACGATCACGCCCGCGGCATCCGCGCCTGGTTTGTTCACGAACCGGATTGAGGCGGAGACATCCCGCGCCCACAAAAAAGGCGGGACGACCAGGGCCGTCCCGCCGTCCCGCTTGACACCGGCCGTCGAGGATTCGGGCTATTTGGTGAGTTGGCCCCGAAGCGCGCCGCCGGGGAAGTCGGCATTGTGAACATTGAAGTAGTACTGGTCCGGATTTTGCCGGATGTCCTTGATCAGGTCGGGGTCGACGTTTGCCAGGCACCCGCTCAATGGTCCCTCGGTCGTGTTGTTGTTGAGCAAGTCGACGACGATGGCGCCGTTGACCCCGGCGGGACCCTGGTGAATGTGCGCCCGGGTCGGCGTCGCGATCCCCGTCGTGGTCAGTTCGAAGCAGACGACTCCCTGACCCTGGTTGAGCGTCACAACCACCCCACCGGACCCGTCGAGGTCGCCGCCGGCGATCTCGTTGCTGCCGAGCAAGGTCGCAGTCAGTCGCCTACCGCCCTGATCGGCGTCGGGATTCCGCGCGGCCTCGACGGTGCCCGCGAGGGCGAAGGCGGCCACGGCGAAGACGGCCGTGACCAGTTGAAGCAACCCCAACCGTCGCACCTTCATACCCGCTCTCCTTCGATCGTCGCTTGGCAAGCGCGGAAGCCCCGCGCCAGCGCCCGTGTCTGCCGGTAGGTCATGCCCGCCTCGCCGACTGCCAGTGTCTGTCGATCCTACGATCGACGCCGGACGGCGGATGGCCCACCCCACCTCACGCCAGCGCGAACTCCCCGGCCCGCCAGCCGATCATCGTCGAAGCCGCCTGCGTGTTCACCCCGACGATGTCGGGCATGATCGACGCATCCGCCACCCGCAACCCCGCAACGCCGTGCACCCGCAGCGTCGGATCGACCACCGCGTCCTTTCCCGTTCCCATCCGGCAGGTGCCGACCGGATGGAACCAGGTGCTGACGTCCTGCGCCACGTACCGCGCGATCGCCTCGTCGCTCGCGACCACCGGCCCTGGAAAATGCTCGCCGGCGTTCCAACCGTCGAGCGCCGCCTGCTCCCCGATCTGCCGGCTGATCCGGACCGCCCGGATCATCGCCGCCATGTCGTCGGGATGGCCGAAGTAGCGCGGATCGATCTCCAGCGGCGCTTCGGGATCGGTCCCCGTCAGGCGCACCGTTCCCCGGCTCTTCGGTTTGGTGATCCCCGGAATGATCGTGAACCGTGGCTTCCCGTCGGTCGTCTCCGGCGCGAAATGCGGTTCCTTCGCGAACGAGATCTCGAGGTCGCAGTCGCCGCGCTCCGACGTCGACCTGGTAAACAGACACCCCTCGGTGCAGTAGGCATTGAGATCGGAAATCGGTTGGAACGAGTCGTAGACGATCCCGATCAACAGGTGGTCGATCAGGTTCTCGCCCACCGGCAGATCGGCAATCGGCGCGATCCCGTGCCGCGCCAACTCCGCCACCGGTCCGATCCCGGAAAGCATCAACAGGCGCGGCGAATCGAATGCGCCCGCGCAGACGATCACCTCGTCCGCTTCGATCGTCTCGACCACACCCCCGTTCCGTTGCACGACTACGCCGCGCGCCCGCGGTCCCTCCATCGCCAACCGCAGCACCCGCGCCTCGCTCACGACCCGCAGATTCGTCCGACCCCGCACCGGCACGACGAACGCCCGGTGCGCGCTGTGCCGCGCCCCGTCGAGGATCGTCGACTTGTTGAAGCCGGCCCCATCCAGCGTCCCGTTGTCGAACGACGAGCTGCGCGGATATCCGGCCTGCACCGCCGCCTCGACCATCACCTCCGACAGCGGGTTGTGCGGTTCCAGCACCGCCGGTCGCAGCCACTCCTCCAACTCCTCGAACGCCGCCCGCACCCGCTCCCACTCCCAGCCCGCGCACCCGACCGCCGCCCACCCATCGTAGTCCGATGCCGCCCCCCGCAGGTAGACCATCCCGTTGATACTGCTCGTCCCCCCGAGCACCCGTCCCCGCGGCATCACGTGCGTCCGCCCCACCGTTCCCGCCTGCGGTGTCGAGACGTAGCCCCAATCGACATCCGTCCCCCAGAGCGAGAAGTACTGCCGCGGCACCCGGATCGCCTCCCGGTCGTCCGCGCCGCCCGCCTCCACCAACGCCACCGAAACCGACGGATCGGTCGACAACCGGTTCGCCAGCGCGCACCCCGCCGACCCGGCGCCGACGACGACGAAGTCGTATGCCTCCACGGGGTCACTCCTCCGCATACCCGTCCCTGCATCACGATTGTCGATGGTACCCGTTGGGATCGTAACGGTTGCTTCAGCAGGCGTCCAGCGGTTCACGGGGAGAGTTGCCGCACCGCGTCCATCCGCTCGTGCAGGATGCGAACGATCTCGATCACGTTGCCCTTAACTCGGTAGTAGATGACGTGTTGCTGAGCCTGACGGCTGCGCAGGCCAGGGGAAATGTCGTCCCGAGTCCGGCCCATCAGTGGAAAATCCAGCAGATCGTCGAGTGCCCTGTTGAGTGCTGCCTCATACCGATCGGCCTGTTCTTGCCCCCAGATTCCCTCGGAATAGACCAGGATGTCGTCGTAGTCTTGCCGAGCACGCGGCGTGATGCGCAAGCGCCGCCTACGGGCAGACATCGGGATCGGGCTTCTCGCCTAGCTTCACCCGCCGGCGTGCCGACTGCCTGATCTGTTCCCGCAACTCCGGTGTCCAGTCAACCAATTCGCCACGATCTGCCTGATCGATCCCGACCTGCAACTTGGCGCGCAGTTGCTCCATCCGCTCCCGCTCGTCGAGCACTCCGAGCGCCTCCTCGATTACCTCGTCCGCGGTTTGGAAGCGCCCGGCCTCGATCTGCCGCCGCACCAGCGCCTCGGCCTCGGGAGTAAGCGTGACGTTCATCGCATGCCCTCCTGTACGGCCTTCAGCATAGCAACCAGAAGACACGGATGCACCTCATCACACGACCGGCCGTCGCCCCCAGTCCGCGACCGTCGCGTGCCACGTCGTGCCAAAGACACCGCAGATTCGACCGATCCACTGTCTTCAGAATCACCATGTCGAGGTCGGTCGTACAGCTCCTCGGTGACCGCTTACCCTCCGCCGCTGCCGCCGCGGTACGCCGGTGCGGCCAGCCGCGGTTTCGGTGAGGGCGCGGGCCAGTCGAACACGTCAAAGACCTGGGACGCGAGAGTCTCGGGCGGCGGCAGATAGCAATCCGCCTGGACCATTGCTTCGATGTAGTCGTAGATCGCCACCACCTGCTCGTCGCCGGTGATCGAGTGGAACCAAATCTGGTGGCCGTCGTAAAGGAGCAGCGCCACGTTCGAGAGCGCGCAGGGACCGAGGCAGCCACCGAGCGAGAGGTGCACCTTATGTCGAATGCGCCGCCGCGCCCACTCATGATGGTAGAGCTCGACCGGCACCGGCGCATGCCCGCGCTCGGTGTGACCGCAGCAGCACCCGGTGGCGCAGACGAAGAGCTGCCCCGGTCGCCGGAAGACGTTGATCGGTTCGCCGTCGGCCCGCCAGACGATGTTGCGCGCGTTGGAGGTGTGCGGCGAGCGCGTCAGGCTGGCGATCGCGTCCGACGTCGTCTCGTAGTGCTCGTGCGGGTCGTAGAGCCCGGCGGTGAACTCCGCCGTCCTGGTATCGAGTTCTTCGGCGGTGAGAATGCCCGTCTCCAGCAAGAGCCGTTCGAAGGATGCGAGCCACCGTTCGTAATACCCCGACTCGTCCCCGTGCTCCTCCGCCGCGGCGATCTCGGCAACCAGCCGGTCCCGAAAGGCGTTCCAGTCGTAGACCCGCTCGTCGTTGAGCGCGACCGCCATCCCGAAGACGCGCCCCTCCCACGGTGCGGCGAACACCAACTCGCCGTTCTTGCGCGGCACCGCCATGTCGTCGCCGAGGTCCTCGATCCGCCGGTCGCTCATCGCCACTTCCTCACGAGTGGCGAGCTACGAGCTACGAGCTTCGAGGAACGCTCCGCCCAAGCTCGAAGCTCGTAGCTCGTCACTCGCCGCTCACCTTGGCCACGCCGATCATGGCGTCGCGCGTGACGAGTGCCGCGAGTTCCTCTTCGGTCAGGTCCTCGGTGCCGGGCGGTCGCTCCGGCAAGACCATGTAGCGGACTTCGGCGCTGCTGTCCCAGACGTGGACCATCACGTCCTCATTCAGGTGCAATCCGAACTCCGCCAGCACCGCCCGCGGTTCGATCACGGCGCGCGAGCGGTAGGCGAAATCCTTGTACCAGGTCGGCGGCAACCCGAGCACCGTCCACGGGTAGCACGAGCAGAGCGTGCAGACCACCATGTTGTGGTCCGCCGGCGTGTTCTCGACGACCACCAACGGTAGGCTGGTTGGCAACCCCAACTCGCCGATCGCGGCGGTGCCGTCCCGGAGGAGTCGCTCCTTGAAGGCAGGATCGACCCAGGCGCGGGCGACGACCCGCGCCCCGTTCAGCGGCCCGATGTCCCGCTCGTACTGGCTGATCCGCTCGTCGACCGCCTCGACCGTGAGCAACCCCTTCTCGATCAGGAGCGACTCCAACGCCCTGGTCCGCAGCGCCACGTAGGGTTCCTGCTCGGGGTCGTACCTCATCATCGGTCACTCCACATCAGGCGGGATCGAGGTAGCTGTCGCACAGGTCGAGCGACACCGTCTGCCGCGGCTCGGCGGAATCGCCCCAGAGATCGCGGGCCTCGAACCGCACGCTGTAGAGCGGTTGCGGCTGCTCGCCCAGCCCGTGCGCGTTGGTATCGGGGAAGACCTGCGGTCCGTGGTACCGCTGGATCACCCCCCGCTTGCCACGCGCATAGCGCGGCAGCCGCGTGTGACCGACCGGATGCACGTTCCGCGTCACCACCTCGTCGCCGACCGCAAACCGCGGCGCGGGTGGCGGCGGCGATGCCGGGTGTTGACGGGGCGGGGGCGGTGTCGCGACGGCGTCCAGGCGTGGTGCGGCGTCGGGATCGCGACGAAGCTCCTCGATCTTGGCCTCCACCTCGCCGCCGGCAACGAGGCCCTCCACGGTCAGGTTGTATTCGAGCGATGCCAGCCACCGCTCGTAGTACGACGCCCGCAGATACTCGGCCGGCGGCATCCGCTCGATCCCGTAGCGGGACGCGTCGATCGTCACGTACCCCTGCCCCCGGATCACCTGCAGCATCCCCCAAACGCGCGCCTCCCAGTCCGCGTGGAACGTCGGCTCGTTCTCCTCGCGCACGACCGGCCCGAACCCGTGCATGCCCCCGAGATCGTGAACGCCGTTCATCGCCGCCTTCCTTTTCGACCTCGCGTCCAGTCTATCGCACGATGACGGGACCGCGCCGTTCGCCTCGGAGTTGTGCACGGGCGACGACCCGCGACCGCACCCGCAACCCGCCCCAAACGGTGTCGTCGCTGTCCGCGCTGGTACCGCGTCCTGCGGCGTTGCCGGGCGGATGATCGCCCGTAGGAAGGCATAGGCATCGAGGACGATCATGGATTGGTTATCTTGCGGACGACCTCATCCGCGTGATCCTCCATCGCCTCTTCGATCTCCCGATCGAGATCGGCCGATTGGTTGGGAAGCGGTTCGACCGAACCGAAGATCGACTCGAGCGTAAAGCGCGGCGGCAAGAGACCGAATATCTCCGCCAGCATCGGCCGCACCCGTTCCACCTCGGAGAGATTACCGGCCTCGCGCAACAGCCCGGTCGTCGCCACCGCCAGCGCCCGCCGCAGTCCGTCCGCCGTCAATTCGCCCACCAGGGAAGCCGCCAGCGGGTCACGCACTTCCGCCGGTAGGCCGTCGAACCCTCGCCCGTAACTCGCCTCCAACCCGCGGCGCAGGCAGGCGAGCGTCAGCGTGTGGTCGCGGAGCGCGCTGATCCAGTATTCCGCCTGCCACAACCGCCCCCGCTCGAGGCAGAGGTACCCGCGCACCGCGTGGTGGACCGCCAGCCCGAACTCGAATTCCAGCGACGGCGGCGCCGCCCACGGCTTCTCCACCGCCTCGCCGAAGAGCAAGCGGAACCGCGGTCCCCGCGCCCCGAACTCCGCGGCCGGTCCGAAGGAGAGATCGACCTGAAGCGCGCCCGGCAGCAAAAACACCCGGTAGATCGTC